>MPMZ01000017.1 GCA_002238765.1 Nitrospira sp. bin75
GGGGACAACACGACGTTTACGGGGGAATTGATCGCGCCGATTGCGATGGAGCAGGGATTACGGTTTGCGGTGCGAGAAGGCGGGCGCACGGTGGGCGCCGGCGTCGTCACCGAAATCCTCGCCTAGGACACTCTTGACAGGAACGGTGGTAGTCTGCCCGTCCGAAAGTGTCGAGGAGTCACGGCGCGCCGGGCAGAGAGGACGAGGATGGTCAAAACGGTCGTCCAGCGCGGCCGCAGCAAGCGAGGGGGCGAGGCGTACGTTTCGGTACGTTGAGCCGCCGAGCGCCGCGAGAACAAAGCTGGCGGGCGTTTTCAGCATCCTCGCAAGGGAGGAGACGTTATGCGGGTCATTATTTCGTTAGCCTGTGGGGACTGTAAACGGCGGAATTATTCGACGATGAAGAATAAAAAAAATGATCCTGATCGCTTGGAAGTGAAAAAGTATTGCCGGTTCTGCAGAAAACATGTCCCTCATAAGGAAGTGAAATGACGGGTTTGCCGGGAGTCATGAAGGGGCATGGTGTCAATGGCTAGCATGTCGGTCTCCAAAACCGAAGGTCCGGGTTCGAGTCCTGGTGCCCCTGCCACGATACGGGTCGAGTAAGGAAGATGGGAAGAGCGTGACATGAAGAAACTCTGGGCGAAAATTGCGGAATTTCTCATCGAGGTGAAAGGGGAGTTGAAGAAGGTTTCGTATCCGACGCGTGATGAAACGATTGGTTCTACGTCGGTGGTGGTGGTGTTTTGCTTCATTATGTCTTTGTACCTCTCGATGACTGATTCCATTTTAGTATGGCTGGTCAGTCGAATCCTTTGAACGTTTGGGGTCAAGCGCTATGGCCAAAAATTGGTACGTGATTCACACCTATGCCGGATATGAGGGGCGCGTGCGCACCTCCTTGGTGGAGCGGGCGACCCAGATGGGTCTTGAGGAAGAGTTCGGGCAGGTTCTGGTGCCTACCGAGGACGTGATTGAAATCAAAGATGGAAAACGCCGCGCGTCAAAGCGAAAATTTTTTCCCGGCTACGTGCTGGTCGAATTGGAGGATCCTCTCAGGGACGAAACGGTCGTGATGATCAAAGAGACTCCCAAGGTCACGGGGTTTGTCGGTGGAGAGGGGGTCAAGCCCATGCCGTTGCCGAAGGAGGAAGCGGATTCTCTTCTGAAGCAAATCGAATCCGGCGTGTCTCTTCCGCGGGAGCGGGTGTTTTTTTCCAAAGGGGATAACGTCCGGATCGTTGACGGGCCGTTCATGGGCTTTAACGGTTTGATCGACGAAGTGGACGACGAGCATAGTCGGGCCAAGGTGTTGGTGAGCATCCTGGGTCGTGCGACGCCGGTCGAATTGGTCTTTGCACAGATTGAGCGAGGGTAGGGTGTCGTTGACATGGGTGCGCGCGGGCGGCGTCGTGAGTTGTAGTGAACTAACCTAGGAAAAAGGACAGAGAGATGGCAAAAGAGGTCATAACGCTGATTAAATTGCAGATTCCCGCGGGGAAGGCCAATCCCGCTCCGCCCGTGGGTCCCTCATTGGGTCAACATGGTCTGAACATCATGGATTTTTGCAAGCAATTTAATGCGAAGACGCAAAAGCAGGAAGGGAGCATCATCCCCGTTGTCATTACCGTGTATCGAGACCGGAGCTTTACCTTTATCACGAAAACCCCTCCGGCTACGGATCTTTTGAAGAAAGCGGTGGGGATTATTAAGGGTTCCGGGGTACCGCAGAAGGATAAGGTTGGCGCGATCTCCCGCGCCCAAATACAGGAAATCTCCAAGCAAAAAATGGAAGATTTGAATGCGGTGAACATCGAAGGGGCGATGAGGATCATCGAAGGTACCGCCAGGAGCATGGGGATCACGGTGACCGACTGATGTATTGTACCATCGGGCGCATGGCGGTGTTGTGTCCTCGCTCAACCTTCGCCTATCTCTATGATAAGCCTCGGGTTTCGCTACGGGACGCCTTGCCCTGCAACCCGCTATCACAATAAATCAGGGTTTCCTGACGAGTTGGTTGGTTTTCGTTTTCAGAGGGGAGTGTGAATCGTGGGAAAACAATTACGGAACTCCGCAGCAAAAGTTGAATCCAAGCTGTACGGGCTTGAGGAAGCCAGTGATTTGGTCAGGCAGGCGGCCTATGCCAAATTTGATGAGACCGTGGAATTGTCCATCCGGTTGGGTGTTGATCCAAAACGTGCAGACCAAATGGTTCGTGGTACGACGGTGTTACCTCATGGCACCGGGAAAAAGGTCAGGATTCTGGTGTTCGCCAAAGGGGAAAAAGAGCAAGAGGCGCGACAGGCCGGTGCCGATTTCGTGGGGGCCGATGATTTGTTGGAAAAAATCAAAGGGGGCTGGTTGGATTTTGATCAGGCCATCTCCACGCCGGATCTGATGTCTTCGGTTGGAAAATTGGGAAAAGTGTTGGGCCCGCGCGGCCTGATGCCCAACCCCAAGACCGGAACCGTGACGTTCGAGGTCGGGAAGGCGATCGAGGAGATCCGGAAGGGCCGGGTCGAGTACAAAGTGGATAAGGCCGGGAACGTCCACGTGCCGATAGGCAAGGTTTCGTTCGCCGTCTCGCAAATCACCGAGAACGCGCAGGCGGTGTTGACGTCGGTGGTGAAAGCCAAACCCTCCTCAAGTAAGGGAAAGTATCTTAAGGGTGCGACCATGTCGAGCACCATGGGGCCGGGTATTCCCCTGGAATGTGCGACCTTGGGCCGACACGTTGATTAGTCGTGGTGTGAAAAGGAGCCGGGCATGAAAAAGGAACAGAAGACGGGGGTGGTTTCCAATTTGCACGAGAAGTTCGCCAGGGCCAGGTTGGCCGTGGTGACGGAATGCGCAGGAATGCCGGTTAATCAGGTGACCCAGTTACGACACAAACTCCGCGACGCTCAGGCGGAATTGAAAGTGGTGAAGAATTCCCTGGCCACGAGAGCCGTGGAGGGAACGTCGTTGTTCCCCGTCGTGTCCTTGTTCAAGGGGCAAGTCGCGGTGGTCATCGGTTACGACGATCCGGTGTTGCCTGCCAAGATTCTTCGGGATTTCATCAAACACGAAAAATGTGACGAGAAGATTCTTTGGCGAGGCGGCGTGATCGAAGGAAAAGCGCTTGAGCCCGCACAACTGATTGCGACTGCTGAATTGCCTTCCAAAGAGGTGCTGCTGTCGATGCTCTTGTCTGCCATGCAGGGGCCTCTTCGAGGAATGGTGGGTGTGCTTCAAGGGATTTTACGTGGATTTGCGGCCGTGCTGGTTGCGATTCAAGACAAAAAGAAAGGAGAAGGAGAAATGGCTGCAACGGAGGCAAAGCTTTCACAGGAAGACATTCTGGGGGCCGTTGAAAGCATGACGGTTTTGGAGTTGTCCGAATTGGTCAAGGGATTTGAAGAGAAATTCGGCGTGACGGCGGCGGCGCCGGTGGCAGTGGCGGCGCCGGCTGCCGGGGACGCGGGGGCTCAGGCTGCCGAAGAGAAAGACGCTTTTGACGTGGTGTTGGCCGGCGTGCCGGCCGACAAGAAAATTCAAGTCATTAAAGTGGTTCGCGAGATCACCGGGCTCGGGTTGAAAGAAGCCAAGGATTTGGTGGAGGCGGCGCCGAAGCCGGTCAAGGAAGGTGCGGCCAAAGACGAGGCGGAAACGATCAAGAAAAAGCTCACCGACGTGGGGGCCACGGTTGAAGTCAAGTAACAGACGAGGGTTGTTACGGGATCTGGTTGATCGGGACGGGTTGTTCGTACACGCCTAGAGAGAGAAGGAGCCGACTATGTCTCAACCTCCATTGCCGGGAATTATCAAACGTACTGATTTTTCGAAAATTCAGTCGACGATTGACATTCCTGACCTCGTCGAAGTTCAAAAACGCTCATACGAGGGGTTTTTGCAAAAAGAGACCGACTCTGAGCGTCGCGCGGAAAAAGGGCTGCAGGCGGCGCTCATGAGTGTCTTTCCCATTGCAGACTTTAACAGTTCGGCCATTCTTGAATTTTCCAGTTATTCGCTGGGCACGCCCAAGTACGATATGCGCGAGTGCCTGGAACAGGGCATGACGTTTGCCGCCCCTTTGAAATTGCGCATCCGACTGGTGGTATTTGATCCGCAGGAGAAAGGGGTGAAAAACAGCAAGGTGCTCGACGTTCGAGAGCAGGAAGTGTACGTGGGTGAGCTTCCTCTGATGACGGACCGGGGCACCTTTATCATTAACGGCACGGAGCGGGTCGTGGTGAGCCAATTGCATCGCTCTCCCGGCGCCTCGTTCAGTCATGATAAAGGGCGTACCCATTCCAGCGGCAAGGTGTTGTTTTCCGCTCGTATCATTCCCTACCGGGGGTCTTGGTTGGATTTCGAGTTTGACGCGCGGGATATTTTGTACGTCCGCATCGATCGTCGCCGCAAAATGCCGGCCACGATTCTGTTGAAGGCATTTGGCTTGTCAACGGACGACGTGCTGAAGATGTATTATCCCATTGAGGAAATTCGGGTTTCAGACGGGCAACTGATGAGGAAGTTGGATCCGGACCTGCATACGGGTTTACGGTCGTCGGTTGAGGTTTTCGAGAAAGGCGTCAAGGACCCGATCGTTCGAGAAGGGACGCGGCTGAACAAATCGCTCATGGCGAAAGTTCGCGCCGCCGGGGTGAAGGAGATCCCGGTGAAGCCGGAAGAATTGGTCGGGCGAGCCGTGTTGACGGAAATTCGGGACTCGGAAAAAGGAGAGGTGCTTGTTGAAAAAAATCAACGGTTGACCTTGCCCATGCTTGAGCGGCTTCTTGAATTGAAACCATCGAGTTTCAAGGTGATTTATTTGGATAGTGTGGTGGCGACTCCGATCATTTTGGATACCCTGGAGGCCGAACGGACGACTTCTCAAAAGGAAGCCTGGGTGGAAATTTATAAGCGCCTTCGGCCGGGCGAAATGCCTTCCGTGGATTCGGCCAAACTTTTGTTTGAGAACCTGTTTGTCAACCCGAAGCGATATGATTTGTCTCCGGTCGGACGGCTGAAGATGAATAACCGTTTTTCGTTGGATCTGGCCCTCACCCAGCGGGTACTCACCGCCCAGGACGTGGTGGAAGTGGTCCGCTGCCTCGTCGAATTGAAAATGGGTAAAGGTGACGTGGATGACATTGATCACTTGGGGAATCGCCGGGTTCGGACGGTTGGAGAATTGCTCGAGAATCAGATCCGTTTGGGGTTGGCCCGGATGGAGCGCAGCATTAAAGAGCGGATGAATCTGCTCGATATGGAAACGGTGCTGCCGCACGACTTGATTAACGCCAAACCCATTGTCGCCGCCATTAAAGAGTTCTTTGCCGGCAGCCAATTGTCGCAATTTATGGATCAAACGAACCCCTTGGCCGAAATCACGCATAAGCGGCGACTGTCCGCATTGGGGCCAGGCGGGCTGACTCGTGAGCGCGCGGGGTTTGAAGTCCGCGACGTCCACCCCTCTCACTATAGCCGTATCTGTCCCATCGAAACCCCTGAAGGGCCGAACATCGGGCTGATCACGTCGTTGGCCACCTACGCGCGCATCAACGAATTCGGTTTCATTGAAGCCCCGTTTCGAAAAGTTCAGAAGGGACGCGTCCTGCGGGACGTCGAATTTCTTTCTCCGTTGGAAGGCGAGCATCACGTCATTGCTCAAGCCAATTCTCAAGTGGACGCAGCCGGTCGTTTGTTGTCCGATTCGGTAACGGCGCGGTCCGAAGGGGAGTTTATTGCGACGACACCGGATCGAGTCGATTACGTGGACGTGTCCCCGAAGCAGGTGGTCAGCGTCGCCACCGCGTTGATTCCCTTTCTTGAGCACGACGACGCCAACCGTGCGTTAATGGGTTCGAACATGCAGCGCCAGGCCGTGCCGCTCGTGCAGAGTGAGGCGCCGTTGGTCGGAACCGGCATGGAAGCCGTGGTGGCCCGCGACTCCGGGTACGTTGAACAAGCCAGGCGGGATGGGGTCGTGGAAAGCGTGGATGCCCGGCGCATCGTCGTCCGAACAGAAGGCGGTAAGGCGGACGAGGGGAAAAAGAAGACCGGACGCTTTTGGGATACGTATGATTTGGTGAAATTTCAACGAACCAACCAGAATACGTGCGTGACTCAAACCCCTATTGTGAAAGTCGGGCAGCCGGTCAAGAAGGGGCAGGTGTTGGCGGATGGGCCGGCCATCGATCGGGGCGAGTTGGCGTTGGGAAAAAACATCCTGGTCGGGTTCATGCCCTGGGGCGGGTACAATTTTGAGGACGCCATTTTGTTGAGCGAGCGACTGGTTCGTGAGGATACTTTTACGTCCATTCACATCGAAGAGTTCGAGGTGGAAGCCCGTGATACCAAATTGGGGAAGGAGGAGATTACGCGTGACATTCCCAATCTGGGGGAAGAGGCGCTGAGAAACCTCGATGAAAGCGGGATTGTTCGCATTGGAGCCGAGGTCAAGGCCGGGGACATCCTGGTCGGCAAAGTGACTCCGAAGGGTGAGACGCAACTGACCCCGGAAGAGAAGTTGCTGCGGGCGATCTTTGGAGAAAAAGCAGGAGACGTGAAGGATACGTCCCTTCAAGTTCCTCCGGGAATTGAAGGAATCGTGGTGGACGTGAAGATTTTTTCCAGAAAAGGCATTGATAAGGATGAGCGTTCGAAGAACATTGAATCCCAGGATCGCTTAAAATTTGAACGGAACTATCAGGATGAACTCCACATCATCGAGGATGAACGGAACAAGAAAATTCGGAGACTGTTGCTTGGGCAGGTGGTAGGCCGTGACTTGATGGATCCCGAAAGCGGCGAAGTTATTTTAAAGAAAAAAGGGAAAATCACCGCGGAGGTTTTGCGGAAACTTCCCGATGACGACGTGCGGCGCGTGATTCTGGGTGACCAGGAAGAGCAACGAAAGCTCGAAGAGGTAGAACGGGCGGCCAAGGATCACATCGAGAGCCTGCAAACCTTCTATGACGAAAAGGTCGGGCGGCTTCGGCGTGGTGATGAATTGCCCCCGGGCGTCATCAAGTTGGTGAAAGTCTATCTCGCCATTAAGCGGAAAATATCCGTTGGGGACAAGATGGCCGGACGTCATGGCAACAAGGGCGTGGTCTCCCGGATTCTGCCCGAAGAAGATATGCCGTATTTGCCTGACGGCACACCGATTGAAATCGTGCTGAATCCGCTTGGGGTTCCGTCGCGAATGAACGTCGGACAGATTTTGGAAACGCATTTAGGATGGTCTGCCAGGGCCTTGGGGATCTATGCCGCCAGTCCCGTGTTTGACGGAGCGACGGAAGGGGAGATTAAAGAATTGTTAAGGCAGGCCGGCTTGCCGGAAAATGGTCAATCGGTGGTGTATGACGGTCGTACCGGCGACCCGTTCAAGAGTCCGGTGACGGTCGGCTACGTCTATATGATGAAGTTGCACCATTTGGTGGATGATAAGATTCATGCCCGGTCCATTGGCCCCTATTCGTTGGTGACGCAACAACCGCTGGGCGGGAAGGCCCAGTTCGGGGGGCAGCGTTTGGGCGAAATGGAAGTCTGGGCTCTCCAGGCGTATGGAGCCGCGTCCACGCTTCAGGAATTCTTGACCGTGAAGTCCGATGACGTTCCTGGACGGTCGAGAATGTACGAGGCGATCGTCAAGGGAGAAAACTTTCTGGAGCCGGGCTTGCCGGAGTCGTTTAACGTGTTGGTGAAAGAATTGCAAAGCCTGGGATTGGACGTTGAGTTAATAAAATCCGCCGAATAGTCCGGTCCTTACCACTACTATTTCGAGGATATTCCAGTTTCTGAAAAGGAGGGTAGAGCCTTGGAAAGCGTCTATGCTCTGTTTGAAAGGCCGCGCGATGCCATGTCCTTCGACGGCATGTGTATCAGGATCGCGTCGCCGGAGAAAATTCGTTCGTGGTCATATGGGGAAGTCAAAAAACCGGAGACCATCAATTATCGGTCGTTCAAGCCGGAAAAAGATGGATTATTTTGCGCGAAGATTTTTGGGCCGACCAAGGATTGGGAATGCAATTGCGGAAAATACAAACGCATGAAGCATCGCGGGATCGTCTGCGACAAATGCGGAGTCGAGGTCATTCAGTCGAAGGTGCGGCGCGAGCGTATGGGGCATATCGAGTTGGCCGCACCCGTCGCCCATATCTGGTTCCTGAAAGGCGTGCCGAGCCGGATCGGGATCCTGCTGGACATGAGCCTCAAGCAATTGGAAAAAATTCTCTATTTCGAGGCGTACGTCGTCATTGATCCTCAGGACACCCCGCTGAAAGAGAAAGAGTTGCTCACGGAAGAGAAATACCGTGAATGTGTGGATGAGTACGGGCCACAGGCCTTTCGCGTCGGCATTGGGGCGGAGGCGATTCGTGAGTTGCTGAGGCAAGTCGATATCGAAAGCCTGTGGGCTGAGCGGCATGAAAAGGTGAATGCGTCGACTTCCGCGGCCTTGAACAAGAAGATCACGAAACGTTTGAAAGTCATCGAGGCCTTTCATAAATCGGGCAATCGACCGGAATGGATGATCCTGGACGTCATCCCGGTTCTGCCCCCTGAATTGAGACCGCTGGTGCCGTTGGACGGTGGGCGGTTTGCCACGTCGGATTTGAATGACCTGTATCGACGGGTGATCAACCGGAATAACCGGTTGAAACGGTTGGTGGAGTTGAAGGCGCCCGGCGTGATTGTTCGCAACGAAAAGAGAATGTTGCAAGAAGCCGTGGATGCGCTTTTTGACAACGGGCGACGCGGCCGGACGATTCGCGGGGCCAATAAACGACCGCTGAAGTCTCTCAGCGACATGCTCAAGGGCAAGCAGGGCCGGTTTCGTCAGAATCTCCTGGGAAAACGGGTTGACTACTCGGGTCGTTCGGTGATCGTCGTGGGGCCGGAACTGAAATTGAATCAATGCGGGTTGCCCAAGAAAATGGCGTTGGAATTGTTTAAGCCGTTTATCTTCCACAAATTGGAAGAACGCGGAGCCGCGACGACCATTAAAAGCGCGAAACGTCTCGTGGAAAAGGAGCGCCCCGAGGTCTGGGACGTGTTGGACGAAGTGATTCGGGAACACCCGGTTATTTTGAATCGGGCGCCGACGCTCCATCGTTTGGGTATGCAGGCATTTGACCCCGTTCTGGTCGAAGGCAAGGCCATCCGTTTGCATCCGCTGGTGTGCGCGGCGTTCAACGCGGACTTCGACGGTGACCAAATGGCGGTACACGTCCCGCTATCGGTAGAGGCACAGATCGAAGCTCGCGTGTTGATCATGTCCATCAATAACGTGTTGTCGCCGGCGAATGGCCGTCCGCTCGCCATTCCCTCTCAGGATATGGTGTTGGGGTGTTACTGGTTGACTCAGGAACGACCGGACGCGGTGGGTGAAGGAAAGGTCTTGTATTCAACCGAAGAAGTGCGGATTGCCTATGATGCCGGGGAACTGGACGAACAAGCCAAGGTCAAGGTGCGCATCGATGGAGCCTTGGTCGAAACGACCGTCGGGCGCGTGCTGTTTGCGGAAATCCTTCCTTCCACTATCGCGTTTCCGCACGTCAATCAGGTCATGACCAAGAAAGAGATGACGAAGCTGATCGATGCGGTCTATCGTGAAGTCGGGCTCCACGAAACGGTCAAAATGCTCGATAAGCTGAAGGACCTTGGCTTTTACTATGCCACCAAGGCCGGGGTTTCTCTGTGCATTGACAATATGCATATCCCGACCAAAAAGGAAGTGTTGCTGGGAAAGGCGCACAAGGACGTCGCCGAGGTCGAGCGGCAATATGGTGAGGGGCTGATCACAAACGGCGAGCGCTACAATAAAGTCATTGATATCTGGGCCCACGTGAGTGAGCAGGTCGCCAATGAGATGATGAAGGAAATTAAAGCCGGCGGCGGGCAGGGCCCGGAAGATACCTTGAACCCCATCTTCATGATGGCCGATTCCGGCGCACGGGGGAGTTCGCAGCAAATTCGGCAGTTGGGAGGCATGCGGGGGTTGATGGCCAAGCCGTCCGGTGAAATTATTGAAACTCCCATCACCGCCAATTTCCGGGAAGGGCTGACGGTCCTCCAATATTTTATCTCGACGCACGGGGCGAGAAAAGGGTTGGCGGACACCGCGCTCAAAACCGCCAATTCCGGGTACCTGACCAGACGGCTGGTGGATATTTCTCAGGACGTCATCGTGAGTGAAGAAGATTGCCGGACCGCCGACGGGATCGACGTCTCCGCGTTGGTCGAAGGCGGAGAGGTGATTCAGCCGATAGAAGAACGGATTTTAGGCCGTATCGCAGCGGAAGACATTCTGGATCCGTTGACCGGTGAAGTGGTGGTGCCGGGGAATGAAGAGCTGGATGAAACGCGCGTGAAGACCGTGGTCGAGGCCGGTATCGGGCACGTTCGCATCCGGTCGGTGTTGACCTGTCAAGCCCGGTGGGGCGTCTGCGTGAAGTGTTACGGGCGGGACTTGGCCAGAGGGAAGCTGGTTGAATTGGGTGAGCCCGTGGGGGTGATCGCCGCGCAGTCGATCGGCGAGCCCGGTACCCAGTTGACCATGAGGACCTTCCACATTGGGGGGACGGCGAGTAAAGTCGTGGAACAAAGCGTGGTCGAGTCTCGACACGATGGGGTCTTGAAATACCTCAGTTTCGATGCCAAGAAAAATGCCGATTTTCACAATCGGCACACGGCGGTCCAGAACAAGCAGGGCGAATGGGTGGTCATGAATCGAAACGCGAAGATTGCGGTCTATGATGACTCCGGTCGAGAGCGGGAGAAGTACCCGGTTGTCTATGGGGCGAAAATTATCGTGAAAGACGGCGGGCGGGTGACGGTAGGGCAGAAACTTGTGGAGTGGGATCCGTACTCGTTGACCATTCTGACGGAAGTGGGTGGGAAAATTGCCTATGGCGATATCTCCGAAGGCGTCACCATGAAAGAAGAGGTTGACGAAATCACCGGCCTGTCACGCAAGGTGGTCATTGAGCAAGCCGGGACCAATCTTCGTCCTCGCGTTTCGATCAAAGACGATGGGAACAAGACCGCGAAATTGCCCGGTTCGGGTGCGCCGGCCCGCTATCTCCTTCCCGTAGGTGCGCATATCTTCGTGGAAAAAGGATCGATCGTGCATTCCGGTGACGTGTTGGCGAAAATCCCTCGAGAAACCACGAAGACCAAAGATATTACGGGTGGGTTGCCACGGGTCGCGGAATTGTTTGAGGCGAGAAAGCCCAAAGAGCAAGCGGTGATCAGTGAAATCGACGGCGAGGTCTCCTTCGGCGGTTTCGTCAAGGGGATGAGAAAGATCGTCGTCGATAACAAGATGGGAGACATCAAGGAATACTTCATTCCTCGAGGAAAGCACGTCAACGTGCATGAAGGGGATTGGGTGCGTGCGGGTGAACCGCTTATGGATGGCTCGGCGAATCCCCATGATATTCTTAACGTGCTGGGTCCTCGAGAACTGCAGCGATATCTGGTGAATCAAGTTCAAGAAGTGTATCGCTTGCAGGGGGTCTCGATTAATGACAAGCACATTGAAATTATTGCGAGGCAGATGTTGAAGAAGATCCGCATCGAAGATCCGGGAGATACAAACTTTTTGCCGGGTGCCCAAGTCGGGAAATTTGCCTTCACCGATGAAAATCAACGGGTCCTCGCCGAAGGCGGGAAGCCGGCCATCGGAAAACCCGTGTTGCTGGGTATTACCAAGGCATCACTGAATACGGACAGCTTCATTTCCGGGGCCTCCTTCCAGGAGACGACTCGCGTGCTCACTGAGGCCGCCATCAATGGTAAGACTGATGATTTGCGAGGGCTCAAGGAAAACGTCATTGTGGGGCGTCTGATTCCGGCCGGTACGGGGTTTTCACACTACCGCGAAACCTTCGTGCCTGCTCCTGATGCAGAGGCCATCGTGGATGATGGTGAATTGGCGATTCCTCAGGAGAAAGAGTTGCAGACGCAGTCCACATAATTGACGGAGTGATTTATCTTGACACGTGGCGATTGTCTCACTACAATCGAAAGGTTGTCCGAGAGCGTTACATCCATCACGTCTTTGAAGGAAAATTTCGTATGCCAACGGTGAATCAGCTTGTCAGAAAAGGTCGCAAGGCCCCAAAGGCCAAGAGTAAAAGCCCGGCTCTGAATCGATGCCCGCAACGGCGAGGGGTCTGTCTGCGCGTGTACACGACGACTCCGAAAAAGCCGAATTCCGCGTTGCGGAAAGTGGCACGTGTGCGTTTGACGACGGGCGTCGAGGTAACGACCTACATCCCGGGCATGGGGCATAACTTGCAGGAGCATTCCATCGTGCTCGTGCGTGGCGGTCGGGTGAAGGACTTGCCCGGCGTGCGTTATCATTTGGTCCGGGGCGCACTGGACGCGGTCGGCGTCGCCAACCGGAAACAAGGTCGTTCGAAGTACGGAGCAAAGCGACCGAAATAGCCAAAGGTGTTTGCGTAGAGAAGGTGTGTTGACGATATGTCTCGTAGTCGAAGTGCCGTCATAAGAACTTCCGGGGTTGATGCCAAATATCGGGATTCTCTTGTAGGGAAGTTCATCAATATTCTTATGGCGAGAGGGAAAAAGAGTACAGCCCAGCGTGTATGTTATGGGGCGTTCGACGTCATTCAACAGAAGACCGGGAGTGATCCCTTGAAAGTTTTTCATTCTGCCCTTGGCAACGTGAAGCCAATGGTGGAAGTGAAATCGAGACGGGTGGGTGGGGCGTCGTATCAGGTCCCCGTCGAAATCCGGCCGGTCAGGCAAGTTGCCCTGGCCTTTCGATGGATTAAGCGCAGTGCTCAGTCTCGAACGGGAAAGAGTATGCAAGACAAGCTTGCCGCCGAGTTGCTTGATGCTGCCAATAATACAGGGGTTGCGGTCAAGAAACGCGATGAAACGCACAGAATGGCCGAGGCGAATCGTGCGTTTGCCCATTACCGTTGGTAGCGGTTTTTTGTTGCTGTAGTCGAATCACCCTCCACGTGTCGTTTTTTAATCCGTGTTCGGATTGGGCGTTTGGGAGTGTTGCTGCAGCCTGATGGTGTGTGGAGGAATGGTGTCCAGAGAATATCCATTAGAGCGGACTCGGAATATCGGTATCATGGCCCATATTGATGCCGGGAAAACGACGACGACCGAACGCATTCTGTTTTATACCGGTGTCTCTCACCGGATGGGTGAAGTGCATGAAGGTGCGGCTCAAATGGATTGGATGGAGCAGGAGCGGGAGCGGGGCATTACGATTACGTCTGCGGCGACGACCTGTTTTTGGAACGATCATCGCATTAACATTATCGATACCCCGGGGCACGTAGACTTTACGGTTGAAGTCGAGCGATCCCTTCGCGTGTTGGACGGGGCCGTGGCCGTTTTTGATTCGGTGCAGGGAGTCGAACCGCAGTCGGAAACGGTCTGGCGTCAGGCCGATAAGTATCGAGTCCCTCGCATTGCCTTTCTGAATAAAATGGACCGGGTGGGTGCCGACTTTTCAGGCAGCGTTCAAAGTATCGTTGATCGCCTGGAGGCGAATCCGGTTCCGGTGCAGTTGCCTATCGGAAAAGAGGCGGATTTTCGGGGAGTGATTGATCTTGTCTCGATGAAGTCCTTCCTCTTTGTGGATGAAACGCTGGGCGCGGACTTCGTGGTGGAAGACGTCGCGCCGGATCTTCTGCCGATGGCTCAAGAGTATCGGGACAAGCTGATCGAAGCCGTTGCCGAATTTGATGAAACGGTGCTTGAGCAATACCTGAATGGCGATCCATTGAAACCCGAGGATATCAAGCGTGCCGTGCGTGCCGGGACCAATCAAATGCGAATGACGCCTGTGTTCTGCGGGTCGGCGTTCAAGAACAAGGGCGTGCAGCCGTTACTGGATGCCGTGGTGGATTACCTGCCTTCACCTCTGGATGTTCCGGAAGTGGAAGGAGTCGATCCGGTCAGCGGCGAGAAAATGACCTGTCCGGCCAGTGATGAAGAGCCGTTTTCGGCGTTGGCCTTCAAGATCATGGCCGATCCCTTTGCCGGGCAGCTCACGTATTTCCGCGTCTATTCCGGTCGCCTGGAAACGGGGTCGTACGTGTCTAACGTCACCCAGGGCAAGCGAGAACGGATCGGACGTTTGCTCAAAATGCACGCGAACAAGCGCGAAGACATTGACGTGGTCCATGCCGGAGACATTGCCGCCGCGGTGGGGATGAGGGGCGCGAGAACGGGTGATACCTTGTCGTACGAAAAGCGCCCAATCTTGTTGGAAGTGATCAAATTTCCGGAGCCCGTGATTTCCATGGCAGTGGAGCCGAAAACCAAGCAGGATCTCGAAAAGCTTGGTTTTTCTTTGGAAAAACTGTCGCAGGAAGATCCGTCCTTTCACGTTCGAACCGACGATGAGACCGGGCAAACGATCATTTCCGGAATGGGGGAACTGCATCTGGAAATCATAGTCGATCGTCTGGTCAGGGAATTCAAGGTGCAGGCGAACGTTGGCAAACCCGAAGTGGCCTATCGCGAGACGATTCGCGGCACGGGTGAAGCCGAAGGAAAATATATCAAGCAATCCGGTGGGCGGGGGCAATACGGGCACGTGGTGTTGCGCGTCGAACCGTCCGAGCCCGGGGTGGGATTTGAGTTTGTCAACAAGATTGTCGGCGGCATTATTCCCCGTGAATATATCCCGGCGGTGGAAAAAGGGGTGAAAGAACGGATGGGGTCCGGCGTGGTAGCCGGGTATGCCATGCGGGACGTTCGGGTGACGTTGTTCGATGGTTCTTTTCATGAGGTCGATTCCAGTGAAATGGGCTTTAAAATCGCGGCGTCCATGGCCTTTGAGGGGGCCTGTCGTAAGGCCAACCCGATCCTCCTTGAGCCGGTGATGAAGGTGGAAGTGTTGGTTCCCCAGGATTTCATGGGCGACGTGATCGGCGACTTGAATGCCCGGCGCGGAAAAGTTCAGGGGATCAAGGCGAGAGTCGGCTCTCAAGCTGTGGAGGCCATGGTTCCTCTTGGAGAAATGTTTGGGTATGCCACGAGTCTTCGCTCGAAGACGCAGGGGCGTGCCACTTATTCAATGGAATTTGCGGAATACGAACCGGTGCCCAAGCAACTGGCGGATCAAATTGTCGGCAAGCAGCGTGGAGAATAAGGGGACGGTTTCTTGGAAAGGCAGGAAAGCGACGTGACGGTACTCGTTTCTTTCTCGCCTGGCCTCAAGAGATTCGCAATCGAAGAGGGAGGGGCAGATGGCGAAGGCGAAATTTGATCGGAAGAAGCCGCACGTGAACGTGGGGACGATCGGGCACGTGGACCATGGGAAGACGACGCTGACCTCGGCGCTGACGAAAGTGATGGGCCAGCAGGGGATGGCGACGTTTGTGAGTTATGACGAGGTGGCGAAGGCGAGTGAATCGCAAGGGCGGCGGGACCCGACGAAGATTCTGACGATTGCGATTTCGCACGTGGAATATGAGACGGACAATCGGCATTACGCGCACGTGGACTGTCCGGGGCATGCGGATTACGTGAAGAACATGATTACGGGGGCGGCGCAGATGGACGGAGCGATTCTGGTGGTGTCGGCGGCGGATGGGCCGATGCCGCAGACGCGGGAACATATTCTGCTGGCGCGGCAGGTGGGGGTGCCGTACATCGTGGTGTTCTTGAACAAGGCGGACAAGGTGGAGGACCCGGAATTATTGGAGTTGGTGGAATTGGAAGTGCGGGAGTTATTGTCGAAGTATCAATTTCCGGGGGACGACATTCCGATCATTGTGGGGTCGGCGACGAAGGCGCTGGAGGGGGATGACAGCGAGGTCGGGGTGCCGGCGATCATGAAGTTGTTGGCGGGGGTGGACAGTTATATTCCGACGCCGGAGCGGGCGATCGACAAGCCGTTTCTGATGCCGATCGAGGACGTGTTTACGATCAGCGGGCGGGGGACGGTGGTGACGGGGCGCGTGGAGCGGGGCCAGGTGAAGGTCGGGGATGAGATCGAGATTGTGGGGTTGGGCGAGACGCGGACCACGGTGGTGACGGGCGTGGAGATGTTCCGGAAGGTCTTGGACGAAGGGCAGGCGGGGGACAACATCGGGGCGTTGCTGCGGGGCACGAAGAAGGATGAAGTGGAACGGGGGATGGTGCTGGCGAAGCCGAAGAGTATCACGCCGCATACGAAGTTCAAGGCGGAAGTATACGTGTTGACGAAAGAAGAGGGGGGGCGGCACACGCCGTTCTTCAACGGGTACCGGCCGCAGTTTTATTTTCGGACGACGGACGTGACGGGGGTGGTGCAGTTGGCGGAAGGCGTGGAGATGGTGATGCCGGGGGACAACACGACGTTTACGGGGGAATTGATCGCGCCGATTGCGATGGAGCAGGGATTACGGTTTGCGGTGCGAGAAGGCGGGCGCACGGTGGGCGCCGGCGTCGTCACCGAAATCCTCGCCTAGGGAAGGAATCCAGTGGTGGTAAGTGTCGATCAGCGTATTCGTATCCGATTGAAAGGCTTTGATTATCGGATCCTTGATCAATCGGCCAGGGAAATCGTGGATACCGTCAAGCAAACGGGTGCGCGCGTGGCTGGCCCCATTCCGCTTCCCACGCGGATTGAAAAGTTTACCATCCAGCGATCCACTCATACGGATAAGAAGTCCCGCGAACAATTTGAAATCCGAACCCACAAGCGCTTGCTGGATATTCTTGAACCCACTCCAGAAACAATGGATGCACTCATGAAATTAAGTCTGGCAGCAGGGGTGGACGTGGAGATCAAGTTGTAGCGTGGTGTCGTCGTCAATGATTGGCAGGATGCGAAATGGTTAGTGGATTAATAGGAACAAAGTTGGGCATGACGCAGTTTTACGACGAAAACCGTCGTCTCCATCCCGTGACGGTGATTGAGGCGGGTCCCTGTCGCGTCACGGCCGTGAAGACCAAAACTCATCATGGTTACGATGCGGTGCAGCTTGGGTATTCGGAGGTCCAAGAGCGGAAGCTCACGAAAGCCCAGGTGGGGCATCTTCGTTCTTCCGGGCAAGAGAAGCTGTTCAGGCATTTGCGGGAATTTCGTTGCGTGCCGGATTGTCAGGTGGGAGACGCCGTGACGGCTGACCTGTTTGGAAAAGGTGAAGTGGTTCACGTCCAGGGGATCTCAAAGGGAAAAGGGTTTCAGGGCGTCATGAAGCGTCACAATTTCGGTGGGGGGCCGGCCAGTCACGGTTCCATGTTTCATCGTGCGCCGGGGTCGATCGGTTGCAGTTCGTATCCCTCGCGCGTCTTGAAAAATAAGAAGCTTCCCGGACAAATGGGGAATAAGCGGGTCACGGTGCAAGGATTGACCGTGATCGAAACGAGACCGGAGGATAATCTTGTTCTGATCGCAGGGGCCGTTCCCGGGCCCGTGGGAGGGCTGGTCCTCATTCGGAAGGCGGAGGGGTAAGACGTCGGCATGGCCTCGATAGAAGTCAGAGATCAAAGCAACAAGTCCGTGGGTGCCGTTGAGGTGAGCGAAGGCGTGTTTGGATCTCAGCCGCATGGTGCGCTTGTTCATTCCGCCGTGGTGATGCAGTTGGCGTCGCTTCGGCAGGGGACCGCCAGTACGAAGGGCCGTAGCGAGGTCAGTGGCACGGGCAAGAAACCGTGGAGGCAAAAACATACGGGACGGGCTCGAGCTGGTTCGAATCGTTCGCCGGTGTGGCGGCATGGCGGGACGGTGTTTGGGCCGCAGCCTCGAAAGTATCGTTCTGCCATGTCGAAAAAAATGTATCGAAAGGCCATGCAAAGTGCCCTTTCGTCCAAGATGGCGGCCGGGGAGCTTCTGGTTCTTGCCGATCTTTCGCTTCCGGAACCCAAGACCAAATTGATGGCCAAGGCGGTGAAGCAATTGGGGGCGACGGGTCCCGTCCTGTTCGTAGTGGGGAGGGATCATGATGCCGTGTTTCGCGCGACGAGGAATCTGGCTCAAGTGAAAGCCGTGCCGCCGGAAGAACTCACGGTGTACGACGTGCTTCGATATCAGACGCTCGTGGTGTTGAAGGATGAATTGCCGAACGTGCAGGAGTTGTGGGCATGAAGCGTGACCCGTTTGACGTCTTGGTCAAGCCGTTGTTGACCGAGAAAATCACGGGGCTTCAGGAGTCCGCCAACCGCATCGCCTTTGTCGTGCAAAATGACGTGAATCGAATCGAAGTGCGTCAGGCGGTGGAGTCGGTTCTCAAGGTCAAAGTCAAGTCCGTGAATATAATGAACGTCATGGGCAAGAAGAAGCGTCAAGGGCGCTATCTTGGGAAACGGGCGGATTGGAAGAAGGCCATCATCACCCTGTATGAGGGCGAGAAGGTGGAGTTGTACGAGAGTGCATAGCAGTACGTTGAAAAAAGCCGGCGGCGGCGTGCTCGGCCCCTTGTCGCGTTCACGTGCGTTGCGTGTGCCAACTGACCTGTGGCCTTGCCGGGTGCCATTTTTGAACGTGTTGTCTTGCCAAGTGTGGGATTGACCATTGCCGGTTGTGTGGATTGAGCTAGAGAAGAAAAGGTTGTAGACAATGCCCAGTAAACCCTATCGTCCAACGTCGCCCGGTCGTCGAGGCATGACCGTCCTCAAGGACAAGACGCTGTCGAAAGAATCTCCGGAAAAACGCTTGACCACGGCGCTTCCAAGCTCCGGAGGGCGAAACAGCTTCGGGCGCATTACGACCAGATTTCGTGGTGGCGGGCATAAGCGTCTGTATCGCGTCATTGATTTCAAGAGAAATAAAGTCGGCGTGCCGGGCAAAGTCGCCAGGTTGGAGTATGACCCCAATCGTTCGGCTCGTATCGCGTTGATCGCTTACGCGGACGGGGACAAGCGGTATATCCTCGCTCCCGTCGGCTTGTCGGTCGGAGACTTGATTCAGGCCGGTCCGGGCTCGGACATTCGTCCCGGCAATGCGCTGCCCTTGTCGTTGATGCCGCTTGGCACGACCATTCATAACATTGAACTCAAGCCGGGGAAGGGCGCCCAGGTGGCGCGGAGCGCCGGCGCTTCTTGTCAGGTGATGGGCCGGGAAGGGAAGTACGTTCAGGTCCGCCTGGTTTCGGGCGAGATGCGTCGCATTCTGGGAACGTGTATGGCGACCGTGGGGCAAATTGGGAACGTTGACCACGAGAACGTCTCGGTGGGGAAGGCCGGTCGTTCGAGGTGGATGGGGAAACGGCCTCACGTCCGAGGGGTCGTGATGAATCCGGTGGATCATCCACATGGTGGCGGCGAAGGGAAGTCCGGGCAGGGGAACCCTCATCCCGTTTCTCCTTGGGGGGTCCCGACCAAAGGCTTCAAGACCCGGAAGAAAAAATTATCGTCGAAATTCATTATCTCCCGGCGGACGAAATAAGGAGAGCCAGCGTCGATGCCTCGTTCGATTCGTAAAGGACCCTTTGTTGATACCCACCTCATGGAAAAGGTGGAAAAAATGAACGACTCCCGTGATCTGAGGATCATCAAAACCTGGTCGCGTCGTTCGACGATTATTCCTGAAATGATCGGTCATACGTTTGTGGTGCACAACGGGAAAAAGTTTATTCCGGTGTACGTGACGGAAAATATGGTTGGGCATAAACTCGGAGAATTTTCTCCGACCCGGTTTTTTAAGGGGCATGGAGCCGCCAAATCGGAAAAAGCCGTGCCATTGAAGTAGCGTGGCACGGGCGGAACGTTAGGGAAGGGAACTCATGGCCGAAGCAAGGGCAGTCTTGCGTTACGTCAGAATGACACCGCGAAAAGTGCGGATGGTCATCGACTTGATCCGTGGGCGCGACGTGCCTGAGGCGTTGACGGTCCTCAAGTACTTGCCCAGGGCCGCTGCCCCGGTCGTCGAAAAGGTGTTGAATTCCGCCGTCGCGAACGCCGGGCAACAAGAATTGGGGGATCCCGAATCGTTGAAAGTTTCAAGAGCCTACGTGGATGGCGGCCCCGTGTTAAAACGATTTCGAGCGAGGTCGATGGGCAGGGCCAATCCCATCCATAAGCGAACGAGTCACGTGACGATTGCGGTTTCTCCGATGAAGGAGACTTCTTAGGGGGCGTCAGTGCGAACCGTTTCAGTTGACGGAGTGAGGTAAATCGGGAGTATGGGACAAAAAACGCATCCATATGGTTTTCGGTTGGGGTATACCAGGACGTGGAATTCCCGATGGTATGCCAAGAAAGATTTCGTGAAGTTGCTTCATGAGGATGTGGAAATTCGGCAAACGGTCAAGTCCCGGTTGTTTCACGCCGGTATTTCTCGGGTGGAGATCGAACGTTCCGGGAATCAGGTGAAAGTGATCATTTACACGGCCCGCCCCGGCATTATTATCGGGAGAAAGGGTGCGGAAGTCGACAAGTTGAGGGCTATGTTGGAGCAACGATACGGCCGGGAAGTCTACGTGACGGTCAAGGAAATCAAGAAGCCGGAATTGGATGCACAACTCGTTTCCGAAAATATTGCCTTGCAATTGGAGAAACGCGTTTCATTTCGTCGTGCCATGAAACGAAGCGTCGCCTCGGCGCTCCGGTTGGGCGCCCAGGGTGTGCGAGTATCTTGTGCCGGACGGTTGGGCGGAAATGAAATCGCCAGGACGGAATGGTATCGGGAGGGCCGGGTTCCGCTTCACACGCTCAGGGCGGACGTGGATTATGGTTTTGCGGAAGCCCATACGACCATGGGGATTATCGGCGTGAAGGCGTGGATTTATAAGGGCGATGCGGAGTTGCCGAACGTGGCGAAAGACGAGGCTTCGTTGAATCTGCTTTAGAGGGGCGTCGCCGTGTGTCGGATGCACGAAAGCGCCGGTGATATTCACTCTTGAATGTTGACGTGATCAGAATATGTTAGCTCCGAAAAAAGTTAAGTATCGCAAAGTGCAGAAAGGCAACATGCGGGGGAAGGCCTACCGCGGCGGCGACGTGTCTTTCGGGCAATTCGCGCTCAAGGTGCTGGAGCCTGGTCGGATTACGGCCCGGCAAATCGAGGCGGCGAGAATTGCGATGACGCGTCACGTCAAGCGTGGCGGACGAATCTGGACCCGAATTTTCCCGGATAAGCCGATTACCAAAAAGCCGGCAGAGGTTCGAATGGGAAAAGGGAAAGGGAGTCCGGAGCTTTGGGTTGCCGTGGTGAAGCCCGGTCGCATTCTCTACGAAATGGATGACGTGTCGCGAGATGTTGCGAAGGAGGCGTTTCGTTTGGCCGGTCATAAGCTGCCGTTGGCGACAAAATTTGTCGTTCGAGGCGAATTTTCCGTCTGAGGCACATCAATGGACGTCAAAGAATTGCAAGGCATGGAAGCGGAAGAGTTGGTCGGAAAAGTGCATGAGTTGAAGCAGGAATTGTTTCACCTTCGCTGTCAACATGCTCTTGGACGAATTGAAAATCCGATGAAAATCCGTCAGGCGCGGAAAGACGTGGCCAGAGCAAAGACCGTCCTTCATGAAAAACGGGTGTCCGGGCGTTCGAAAAGCGAGGATTGACGAAACATGGCTGAAAGACGACAGCGTGCATCGTATGGACGAGTGATCAGCGATAAAATGGACAAAACGGTTGTCGTGGCGGTTCCGAGACTGGTGTCGCACGCGTTGTATGGAAAAGTGGTGCGACGCCTTACCAAGCTGAAAGCCCACGATGAAACGAATGAATCTCGGATTGGCGACCGCGTGAAAATCGTGGAGACGCGCCCGCTCAGTAAGGATAAACATTGGCGGGTCGCGGCTATTGTTGAGCGTGGCGAGCAGAGCCCGTCGCCGTAGATCGGCGACGCAGGGGTTGCGCGGATGATTCAAAATTATAGTTACCTGGATGTCGCAGACAATTCCGGCGCCAAAAGCGTGCGGTGCTTTCACGTGCTGGGGGGGACTCGCCGCCGGTATGGGGGCATCGGCGATATCGTGGTGGTGTCGGTTCGGGAGGCGATTCCTAAAGCCTCCGTCAAGAAGGGCGACGTGGTCAAAGCGGTGATTGTCCGAACGAAAAAAAGCCGGCGTCGTGAGGATGGCTCCTATATTCGCTTTGATCGCAACGCGTGTGTGCTGGTGAATAACCAGGGGGACCCCGTCGGCACGAGAATCTTCGGTCCCGTCGCCCGGGAATTGAGGAAAAAGAAATTCATGAAAATCATTTCTCTTGCCCCGGAGGTGTTATAACGCTCATGGGGACTCGAACTGCGACAGGAATTCCGACGGCAACCAAATCGCGTATTCGCAAAGGTGACACGGTCATCGTGATTGCCGGACGGGAAAAGGGAAAAATGGGGAAGGTCTTGCACGTCAATCCACGGACCAGCCGGGTGACGGTGGAAAAAATCAACGTGATCAAGCGACACACGAAGCCCTCCCAAAAAATGAAACAAGGCGGCATTTTAGAGCGGGAGGCGGCCTTGGCGATTTCGAACGTCATGGTGTATTCCCAGGCTTTGGGGAAGCCTTCACGGGTCACAATCAAGCGCTTGGATGATGGGCGTCGAGTACGGGTCTTACAGAAAAGTCCGGAAGATGTGCTGGATAAGGTGTGATGGCTAAGAAAGAAACCACGACTGAACCCGCAACCAAGAAAAAGGCTGCGCAGAGCGGACCTCCTCCACGATTGAGGGATCGCTATCGGACTGAGGTCATCCCTCGGATGATGAAGGAGTTCTCGTATTCCAACACGATGCAAGTGCCCCGCGTCGAGCGGGTGGTCCTGAACGTCGGCATGGGAGAAGCGATTCAAAACGTGAAATTGTTGGATAGCGCCGTGGCTGAGTTGGCGTTAATCACCGGGCAGAAGCCCGTCGTGACCCGGGCCAAGAAAGCCATAGCCGGCTTTAAAGTGCGACAGGGCATGCCGATCGGTGCCAAGGTGACGCTTCGCGGAAGCCGGATGTATGAGTTTCTTGATCGCCTGCTGAATATCGGTCTGCCTCGGATTCGAGATTTTCGGGGGGTGTCCCCCAAGGCGTTTGATGGTCGCGGCAACTATACGTTCGGGTTGAAAGAACAATTGACCTTTCCTGAAATTAAATATGATGACGTGGCCGCTATTCACGGGATGGATATCACGATTGTGACGAGTGCTCAACGAAATGATGAGGCCAAATCCTTGTTGGCGCATCTCGGAATGCCGTTTCGTTGAATCCGCGCGATTGAAACGGAGGCTGTTGTGGCAAGAAAAGCGTTACGGAATAAAGCTGCGGCGGAGCCGAAGTTCCCCGTCCGGCGATATAATCGCTGTCCTCTCTGCGGTCGCGTGAGGGCCTTTTTACGGCGGTTCCATATGTGTCGGATTTGTTTCCGGCTTCATAGCCTGTCCGGGAATATTCCCGGGGTCACGAAGTCAAGTTGGTAGTGCGCCCCCAGGCTCCGGATGATGAGGATGTGACGTTATGGGTATGACAGATCCAATTGCCGATCTTTTTGTTCGCATCATGAATGCCATGCAACGGGGGCACGCGACGGTCAACGTTCCGGCCTCCAAGCTGAAGGCCAACGTGCTGGCCGTTTTTAAGGCCGAAGGTTTTATTCAAGATTTTTCGCCCACCACACTCGACGGGCACCCGGCCATTCAGGTGGAGTTGCGGTATATTCCCGGACGGGAAAAGAAGCCCGTCATTGAGCGACTCAAGCGGGTCAGCAAGCCGGGCAAACGGGTGTATGTGGGAGTGGCTTCCATCCCTCGAGTGCGGGGTGGGTTGGGGGTTGCGATTCTTTCGACCTCGAAAGGGGTCATGACGGATCGGCAAGCCAGACAGCAGAGTATGGGCGGAGAGGTGTTGTGTCACGTCTGGTAAGGCTTGGAGAAACCGGGTTGTTTCAGCAAGGAAGTGACGCCAGCGATGTCTAGGATCGGGATTAAACCAATCGCTCTTGCCCCCACCGTCGAGGTGAAGGTTGAAAATGGTTCCGTCTCCGTGAAGGGGCCCTTGGGTCAACTAGGGTGGGACTTGAACGAAGGGATTGACGTCACCATCGACGAGGGAGCCATCCACGTGGGAAGGCGAGGGAATGCTCCTCGTGTCAGAGCCCTGCATGGGCTGACCCGCGTTGAGTTGTCGAATCTGGTCGAGGGCGTGACCAAGGGGTTTGAACGAAACTTGGAATTGACGGGGGTAGGGTATCGGGCGCAAGTGCAAGGTCAATCGCTGACCTTGAACGTCGGGTTTTCACATCCCGTGACCTTGTCGCTTCCGGAAGGCGTGCAAGCGTCGGTCGAGAAGCAAACCATGGTCTCCGTCAAAGGCATTGACAAACGGCTGGTGACCCAGACCGCCGCCAATATTCGACGAGTGCGACCGCCTGACGTCTATAAGCAAAAGGGCATCAGGTATGCCGGGGAAGTCTTGATCAAGAAAGCCGGAAAGGCCGGCAAGAAATAGCGTATGAATCAAAAGACACAACGTCGTCGATTGGAACGACGAAAAGCGCGAGTCAGAAAAAAAGTTCAGGGAACATCTGAACGGCCGAGACTGACGGTCTTTCGCAGTAATGCGCACATTTACGCCCAAGTCGTCGATGATATCGCGGGTCTCACCGTGGCTGCGGCATCCTCGAAGGACGTCAGCCTGCGCGAGACCGTGAAGTCCTGTTCTTCGAAGGTGGCAGCGCAGGCCGTCGGAAAGTTGTTGGCCGAACGAGCAAGGGCCGCGAACGTGACCAATGTGGTGTTTGATCGGAATGGGCGACTGTATCATGGGCGCGTGAAGGCATTGGCCGACGCGTCCCGTGAAGGGGGACTTGCCTTTTAACCAAGAGGATGGCATTTGGCGCACATGAATCCTGAAGAATTGAACCTCAAGGATAAATTGATTTCGATTAACCGTGTGGCGAAAGTCGTCAAAGGCGGAAAGCGCTTTTCCTTCAGCGCGTTGGTCGTGGTCGGAGATGGGCAGGGCTGGGTCGGCATCGGCAAGGGGAAAGCCACCGAGGTCCCGCCGGCGATTGCCAAAGCCGTGGGCCGGGCCAAGAAACAGCTGCTCCAGGTTCCTTTGAGAAAGGGCAGTATCCCCCACGACGTGCACGGGCGGTTTTGTGGGGAACACGTGTACATGAAACCGGCGAAAGAAGGGACGGGGATCATCGCGGGAGGAGCGGTCCGGGCCATTTTGGAAGTGCTCGGGGCCCACAATATCATTGCGAAAACATTAGGTCGTGGAAATCCCTATAACGTGGTGCAAGCCACCTTGGCCGGCTTGTCTCAACTCAAGGGCCCGGAAGACGTGAAGCAACTCCGTCAGGTCCTGAATGAGCCGTCACTTTAACCTGGTGTGAGGATCGTTTCCGTGTCTGAAACTCCTGATCGGCTTTCCATTACGCTGAAGCACAGCCCCATTGGCCGACCCTATAAACAGCGGCTGTATTTACAGGGTCTCGGCTTACGAAGGCTCCAGCAAACGGTGCAGCGCCCCAAGACGCCCCAGGTGTTAGGGTTGATTCGGAAGGTCAAGCACCTCGTAGAGGTCAATGATCAATGAAACTCCATCAGTTGCAGCCCGCACCAGGTTCCAGGAAGTCGAAAAAACGACTGGGGCGAGGTCCGGGGTCGGGATCGGGAAAGACGGCAGGGAAGGGGCATAAAGGCATGCTCGCCCGGTCCGGTACGGCGAACGTCGCGGGGTTTGAAGGCGGGCAAATGCCGCTCGCCAGGAGATTGCCCAAACGAGGATTTCATAATCCCTTTCGTACCGAATTTGCCACGGTCAATCTCAAGACCCTTGCTGCCCTTGCCCAGACCACGACCGTGACCCCTCAAGTCTTATATGAGAAAAAGATCGTCAAGAAGCAGTCAAGGCCCATCAAGATTCTTGGCGTGGGAGAGCTGGACAAGCCCATGACAATTGAAGCGCATAAATTCAGTCAGTCGGCTCTTCGGAAGATTGAACAGGCGGGCGGACAAGCCAAGGTCATCGGCAGTGCTTGAACGGCTCATTACGAGCTTCCAGAACATCCTCAAAATACCGGAGTTACGTAGCCGTGTCCTTTTTACGTTGGCCATGTTGGCGGTCTACCGGATTGGGGCTCATATTCCGACTCCGGGGATTAATAATGATGAATTGGCGGCATTCTTATTGGACCAAGGCGGAGCCCTTCTCGGGTTCCTGGATATTTTTTCCGGAGGCTCGCTGTCACGGTTAACGATTTTTGCGCTGGGCATTATGCCCTACATCAGTGCTTCGATTATTCTGCAATTATTGACCGTTGTTATCCCGCATCTATCGAAGCTGGCCAAGGAGGGTGAACGAGGAAGAAAGACCATTATTCAATATACCCGGTACGGCACCATCGGGATTGCTCTGATACAGGGGTTCGGGATTGCCCTGGGGCTCGAAGGGATGAACGGCGGCCAATACGTGTTGGATCCGGGCTGGCCGTTTCGGCTCATGACCGTGATTACCCTGACCGCGGGAACGGCCTTCCTCATGTGGTTGGGTGAACAAATTACCGAGCGGGGGGTAGGCAACGGCATCTCGCTGATCATTTTCGCCGGGATCGTCGCCCGGCTTCCAAGCGCGGTGGCCCAAACCTTCGAAATGTACCGGGTCGGGGAGTTGAGCCTGCTCTTCCTGATCCTGTTGATCGTGAGCATGTTGGGCGTGATCACGGCCATTGTGTTCTTGGAAAGCGGAAGACGGCGGGTTCCGGTTCAATATGCCAAACGGGTGGTCGGCCGCAAGGTCTACGGGGGACAGAGTACGCACATCCCCTTGAAAATCAATACGGCCGGGGTGATCCCTCCGATCTTTGCGTCTTCGATTATTGCGTTTCCGGCTACCATTACCTCCTTTGTTCAGGTGCCGTGGGTGCAAGCGTTGGGGGCACATTTGGCTCCCGGGTCGGTCGTCTATACATTGATGTACGTGGGCCTGATTATTTTCTTCTGTTTTTTCTATACGGCGGTCGTGTTGAATCCGGTCGATATGGCGGACAACATGAAAAAATATGGAGGGTTTATTCCGGGCATCCGGCCGGGCCAGCGAACGGCGGATTATATTTACAGAGTCCTGACTCGGGTGACGTTCGCCGGTTCCATTTATCTGGCGATCGTCTGTGTGATTCCGGAATTATTGATTTATAAATTGAACGTTCCCTTTTATTTCGGAGGGACGTCGTTATTGATTGTCGTGGGTGTCGGGTTGGATACCGCTCAGCAAATCGAGAATCATATGCTGATGCGGAATTATGAAGGTTTCTTGGCCAAGGGCAAATTGAGAGGCCGGAGCGGATAGTAAGGTATGCGTTTGGTTTTTCTTGGTGCGCCCGGGGTCGGCAAGGGCACGCAGGCTGAAATGGTGGCAGCCCAATTCGCCATACCCAAGATTTCCACTGGAGACTTGCTGCGAACGGGCGTGGCTCAAAAGACGCCGTTGGGTCTTGAAGCGCAGCACTATATGACACGAGGGGAACTCGTGCCCGACAACGTCGTGATCGGTCTCGTTGCGGAAAAAATCGGTTCGCCGGAATGTGAAAAGGGATTCATTCTTGATGGTTTCCCGCGAACCATTCTTCAAGCGGATGCCCTGTCGGGAATTCTTCAGGAGCAGGAGGTGGTGCTGGACCGGGTCATGTACTTCGTCATTCCCCGCGAGGAAGTGGTCAGGCGGTTGAGCGGACGACGAAGTTGTTCGATGTGCTCGGCGGTGTATCAAATTGATTACGTGCCGCCCAAGCAGGAAGGACGCTGTGACGAGTGTGGGGCCGCTCTTGTTCAACGCAGTGACGATAAACGGGAAACGGTCGAATCCAGGCTGATGGTGTATGAAGAGCAAACATCCCCCTTGATTGCCTACTATAAAGAGAAAAATGCGTTGGCGGAATTGGACGGCACGGGATCCGTGGAACAGGTGCGGGAGCGGTTGCTTGCGTTGTTATCCCGGTCATAGCTCCTCATGATTATGCTCAAGACCGAGGAAGAAATTGCCCTGATGGCACAGGCCTCGAAGATTGTGGCGGAAGCGCATCAGGTGCTCCAACAAGAGGTCAGGCCCGGTGTCACCACGTTGTATTTGGACGAGCTCGCTGAAACGTTCATTCGTGATCACGGGGGAATCCCGGCCTTTAAAGGGTACCGCAATTTCCCCAACACCCTGTGTGCCTCGGTGAATCATGAAGTGGTGCATGGTATTCCCTCCAACCGGGAACTGAAAGAAGGGGACATCGTCGGGCTTGACTTGGGGGCGATTGTTCAGGGATTTTATGGTGACGGGGCCGTGACGGTACCCGTCGGCACGGTTTCAGGCGACGTTGAAACCCTGCTCAAGGTGACGGAAGAGGCGATGCATAGAGGGATTGATCAAGCACGAGTCGGGAACCGGTTGTCCGATATTGGTCATACGATACAAAGCTACGTGGAAGCGCACGGTTTTTCCGTTGTCAGGGATTTTGTGGGACATGGGATCGGCCGGCAACTTCACGAGGACCCGCAGGTTCCCAATTACGGACGTCCGGGGCAAGGCTCGCGTCTCCAGTTCGGGATGGTGTTGGCCATTGAGCCCATGGTGAACGTTGGTGGGCCGCAGGTGAAAGTCATGGACGATCAATGGACCGCCGTCACGAAAGACGGCAGTCTGTCGGCGCATTTTGAACATACCGTGGCGATCCGACCCGAAGGGCCGCCCACGATCTTGACGACGGTAAAGGAGCAGGTGAGCGTCAATTCATAGTGACGCGGTTTCAGGCTGATGGCAAAGGAAGACATGATTGAAGTGCAAGGGGTGATTATGGAAACGTTGCCCAATGCCATGTTCCGAGTTCAGTTGGAGAGTGGACATAAGATTCTGGCACATATTTCAGGGAAGATGCGGATGCATTTTATTCGAATTCTCCCGGGCGATAAAGTGACCGTGGAATTGTCTCCGTATGATCTGACGAGGGGACGGATCACCTATCGCTTCAAATAGCAAGGAGAGACACGCTCTCATGAAAGTCAAATCGTCCGTCAAACCGATGTGCTCAAAATGCATTGTATTCAGACGACGAGGAATTGTGCGGGTCCGATGCAGTAATCCTCGCCATAAGCAGCGACAAGGGTAAGGCAGAAGGCCGGTTCACGTGAAGAAGGAGGGGACATGGCTCGGATAGCAGGCGTCGATCTGCCCGTGGGCAAACGCATTGAGATTGGTTTGACCTATATTTATGGGATCGGATCGTGGAGTGCGAGGCAGATCTTACGAAAGACCGGCATTGACAGCACCGTGCGGGTCAAGGATCTTCGTGAGGAAGACATTGTCAAACTTCGCGAAACGATCGATAAAGACTATACCGTGGAGGGGGATCTCCGAAAAGAAATCACCCTCAGCATTAAACGCCTGATCGATACGGGATCGTATCGAGGTCTCCGTCATCGAAGAGGCCTTCCCGTTCGTGGACAACGGACCAAAACGAATTCACGAACCAGGAAGGGAAAACGGGCTTCGATCGGCAGAAGCAAGAAATAAACAGCCATTCAGGGGATAGCATGAGCGTAAAAAAAGGTCGGAAAAAAGAGAAAAAAATCGTGCAAATGGGGATCGCTCATATTCAAGCGTCCTTTAATAACACGCTGGTGACCATTACGGATATGAGTGGCAATACGGTCTCGTGGTCGAATGCGGGCGGCTTGGGCTTCAAGGGAGCCAGAAAGAGTACGCCCTTTGCTGCGACGCGCGTCGGGGAAGCGGCGGGACGCAAAGCCATGGAGCAAGGCATGCGCCAGATTGACGTCTACGTCAACGGGCCGGGATCGGGTCGTGAGTCGGCGGTGCGGGCTCTGCAATCCGTCGGCTTGCGGGTGAATTTGATTCGAGACGTGACCCCCATTCCCCATAACGGATGTCGACCGCCGAAGCGGCGACGAGTGTAAGCGGTGATTGATGCAATCTTCAGGCGTGCCAATGCAGGATCTGAAGTTTTCCAAGTGAGAGGCTAGAGACGTGGCAAATTATCGTGGTCCAGTATGCAGGATTTGTCGAAGGGAAGGCGTGAAACTGTTTCTCAAGGGAACACGTTGCATGACCGACAAGTGTGCGATCGAACGTCGCAGTTATCCGCCGGGTCAGCATGGACAAGCTCGCCCCCGTGTAACGGATTATAGTATGCAGCTTCGTGAAAAACAGAAATTGCGCCGGATGTATGTCATTCAGGAGCGTCAGTTTCGAGGCCTCTTCGAGCGCGCTGAACGGCAAGAGGGCGTGACCGGTGAAAATCTGCTGGCGTTGCTTGAGCGCCGGTTGGATAACGTCGTCTACCGGATTGGTTTGGCTTTTTCACGTAAGCAGGCTCGCCAGTTGGTCAATCATGGACACATTATCGTGAATGGCCGAAAAACCGACATTCCATCCTATACCACGGCTGTGGGAGACGTGGTTCAAGTCAGACCAAGGAGCGTGGAGTTGCTGGCGATTAAAGCCGCGGCGCAGGCTGCCGACAGCCAGCCGGAGGTCAGCTGGATAGACTGTGACCGTGATGCGTTGAAAGGCACGGTTCGGGCACTGCCGACGAAAGAAGACATTGGGGCTCCGGTCAATGAACAGATTATTGTGGAACTTTATTCTCGCTAGATGAGGACAAGCTGGACGCCAGACGTGAGTCGATGGTTCGGTTGTGACAGATGAGGCGAAAGGGGGCGTAATGAGCAAAGGGATCAAGGATTTTCAGTTGCCGATGCGACTGGAATTGGAAAAGGAAACTGCCTCGTCCAGCTATGGAAAATTTACGGCGGAGCCCTTTGAACGCGGGTTTGGGACAACGGTCGGCAATTCCTTGCGACGCGTGTTATTGTCCTCGTTAACCGGGGCGGCCGTGACATCCGTCAAGATCGAAGGTGCGTTTCATGAATTTTCCACCCTCCCCGGCGTCACGGAAGACGTGACCATTATCATCTTGAACATCAAGAATCTTCGTCTCAAACTGCACACCGACAAATCGAAAGCGATGCAGTTAAAGAAGAAAGGGCCGGGGAAAGTTCGTGCCGCCGACATTCAGCATGACGCGGATATCACCATCTTAAATCCTGAACTGCATATTGCGACGTTGGACAAGGATGGTGTGCTGGACATGGAGTTGATCGTCAAGCCGGGACGAGGTTACGTACCGGCTGAACGCAATAAAGAAGAAGGGTTGCCCATTGGGGTCATCCCGGTCGATTCGATTTTTTCTCCGATCAAGCGAGTGAACTTTCACGTGGAAAATGCCCGTGTGGGACGTGTGACCGATTATGATAAATTGAATCTTGAGGTTTGGACCGATGGAAGCGTCACTCCGCTGGAGGCGGTGTCCTCATCGGCATCCATTCTTCGTGAGCATTTGGCGATTTGCATTCCCAGCGAAGAAATGAAAGAAGTGGAGCATGATTCCGCTTACGAGGAAACGCAAGCCGAATTGAATAAACACTTGGCCCGAAGCGTCAATGAACTCGAGTTGTCCGTGCGTGCGGCGAATTGTCTGAAGAATGCGAATATCAAAACCATTGAAGACCTCGTCCAGAAGACGGAAATAGAGATGCTGAAGACCAAAAACTTCGGGAAAAAATCGCTCAACGAAATCAAGGAAGTGTTAGCCGAAATGGGATTGAGCTTGGGTCTGAGAAGAGAAAGTCTCGTACAGACCAACAACGAGTCGCATTAACATTTTATCAAGAGAAGAGAGCCGCATCGTGCGTCATCGAAAAAAAGGCAGACAATTCGGGCGAAATTCCAAACATCGACACGCGATGTTTCGGAACCTGGTCACCTCGTTACTGGAACACGAACGTATTGAAACCACGGAGGCAAAAGCCAAAGAGATCCGCGGCATCACTGAGAAAATGATCACCCTGGGGAAAGAAGGCTCTCTGCATGCCCGCAGGCGTGCCTTGGACTTCATCCGGAAAAAAGACATTGTTTCCAAATTGTTCGGCGACGTGGCGGGACGATTCAGTCGGCGGCCCGGAGGGTACATCAGGATCATCCCCACGAGACGGCGACCCGGGGATGCCGCAGAACTTGTGGCCGTTGAGTTGATCGAGCGCGGGCCGGCGAGTGACGACGTTCCTGAATCCGTGGAGGAAGACAAAGCTTCCTAATCTCGTTACCGTTCTTTTCTCCTCACGTATCCGGCCTTGTGGGGGGCAGACGCGCCGTTGTGTTCCTCACCGCCTTCCCGTTCGTCAGCACACCGTGTTTCAGGAATATCTCCCCGGCCGTTTAGTTTACTTGGTTTGGGGCGTATGGTATTCTGTCCACGATACCTGCCAAGCTGGTTACGTATGCCTCGCTTATGGATTCAATGGATGTTAAGGGGGATGACCCTGAGTTTGGCCGTCTTTCTCGGGTATGTCCTGATGCAGCAGATGCAATTGAATCAGCCGTCCCCCGTGGTGACGGAGCCGGTTTTTGAAACGACCGACGCCGGTATAGAAGGTTTTGTCTATCGTCAAACCGATGAAGGTCGAGTCCAATGGGAGGTGGAAGCGCAAAAAGCCGAAAGCCATGAGTCCGAACAGCACGTGCTGCTGAAGCAGGTTCAGGTTCGGTTGTTTGACAAGGAGGGGCAAGCGCAGGCAATGCAATTGGCGGCTGAAGAAGGAACGATTAATACGGCCAACGGCGATTTTGACCTACGAAATCAGGAAGCGCTGATTGCGATTGAATTGGCAAATGGATATACCATCCTGACCCCGCACCTGCACTGGGTGGACGCGGACAAGACCATCAGCACGGACAGGCCGGTGACCATACAGGGGCACGGCTTGATCATTACGGGTATTGGTTTGATCGCAGAATTGAAAACAGAAAAGTTAGGAGTGCTCGATGATGTTCACGTTGAACTTACGTCCTGAATGCGGCGTGCCGGTCCTCCTGGCGATTCTGGTGTGTGGCCTTCTTTCGGCGCAGACCATCCCTTTCGCCTTTGCCGAGACTAAAGAGCAAACGACGATAACGTCACAGAGGATGACCGTCGAAGGAAAGTCCAGACGAACGATCTTTGAAGGAATGGTGGTCCTCAAGAAAAAGGACTTCGTCATGCGATCCGATCAGATGGTCGTGACGTTTAAAAAAGGCGCGCAGGCCGGTAGCCCGGACACGGAAGAGGGTACCACGAGCCAAGTCGACCGCATTGAGGCCGGCGGCAACGTGGTCATTGAGAAATCAGACGGGAAGGCGACGTGCGGGCGGGCTCTGTATGACAAAGATGAAGAAACACTCGTCCTCACGGAATCGCCGGTGGCTTGGCAAGGCGGTACCAAGGTTGAAGGATCCCAAATGACCATGTTCTTAAAGGAAGAACGAAGCATCGTCGAAGGTGGGTCCCGCGTGGTGATCCTCGAAGAATAGGGGCCGTCAGGCCGTGGACGATCGTTGAGCCGTTACACCCGTCATGGCGCACTCCAGGCTTTCCGTCAGGGAACTACGCAAAAGTTTCAAAGGACGGGACGCCGTTCGAGGCGTCTCGCTAGCAGTTGAATCAGGAGAAATTGTCGGGTTGTTGGGCCCGAATGGAGCAGGAAAAACGACTATTTTCGACATGGTGGTCGGCCTGTGCCAGCCCGACCATGGCCAGATTTTCCTCAATCACGAGCCGGTCACCGACTTGCCGATGTATCAGAGGGCCCGCCGCGGCATTGGGTATCTCCCGCAAGAAGCTTCAGTCTTTCGTCGACTATCCGTTCAAGATAATATTTCCGCGGTCTTGGAGGTCTTGGACCTTTCCCGGGATGAGCGTCATGAACGCTTGGAGAGTTTATTGAATGAACTCGGGTTAGCCCATATACGAAGAAACAAAGCCTTCACGCTTTCCGGCGGAGAGCGTCGTCGGTTGGAAATCACGAGGGCCCTGGCCACGACCCCTCAGTTTTTGTTGTTGGATGAACCGTTTGCCGGCATTGATCCCATAGCGGTCGCCGACATCCAAAAAATCATTCAATCTCTGAAAAGGAAACACATCGGAATTCTGACGACGGATCATAACGTGCAAGAAACGCTTTCCATAACCGACCGGGCGTATATCATTAATGAAGGAATGATTCTGGAGGCAGGTACTTCAGAAGCCATTGTCAGGAGCCCCAAGGTCAGAGAAATCTATTTAGGCGAACGCTTCCGACTCTGAACGTTCGACCCTGATGACGGCGATGGACCTCAAACTCGATCTGCAACTCAGCCAGAAGTTGGTGATGACTCCCCAACTTCAACAGGCTATCAAGCTCTTGCAGTTATCCAGATTGGAATTACAGCAGGTACTCTCTCAACATTTGTTGGAAAATCCACTCCTTGAAGAGTTGAGTGCCGATGCGGACGAGGGAGATGGGCCACCGCCTGAAGAGGCCGTTGCTGTCAGCAAGGAAGAAGCCGTTGATGGCACTGATGCCGGCGACGGTGACGCCGGAGCCGGAGAAGCCAACGAGTTGTCAGAACCGCTTTCGCCGGATGGCTGGGAAGACTATTATGAAAGTGATTGGCGACCGGGGGGTGGCAAATACGAGGCATTCCCGGAAGGAGATTTTCCGTCTTATGACCAAACGCTGACCAAACCGGCCACCTTGGAAGATCACCTGCTTTGGCAGCTACGGCTTTCTTCGGATGATGAAATAGAAAAAGCCATCGGCCATATGATCATCGGCAATCTCGATGAAGACGGGTATCTCTGCATCTCGATAGAAGAAATTGCCGAAGAATCCGAGGTGTCCGTCAAGAAAGTCGATTCTGTTTTATCCTTGATTCAAACGTTCGATCCGATTGGCGTGGCTGCCCGAGATCTTCAAGAATGCCTGTTGATTCAACTTCGTCACATTCACAAGCCCCTGGGTTATGGATCCGTTCACGGCGGCGCTCGCCAGAAATCACTTATCGAACTGATGATCAAGAGCCATCTTCACGACCTCCAAAAAAAACGATACCTGACTATTGCCAAAGCCGTCGGCGGGTCCGTTGAAGAGATTGCGGAGGCTGTGCGTATCATTGAAGGGCTGGAACCCAAGCCGGGACGTCCCTATGGTTCCGACAGCAACCAGATGATTGTGCCGGACGTCTTTGTGTTCAAAGACGAAGGCGTCTGGCAGGTGTACCTGAATGATGACGGGATGCCTCGTGTGCGTATCAATTCTTATTATACGCAAATGTTGGGAACGAACCGCCGCGATGGAGATACCACGAGAGCATACCTGGAGGACAAACTGCGAGGAGCCCAGTGGATTATTCGCAGCCTTGAGCAGAGGAACAAGACGATTCTGAAAGTTGTTGGAAGTCTAATCAAATTCCAGGAAGCATTCCTGGATAAGGGTATTCAGTACCTGAAACCGCTTGTGCTGAAGCAAGTGGCTGAAGACGTGGGCATGCATGAGTCGACCATCAGTCGGGTGACGACGAATAAATATATGTATTGCCCCCAGGGCATGCTGGAACTGAAATTTTTCTTTAACGCGGGCATTCACCGGGCGGAACCGGGTGCTGAGGATTTGTCCTCGGTCACCGTTCGTGAGTTGATCCGTGAAATGGTCGGACAGGAAAACCCCGGGAAACCGCTCAAGGATCAAGAAGTCGTGACGAGGTTGCGCGCCCGAGGGATTGTCATTGCCAGACGGACGGTCGCCAAATACAGGACGGAACTCAATATCGCCCCGGCCAGCCAGCGAAAACGTATCTAGTGAATCCCGCCCCATCGTGGGTGCGTTGTGGGGTGGTCTGTCTTGCCGATGAGAAAGAAGCCGATTCTCCCGAGGGTATCGTGTGACTGATCATGAACCGGAACGTTCCCTGCATCTCGTGATTGTCAGTGGGTTGTCCGGCTCCGGAAAAACCCAGGCTCTGAAATGCCTGGAGGATCTGGGGTTCTTCTGCGTGGACAATCTTCCTCCGGCGCTCTTCCTCTCCTTTGCAGAAGTTTGCGGCCAACGCAGTCACACCGTTCGAAAGATCGCCTTATGCATTGATGTGCGCGAACGCGAATTTTTGTTGGATTTTTTCGAAAATCTCGAGCGACTTCAAGCGAGCGTCTCCGTCGTGGAATTGTTGTATTTGGAAGCGAATGACGTTGTCCTGACCCGTCGCTTTTCTGAATCGCGTCGTCCCCATCCGCTTTTGCCCCGGCAGCCCGTTCATGAAGGGATCCGACTTGAACGGGAGCGCCTTGGCGAACTGCGGTCTCGGGCTGATCGGGTGCTGGATACGTCGGAGTTGACCGTACATGAACTGAGAGATTGGATGGTGCAGCAGTACGGCGACCGTGACCATCGGCACTCAATGAAAGTATCCGTGATGACGTTCGGTTACAAATTTGGGGTGCCCTTCGAGGCCGATCTCGTGTTTGACGTTCGCTTTTTGCAAAATCCTCACTTCGTTCCTGAATTGAAACCCTTAACGGGAAATGAAACAAATATTCAGCAGTACGTTCTCGAGAACAAAGAGGCACAAGGGTTTCTAGAGCACATGAAGCATTTCTTCGCGTTTCTTTTTCCGCTGTTTGAGCGAGAACGGCGAAGTTATCTGACCATCGCCATCGGTTGTACGGGGGGGAGACATCGTTCCGTTGCGATTGCGAACAAGGTGAAGGACCTGTTCGCCCTGTTAGGCTACGAGGCTACGCTCAGCCATCGGGACATGGATCGTTCAGAATATTGATGCGCCACCGTTCCCGGCTGCGGGTTGTTCGGCATGGCGGGCTCTTCCGGTCCCGGCAGCTTCCGGTACACATCGCAACAAGGGAACGTTCCCGTCGCGATCCTTCTTGACAAGAAATCTCGTGGGCTGATCGGCCCAATCGCCATTGTTTGACGGTCAATCGAGAACAGTGTAGGGTTGATTCGTTTACGCGAAAACGTCGGGTAACAGCAGCCAGCCCTCGCAATTGACCGCCGATGATGAAGCGACTCCGGAGATGGGCCCATGTGTTTTCACGACCGCAATCCCATATCGGGTTGGATATCGGCTCTTCCACGATCAAACTGATCGAGCTTGAGCAGCACGCCGCACGGTATCGTCTCAAACGATTTGGCGTACGTCGCCTGGAATCAGACGTTGTGGAAGAAGGTGCGAGCCACCATTCCCATCGCCTGAAAGCCGCACTCCGCGATTTGCTTCGAGAATTTGAGTTGCTTGGCAGCCCCGTTGCCATCTCCGTATCCGGACCCTCGGTGATGGTCAAGCGGATACGCGTGTCCGGAGTCGAGCAGGATGCACTGGATGAATACTTGACGTGGGAAGGCCATCAATACATTCCCCATGCCATGAGTGACGTGTGTTTTGATTATTGGATCCTGCCTCCCCCTCGACCGCAGTCCGTCTCGACGGAGACGGACCTTTTGCTCGTGGCCGCCAAGCAACAGATGGTTGAAAGCCGCAAAGCGTTGTTGGAGGAAATCGGGGTGCATCCGATCGTGTGCGACGTGGATGGCCTTGCGCTGATGAAGACGATCATGCGGAAAAGTCCAGCCCTCCGGGGAAGGTCGTTTGGGATTGCAAACGTGGGAGCCAGCGGAATGAATATCGTCTTCGTCGCCGATGAGCAACCCCTCATGGTCCGCGATGTCAGCTTCGAAGGCACTTCGTCGAGCCGGGCATTCGATAACCCGGAAACCGTCGAAGACACCGCTGAATACGTTCCGGGTGGACCCGGTTGCCTGGAGAATCCATCTGCTGTGGCGGATGTCATCAAGGAAATCAAATGCTGTGTCGAGTCCGTCCTGGAACGCGACCCGGGACTCGACGTGGAAAAGCTCTTTCTTTGTGGAGGACAATCGAAACATCCACGATTGCAAAGTGAGTTATACAACGCCTTGGGGATTCCCACTCTGCCGTTCAATCCTTTTGATGACATCGAGTGTCAGGCCGATCACCAAGACCGTGATCATCTGACGGCTTCGGCCCACCTCGGAGGAGTGGCCGTCGGGTTGGCGCTTCATAAGGACAACCATGGTTAGCATTAATTTGCTGAAAGACCGACGATACGATGACGGTCGAGGGCGGAGGCGCTCCAAGGCAGAGTTGTTCGCGGGGGGCTGTGTCCTGGCGAGTGTCTGTGCGTTCTGGGGATGGGGTGTCATCGATGTCAATGACGCGACGCAACGGCTTGAACAGGAGATGCAGGAAAAACAGGAACGCGTCGCTTTGCTGCAGAACACGCACCGGGAAGTGTTGACATTGGAGGAACGACGGCAAGCCGTGCTCACTGAACACGACAGGCTCAAGACATCGACGAAGCAGTTGGCCGGGCCCATTCACCTGCTGTCGATGATCAGCCGGCTGGTTGATCCGTTGGACGTGTGGTTGCTGCATCTTCAGGCAGATGATGAAAAGATCACGCTGTCGGGTTTTTCCCATTCCCTCGAAGACGTCGTGAAACTTGCGAAGGATTTCGAAAAGATGCTTGGCCCGGTCGACGTTGTCGATGCCGGACCTCATGACCGGCGGCCCGACCTCTTTCAATTTTCAATGAACGTCTTGATGGACTCGACGAAGCATGGTTGAAACTATTCTTGATTGGGTGGAGGACACGCGTATGACCAAGAAGGTCATGCTCCTGCTTCTCGTTGCCGGGGTGACGTCGATGATCCTGTTTCAATTCGTTGTGGAACCGCAACGGCAACGCGCCCAAGCGTTTCAACAAACCCTTCGATCCCTGGACCATCAACTGGTCACGATGGAGCCGGACCGTGAATCGGAGACTCTCAAAGACGAAATCGCCGATCTGACGCGTCGGCTCGACGCACAAAAAAGAGCATTAGCGGTGCCCATGGATCACATACTCACGGGCATCCTGGACAAGGCTCGATCGGTTGACGTGACCCTCAAGTCTTGGAAGTCCGAGGAGCCCGTTCCCCTTCCGGGAACGGACGTGAATCGAGTCACGCTTCAATTCCATGCAGAGGGTGGGTATCATGCGCTCGCGCACTTTCTTGAAGAACTGCAAACGCTTCCGAACAGGTTGACGTTGAAGTCGCTGGACTTTCACGCCCTGGAACGGAGTGGGGAAATCCAGGAGCGCCCCATTCAAGCTTCCTTTGAATTGACAGGTTTCCAGGCGACTGTAGAAGGATAGAGAGTGCAATGATTGCGGATTTTGGATTGCGGATTGCTGATTTTTGTAATTTTCCAATCCACAATCGACAATCAAAAATCTCAAAAATGCTTGCGAGTAAAGGCGCAACCGCATGATGCATGCCATTTCAGTGCTCATGTCCTTTGTATGTATCGGCGTGTTCTGGTTTGCCGGGACGCCCGTTCATGCAAGGCTCGCCGATCAGGCCGTGACGAACGCGCAAGAGTCGCCGCGAGTCGTCCGGTACCGTTCGGATCGCTATCGTGATCCTTTTGTGCCGAAATCGGTTATCCCGAGCGCTACCGGTTCTTCCTTGCAGGCGCAAGACGTGGGCCGCCAAACAGTGAAGGTTCTCGGGACCATATCATCTGCCGAAGGCCGTTGGGCTGTGGTGCAATTTGAGAATGGGGAGCGACTCATTGTCAAGCCGGGACAAGTCATTGCCGCGTATTCCCTCGTCGTGAAACACGTCACGGAGCAGGGGGTGACTCTTTCGGCGATAGAGGAACAGGCAAAGCTCCAAGCGGAGCGGACGTATCGGTTGGATGAAGAACGGGACTTTGGGGAACCACGGCCCAACGGGGACTTCTGAAACGTCAGATGGATGAAGGTGCACGATGTTGCGTTATTTAAATGCCGGTGAATCCCATGGAAAGGGATTGATGGCCGTGTTGGAAGGGGTCCCGGCAGGGCTTCCCCTGAGCGCGGAAACGATCAATCAGGATCTGGCGAGAAGGCAGGGTGGATATGGCCGTGGGGGGCGAATGCGAATCGAAAAAGATCAGGTCGAGTTTTACTGCGGCGTCCGAAAAGGAAAAACCTTGGGAAATCCGTTGGGCTTATTGGTTCGCAATCGAGATTGGGAAAATTGGCAGGAGATTATGGCGGCTGAACCGGGGCCTCCTTCTGAAGAACGAGTCGTGACCCGTCCGCGACCCGGTCATGCCGACTTGGTGGGGGCCATTAAATATGGACATCGGGACATTCGCAACGTGCTCGAAAAGGCGAGCGCGAGAGAAACGGCGATCCGGGTGGCGCTTGGTAGCGTGGCCAAGGTCCTCTTGTCGCAATTTGATATGCGGGTGGTGAGTTATACGACCCGAATCGGCTCGGTCGCGATCCCGCAGGTGGATGATCCCTTGGCGGCGTATGAACTGGCTGAGCAGTCTCAGGTCCGGTGTCCTGATCCGGAAGCAAATGAAAAGATGATCGAGCAGATCCAAACGGCGAAACGGAACGGCGATTCCTTGGGTGGAATCTTCGAGGTGGTGGTGACCAATCCTCCCATTGGGTTGGGCAGTTACGCGCAGTGGGACCGGCGTTTGAGCGCACGGTTGGCCATGGCGGCCCTGAGTATCCAGGCCATGAAAGGCGTGGAAATCGGTATGGGGTTCGAGTCGGCTCGTCGCTTTGGCTCCGAAGTGCATGACGACATTTATCCCAGTGACGTGAAACCGGGCTTTGCACGACAGACCAACCATGCCGGTGGGTTGGAAGGCGGCATGACGAACGGCCAACCCGTGGTCGTGCGGGTTGCCATGAAACCGATTGCCACGTTGTATCAACCGAAAAACAGCGTCGATATCCAAACGAAAGAACCATTTGAAGCCACGGTGGAACGTTCGGATATCTGTACGGTTCCTGCAGCCGGCGTGGTAGGAGAAGCCGTCATTGCCTATGAGATGGCCAATGCCATGTTGGAAAAGTTCGGCGGCGATAGTTTGGATGAAATGAAACGGAATTTCGACGCCTACCAGGAATACGTGAAGAATTTCTGAGTGGGTTTTCTTCCTCAACCAACGTGAATCCATGGCAGGGCTCAACCGGAAAAGCCGAGCGCGGGGTTGCTCATGACCCTCTCTGACAAAACCGTCACGGTCGGCCTCGGCAAGCGAAGCTACGATATCGTCATCGGTCCCGGCACCCTTCACCGTATGGGTGAGTATTTACAGTCATTGGGCCTGTCCGGAAGAGTCGGGGTCGTGACCAATCCGGCGTTGGCGCGGCTCTACGGGGCATCGCTCAAGAAGGCGATAGTGAAAGCCGGATTCACCTGCCACGTCATGAGTATTCCGGAAGGTGAGCGAACCAAAACGCTTCGGTGGGTCTCGTACATCGTCGATGAATTGGTCAAGCATCGATTCGAACGCCGGTCCACGCTCGTGGCGTTGGGTGGAGGAGTGATTGGAGACCTCACCGGTTTTGCCGCGTCAATGTACCTTCGGGGTATTCCCTTTGTGCAGGTCTCCACCACGCTTGTGGCACAGGTGGATTCCAGCGTGGGGGGGAAAACCGGGGTCAACCATTCCTCCGGGAAGAATTTGATCGGTGCGTTTTACCAGCCGGCCCTCGTGGTGTCCGATACGAATACGTTGCAGACCCTTCCGAAGCGGGAATGGATAGCCGGTTTGGCCGAAGTGATTAAATATGGAGTCATTGCCGACAAGACGTTTTTCGCGTTTTTGGAAAACCGGATGGACCACATTCTCGACATGCAGGAAAAGGACATCCAAACGGTCGTCACGCGTTGTTGTGAGATCAAGGCGCGGGTGGTCGCCAAAGATGAACGGGAATCGGGTCTGCGTCGGATCTTGAATTATGGACATACGATCGGGCACGCGTTGGAGGCCTTGGGCCGGTACCGACACTATATCCATGGCGAAGCGGTGGGAATCGGTATGGTGTATGAATCCCTCCTTGCCAGTCATTTGGAGTTGTGCTCGAAAGACGTCGTGCACCGGCAGCGTGTCTTGATACAGCAGACGGGCCTTCCCGTGCGGATGCCGGCGCATAGTTTTTCGAGATTCTGGGAAGCCATGCGTCATGATAAAAAAGTGGTGCATGGCGCCGTCCATTGCGTGCTTCCCAGGTCGATAGGAAAAGTGCAGGTCATGCCGCTGGACCCGCGCACGGTGAGACGGTGGTATGCACAATTGAGTTGACCATTGACCCCCTCACCCCAACCCTCTCCCGCGAGGGGAGAGGGAGACTTGGGGATTATTGAAATGACGCCGACAAAGAAATCACCCAAGCGGCCCCAGCCGGACGTCAAGGCCGTCCTTCGCGAAAGAACGCGTGAAGTGGAAGTGCTGTATCGTATCAGTGAATCGATCAGCAGCACGCTCGATTTGGAAGCGGTTCTCAAACACATCGTGGAAATGGTTGTCGAAGTGACGAAGGCCGATTCCTGCTTGTTGTATCTCGTCTCCGAGAATCGGGACGAACTTGTTTTGCGATCATCCAAGAATCCTCATCCCAAGCTCATCGGCCGAATCTCCGTGGGATTGGGAGAGGGGATTACGGGCTGGGTGGCGCAAGAAATGGTGCCGGTGGTCATTCCTCGTCACGCGAGTGATGATCCACGGTTTAAATTCTTTCACAATCTTCCCGAAGACCGATACCAGGCGTTTGTGTCGCTTCCTATCGTGACCAAAGGCAGCGTCATCGGAGTCATTAACGTTCAACACAAGCGGGCGAGGCGATATCAGGATGCCGAACTGGCGCTGTTATCGACGATCGCGAACCAGGTTGGGGGCGCCATCGAGAACGCGCGATTGTATGACGAAATGAGGCGGCAAACGTTACAACTGGATACCTTGTCCCAGGTTTCGGAAACCGTGGCGTCCAATCGCGTGATCGAGGAAGTACTCCAATTGATCGTGATGACGACGGCGCAGATGATGGATTCGACGATCTGTTCCCTGATGTTGGTTGATGAGGAGAACCAGAAATTGCATATTGCGGCGACCCAGAGCCTGAGCGAAGCCTATCGCCGGAAACCTCCGCTCAAGATCGGCCAGAGTATCAGTGGGCTGGTGGTCAAGGAACAACGGCCGATTTACGTTTCGGACGTGAAGAAGGAAAAAGAGTTTTTCTACCAGGATTTAGCCAAACGGGAGTCGTTGTGTTCGTTATTGTCGGTGCCCATGATGAGCAAGGAACGGGTCATTGGCGTGCTCAATACCTATACCTCCACGTTGCATGCGTTTGACGACAAGGAGATCAAAATTATGCAAGCCATTGCCAACCAGGCAGCGGTCGCCATTGAGCATACTCGTCTCATGGAAAAATCATTTGAAATGCAGGAAGCCCTGACCGTCAGAAAACTCGTCGAACGAGCCAAGGGGTATCTCATGCATTCTCGTAAATTGTCGGAAGCCGACGCGTTCAGGTTGATCCAGCGTCAAAGCATGAACATGCGAAAGTCCATGCGGGAGATAGCCGAGGCCATTATTCTGGCTGGAGAATTGGAAGGCGGGGATTAGGCAGGACCAACGATCATGGTTCCTTCCTTTCTTTCTTCCGTCATCCTCGACCCCCCTTGTTGTACTGTCCCGTGTGATTCTGGAGGAGTTGCAAGGGCGTCTGATAGTTGAGGCACTTTAACCGCGTCCGATTATAATTGTCCACGAACCGCGTGAGAAACGCGTTCCGCTCGGCGTGGGTCCGAAACCGATTACGGCAATGGGGCCGAAGCGGTGGCTGACTCTGGAAGGCCTCGCTCAACCGCCGGTTAAAGCGTTCGACCATCCCATTCGTCTGCGGATGATAGGGCCGGATCAGCCGATGCTTGATCCCATGCGCCTGGCACACCCGGTCCAGGCGATGCGTCCCGCTCGGCTGCCCCGCGGGGTTGCCTTTTTTGTGCACCGCAAACCGATCAGTCAATGCGCCATCGTTATCGGTCAAGATGGTGTGCACTTTCTGGGGAAACGCGGCCAGACATTCTTCCACGGCCTGCGTCACCATGGCGGCGGTCCGCCGGGCCAGCACCTTGATCCAGACATAGCGGGTGGCGCGGTCAATCGCTACGAACACATAGCTGGGCTGCTTGGGTAATTTACTTAACACTTTCAGATCCAGATGAATGTAGCCGCAAGGGGTTGCCGCGAACCGCTCCACCGGCGGCGCGTCGGGGGCGACGGGGGGCAACCGGGCCACGCCCAGCCGGACGAAGCAGCGATGGATGGCGCTGCGACTCAAGCGGGGCGTGCTGCAGCGGTTCATGACTTCCGTGACATCGTCGAGGGACAACCGCAACTGGGGGCGCAATTCGGCGATGAGGGCTTCCGGCTCGGGGGAGGTGCGGGCATGGAGCTGGTGCCGAACATGAGAGCCGTCATGGCCCCGACCGGCCCGCTTCCATTTATAGACGGTGGTGACGGCCACCCCGAGTTCGCGGGCCAAGGCCGCGGCGCTTTTGGGGGCGGTCTGGATGTAGCGCCGGGTGGCGGGGGTGGTGCGAGCTAACTTATGCCATTTGATGTCCATGGGGCCTCCTGGGGTGGACATAGGCAATCCCGCGCATGATCGCATCAGAGTCTAGGTAATGACACGGGACAGTACAACAAAGGAGGGGAAGGAGTTGCAGGTCGGATCAGCGAAGAGTCATCCGACAGGAGCTAATTTTCCGGGGCTTCGACGATGTGGTTTTCAAAGCGGGTACAGCCCTCGGCCAACAACCGGTTCGTCAGCATTTCCCCGGGCCATTCGATCGGCAGGTCCGCCGTGAAGACCCAGACGTCCGGCGAAGTCCAGATCGGGCCGTGGTCTTCCGGCAAATCAGGGTCGAACAGATCCGTCCAGACGGGCATATAAACCCCGTTCCCACATTGCGTATGCAAATGAACAATAGTCCGGCTCCTGACAGGAGGATCGAGATCATGCCAGACCGCCGCCGTCTCATCAGCCAGTCGATGCAGTCTCACGGCGTTCTGCGCGTCGAACATGCCGTACGCGGCGTACACCGGCACCTCCAACATATTCGGCGCCAGGGCAATTTCAGGGCATTGAGCCATCAAGCCTCGCAACAGGGTTTCCCGTTCTTTGTCGGGGATGGTCTCCGGGAGGGACGAATCTTTCGCACCGATTAATTCAAACAGCAAAAATGCCGTTGACTCGACGGGAGGATGCAGGCGAGCGGTAACGGGTTGCCGGCGCTGGGAACCGGCCATGCAGGACAAATGGTCGTGGAGCTTCTGAAGGGTTAAAAAATCAAGCGTCGTATCCGTCAGCAATCGTGGTTCGACCGTCACCACGGTTCCCGGCGGAACGTGCAAACATTCCCGCAGTAATTCCGCGGTTTTTTCCGGATGAATCTTCAAGCCAAGGGGCGCGGCCAAATTCGCCTGCAGGGACAACTCAATCGCGCCCAAAATAGCATAAGCCGGGTCGTCATCATGATCACTCTCAATCAACACCGAGCACGCGGCTTCCGCCAACAGGTCAAACAACCACTCGGCCATTTCCTCGTCCAGCGCCGCCAACACGGTGAGGACGTCGTGCTCGCGGTCCTGTTCGAGCAGCGCCTGCAGGACTTCAATGGCGAGTTCGGAATCACCGTGATCGTGCCGGCGGGCATTGATCAAATGAATCAGGTCTCGCGTTAACGGGTCCGGACGATACCAACTGGACATGTGCGGAGTTCGGATTCGACGTCTGCTAAAATTTCCTGCCCGCCCCAGCCAAGGAACGGCAACTCGAGGGGCATCCTTTTGTTGCGTCGCCTACGGAATGCATTCTGCATACGGTGAATCCGATATGCAACCTCTTTTCTCGCACAACCGGATAGGCGCGATGTCTCCGTCGTATCTCAACGAGACGCCGCTTCTCGTTCATGCATTCCTGCAGGCCGAAAACACGGCAGTCCGGCGCGCCCGGCGGCACGTTCATCCACGCCCTCACGTCCTTGCCCCGGTTTGACATGCTTGAAGGTGAGTGGTATGAAAATCAGTATTGTGGCCACAGACCAAGACCTTGATTTCGACGATGAATTGGAAGACTTCGACGACCCACGTTATAGACCACCTCGGCGCCGTTGGTTTCTGATCTTCCTGCTCATCCTGTTGGGCGTCGGGACGTGGTACGTCGTGACGGATCCGGAGCGACGGTCTTTCGTGATCCGAATGATGCCCGACACGGTGCTTGTCACTCTCGGAATAGATACTGAAGAGCCTACTCCTGAACACGAGCACGACGTCCCATCGACGCCGACCGTCCCTTCCCTTCCGGCTTTTCACGAAGGGCAGCATGTCACCGTGGCGATGAAGGAAGGTCGCCAGGCTCGCTTCCGGTTGCGGAATGAAGCAGAAGGCGAACAACTGGGGCCTTTGGTGAAAACCGGCGACGTCCTCACGATCATCGACGGGAGTTTGATCAAGCAGAAGTGGACGTACTTCGTACAAACAGAGGCCGGAGAGTCGGGATGGATTAAGGAAGTATACCTTCAACCGCAATCATAAGTTGCAGCCAAGTTCCCACGCAGATGCCCACCGTCACGGACGCCCACTCCTATTGCACCCAAAAAACCAGAGATAGCGGGAGTAATTTTTACTATTCATTTCTGTTTTTACCCCGTCCCCGCCGGGAAGCCATGTATACCGTGTACACGTTGTGTCATGAGTTGGACGCGGCCGTGGATCATCCCCCTGACGGAGTGGACCCATGCGACCAACTTGCGCAATGGCGCCGGGAAATCGAGGCGGTCTATCAAGGCATCCCGCAATATCCGGTGACCATCAGTCTTGCGGACCACGTCCCCAAGCTGGGCATTCCCCAGGACTATTTTCAGGAACTGATTGCCGGCATGGAAATGGATCTGACGATCAGACGGTATGCCACCTTCGACGATCTCTATCCGTATTGCTATCGCGTGGCATCGAACGTCGGATTGATCTGTCTGAAAGTGTTCGGAACCATTGACCCTCGCGCGCGGGACTATGCCGTCAACTTGGGCGTGGCCTTTCAACTGACCAACATCATGCGCGACATCGGAGCCGATGCCGACCGCGACCGGATTTACGTGCCGCAGGAGGACCTGGCCCGGTTCGGCTGTTCCGAAGAACAGATTTTGTCCAAGACCTCGTCGCCCCAATTCTTTCAACTCATGGAATTCCAGGCCGACCGGGCTCGCGACTACTATCGAAAAGCCCAAACCGTGCACGACGCCCTTTCAGCGGCCGACCGCCAATCCTTGCTGGTCGCGGAAATCATGCGCGACATCTACTTCAACCTGTTAACCCGTATTGAACAAACGCGATTTGCCGTATTCTCTTCCCGCATTCGCGTCCCTCCGCTTCATCGTCTGATACTCGCCTTATCGGCGTGGGCACGCCGGTCATTCCAAAACCGTGTGTCCCGTCGCGCGTAGGGCGTCCCTGGTGGCATCAGGCCCCAAGGGTCACGTCGCCCTAAAATTGACATCACGGGTCCCTCTTCCTATGATGCCATTTCTATGTTGCTCGCCGACCTCTGTGAATCACTACGCAACTGCCGGCAATGTCGCCTGGCTTCCGGACGGACGCAGGTCGTGTTCGGGAGCGGGAATCCGGAAGCCTCGATCATGTTCGTGGGGGAAGCCCCGGGGTTTCACGAGGATAAGCAAGGAGTGCCGTTTGTCGGCGCGGCGGGAAAACTCCTGACGGAATTATTGGAATCGGTCGGGCTGTCCCGGTCCCGGATTTACATTGCCAACGTCATCAAGTGCCGTCCTCCCCAGAATCGCGACCCCGCCCCCGATGAAGTTGAGACGTGCAAACCGTTCCTGCTCCAGCAGATTCAATTGATCAAACCGCACTTGGTGTGTTCCATGGGGAACTTTGCCACTCAAACCCTGCTGGAAAGAAAAGTGGGGATCACCAAGGTGCATGGGCAAACGTTTGAATTAGCGGAATTTCGACTGTTTCCGCTGTTCCATCCCGCCGCGGCGCTCCACAACGACCGTCTCCGGCCTCAGCTTCAGGAAGACTTTCAAAAACTAAAACGGCTCCTGGACACCATGGCGGTTCCACGGCAGGAGCCGGCGACCCCGGCAAGCACCCAACCCGTCCAAATGGATTTGTTTTAGCCCCGCTGCCGAATAACGCCTTCGACTATCTCGATCTACGATGATAGACGCATTTTTGGTGCATTTATGTGCCATTTATATACTTTTTAGATTCATTTTTGACTCTTAATGATACATTTTTGGGGAATTATCCTTTTAACTTGACAAAGGGATAGACTTCTGATAGACTCCGAGCATGGTCACGAAAGGAGTCTAGCAGATGAAAAAACGCAAAGCCACTACGTTAAGCCTGTTCCAGTTGACTGAGA
>MPMZ01000018.1 GCA_002238765.1 Nitrospira sp. bin75
GGATTGTAAATGTTCAGTCATTCATTGACACTTTCCGCTGTCTCCTTCTGTGCCTCAGTTCCCCTCCTTTGTAAGGAGGGGCAAGGGGAGGTAGAAGATGTGGCAGGAACAGCGCAACCCTATGCCCCATGGACGTGAAAAAAATTAAAGGCGGCGTCACTGCCCCGAACGGCTTTCTCGCCGCCGGCATTCACGCCGGCATCAAACCGGCGCCTCTGTTGGATCTCGCCCTGCTGACGTCCATTAATCCCGGGATTATGGCAGGCGTCCTGGCACAAAATCGAATTGTGGCGCCTTCCATCATTTTATGTCGGCGTCAGCTCAAGAGACACACCGGACAGGCCATTCTCGTGAACAGTGGAAACGCCAATTCATTGACCGGTCCACAAGGGATGGCTGATGCCCTAGAAATGCGTACACTCGCGGCGACGGCCTTACGCCTTCCCGTCTCTTCGATGTTTGTGGGATCGACGGGAGTCATAGGCCGCCCTTTGCCGATGCCGATTATCCGTCAAGCCGTCCCGCCTCTCGTCCGGCTCCTGAGCCGATCCGGCCACAAGCCGGCCGCGCAGGCCATCATGACGACGGACACCACGCATAAAGAGATCGCCTTGCAGGCGAAGATCGGACGCCGGATTCTGACGATAGGGGGTATGGCCAAAGGCTCCGGCATGATTCATCCGAATATGGCGACCATGTTGGCCTATCTCACCACCGACGCCTCGATTGCCCCGCAAGCGCTTCAAGTCGCGTTGACCAGAGCCGTCAACGACACCTTCAATTGCATCTCCGTCGACGGGGACTCGAGCACGAACGACACGGTGTTATGCCTCGCCAATGGACAAGCCGGTAATCCGACCCTTCAGACGGGCATCCCCCAATGGGAGAACTTCTGCGCCCTTCTACGCGAAGCCTGTCTGTCACTTGCGCTACAAATCTGCCGCGACGGTGAAGGGGTGACCAAGGTCGCCGAGATCATCGTGCGCGGAACGAGGACCAATCGCGATGCGAAGAAGATTGCTCAAACCATTGCGACATCGTTGCTGGTCAAAACCGCACTCTTTGGAGAAGATCCCAACTGGGGTCGAATCGTGGCTGCCGCCGGCCGCGCGGGAGTGGCCTTCAATCCTTCCAGACTCTGCCTGCAATTCAACGAGACTCGAGTGCTGGAGAACGGCCAAGCGGTCGGAGGACCGGCGGACCGGCAGGCGCAACGGATCATGCGGAAGAAACAATACTCCGTGACGCTCTCCGTGGGGAGTCAGCCGGGCTACGCCAGACTCTGGACCACGGATCTTTCCTATGATTACGTAAAGATCAACGCCTCCTATACCACCTAAGCCTACACCGACGGACTTCTCCCCGTATGGTCTGAACGCATGACCGTCTCGGTCATCATGCTCCTCGACGGGTAACGCAGCACATGGGGGGGTTGAAACCTCTATAGAAAAGTGTACAATTATAGATTGTCCAACATCTTGTAGGTCAATGCGAATAATCTCCCTTGTGAATATCTACAGGTTGTGGTCAGCAGGGGTGAATTCACGCACATATTTCACGTATAGTTACCTAGTATTTCAGGAACCGCCGAAACCATCCCAACGTTATGTCTAAGCCGTTCATTCACTTACAGACGTGGCTGCTCACCCTGAGCGTTGTTCTTATCCTTGCCCTGCTCCCCGGCTGTACGGTCGTCAAAACGACCTATGACGTTGTTTCCGGCACCGTTAAAGGGACGTATAAGCTGATTAAAGGGGTTTATACCCTGACGTCCGAAACCGCTAAAGTCACCTACCAAATCGGAAAATTTACGTTCGAGGTCGTTCAGGCTCCGCTCGACTGGCCCCTGACACGTCATGAGATCGAAACGATCGACGGGTTGCCGGTGAAAGAAGCCATTCGTCAGGGTCGGGTCAAATGGGCCCCCTACGTGGTGAAAGGCAGACGCTACGTGCCCATGAGCGTCCGAAAGGCCCAACGCTATGAAGAGAAAGGGGTCGCGTCCTGGTATGGAGAAGAAACCCGGCGACAGAAAGGGGGACACATGACCGCGAACGGTGAAGCGTTCAATCCCATGGCCTTGACCGCCGCGCATAAATACCTGCCGTTACCGATCAACGTCAGAGTGACGAACCTGGAAAACGGGCGATCGATCGTCGTCCGGGTCAATGATCGCGGGCCGTTCCCCAGTGTCAACAACCCGAATTCCGGGAAACGCATTATCGACTTGAGTTATGGGGCCGCCAAAAGACTGGGATTCCACCGAAAGGGATTAGCCCGAGTCCGCGTCAAAGTCATCCCCGTCAAGGTCGGGACGTAGGTCGGATTACGTTCTTGTCGGGTGACGCCCTTCGAGAAGCTCAGGGCTAACCTGACCTATGAAGGAGAGTCCCGGGCATCCACAACGCGGGTCAGATCCCGTAATGCGGAAGATAGCTGAACGGGGATGGTTATCCCTTGACTGCACCGGCGCATCTCTTCAGGCAACGTGGCGAGTTCGGCCCTTGCCTGCTCACGGATTTGATTGAGTGAAGGGGACGTTTCACGACACTTGCCGGATTCCATGACCTGCCGGAGCAGCGGCTTCCCTTCTTGAATGTCGTCAGCCGTCGTCACCACGTCATGATCGATACGCCCTCGTTGATCGTAGTGACGGTAAACTTGTTTTGCACCCGGCCAGGTTTCCTTACCCTCTGATTTTTTTCGTGTCGGTCTTCCGGAATATGCCTGCAACTTATACACGCACTCCAGATACGGCACATCCGCCGAAGTCGTCAGCCGGGTTCCGACTGCAAACAGATCAACGGGAGCCTGAGCCGCGACAAGATGCCGGATAGCATCTTCATCCAAGTTGCCGCTTGCCGTAATCTGCACCTCTCTCAAGCCGCCGTCATCCAGAATACGTCGCACCCGCTGCGCCTGCTTCACCAGGTCTCCGCTATCGAGACGCACCCCTTTGATCGTCATGCCCTTTGACCGCAGACGCGAGGCCAACTCAACCACGGTGTGCGCTCCTTTTTCCGTGTCATGGGTATCAAGCAGGAGAACCACGTTATCAGGTTGGGCATCGGCAAAATGCTCAAAGGCATGGCGTTCGGTTTCGTGAGCCTGCACGAAACTATGCCCCATCGTCCCGAATACCGGCACCTCGAAAAAAGGCCCGGCCATGACCGTGGCCGAGCCTGCAAATCCGGCCAGATAGCTGGCCCGGGCAGCCAACAACCCGGCCTCGGCACCGTGTGATCGTCGCAAGCCGAAATCGATCACGGGTTTGCCGGCAGCAGCGAGGACGCATCGCGCGGCTTTGGATGCAATCAACGTCTGATAGTGGAGCAGGTTGATCAACCGGGTCTCGATCAACTGGGCTTGAGGTAGCGGGGCCGTGACCCGGACAACCGGTTCGTTCGCGAAAAAGACCGTGCCCTCGGGCACGGCATGCAGATCGCCCGCAAACCGAAACCGTTCCAGATACTCGACAAAGGAGCGGCTGAACCGGCCGCTGTCGGCTATCCATTCCAACTCGTCAGGGGGAAAACGAACGTTCTCCAAAAATTCCAGGAGCTGTGCCAACCCCGCAGCCATGAAAAACCCCCGTTGCGGGGGCATCGTCCTCACGAAACATTCGAAGACCGCAGTGTCTTCCATGCCCCGTTCGAGATAGCCTTGAAGCATGGCGAGCTGGTAGAAGTCCGTCAATAAGACACTGGATCGAATATCCATGCCGAATGATCAGCCCAACGTCCCTCAGGAGTCACCCCGGAGTTCGAACGCTTTACACGGCCCGAACACCGTCATCAGAATGACTCCCTGACGCGCGGCTTTTCTGCTGCGATACCGTAACCGGGCGGGACGTTGCAGCCTCGCCCGGGCAACAACGCGTGGGGGGGTAATCTCCGACTGCTCAGCCGTCACCTCTTCGAACTGGACGCTCCCGGAATCCGGAGAAGGAGGAAACGCCTCGCGGGCTACAAGTTCCTCTTGATATCGTGTATAGCGCTCGAGCTGTTCACGCAGCCAGCTCCCCATGGAGGCAAAAAACCAGACCAACAACACGATCCCAAGAAAGACAAATGCTTCGACATTCATCCTATGACCTCAAGTGGATTTGCCTTGCTCCGGTTCCTCGTCCTCACGCCCAATGGCCTCCCTCATGGCGGTATCGGCTTGCACGTTCTTCATCCGGTAATAATCCATCAGCCCGATATTGCCTTTCCGAAACGCCTCGGCCATGGCTCGCGGCACTTCCGCTTCGGCCTCGATCACCCGGGCCCGCATTTCCTGTTCCAGCGCCACGGCCATGGCCCGCCGTTCTTCGGCCTTGGCCTGTGCAATTTGCTTATCGGCATTGGCTTGATCGATCTGCAACTTCGCACCGATATTTTCACCCACGTCCACGTCTGCGATATCAATGGACAAAATTTCAAACGCGGTCCCGGCATCCAACCCTTTTTGGAGAATGTGTTTCGAGATCTCATCGGGATTTTCCAACACGTCCTTGTGCGTGCCCGACGAACCGATGGTGCTCACCATGCCCTCACCCACCCTGGCAATGACCGTCTCTTCTCCGGCTCCGCCGACCAACCGGTCGATGTTCGCCCGGACGGTGACGCGTGACACGGCAATGAGTTGAATGCCGTCTTTCGCCACTGCCGTAATCCTGGGGGTTTCAATCACCTTTGGTAACACCGACATTTGTACGGCTTCCAACACGTCACGACCGGCAAGATCAATGGCTGCGGCGCGTTTGAAGGGCATGGGGATGTTCGCCTTGTCCGCGGAAATCATGGCATTGACCACTTTCACGACGGCGCCGCCGGCAAGAAAGTGGGCTTCGAGATCATTGATGGGAATCGACAGGCCCGCTTTGACCGCACTGATCCGCGCCGTGACCACGGTGCCCGGCGGCACCCGGCGAAACCTCATGCCGACCAGCGTCAGGAGCCCCACGTAGGCATTCGAGGCCCAGGCCGCAATCCATAGTGGAATGGGGATGAGGTACAAGAACCCCACCAAGGCAACGCTGACGACCAGTAAAACAGCGAGGGTGCCGAAGACCTGCATTTCTGCGCCCATGAGAGTCCCCTCCTTTCGGCCTGTCTGAACGAGGACAAGGAATACCGGAACTCTAACACAAATTGGAAGGGAATGGCTCGAAATTCAGAGGGGATGGTCGGATTACGCTACGCCTGTCCTGCCTGTCCTGAGCGTAGCCGAAAGAAGCGAAGTCGAAGGAAGCCTGGTCGAAGGGCTAATCCGACCTACTCCGACTGCACACAGATGACGCCAATCCAAAATTCGCAATCCGGAATCAAAAATCCAGATGGCGTCGGCCCTGCACATGACCACGCCTAATTCATTTCCACGAGATCCTGGAGCAATTCCAGACATTGCGGTTGGCGCAATTTCCTGAGAGCGGACGCTTCGATCTGACGGATGCGTTCCCGCGTGACGCCAAAATCTTCGCTGATTTCTTCCAAGGTATGCCCTTTGGCAAATCCGATCCCGAATCGTTTTTTGATGATGTACTCTTCTTTCGGCGTCAATATACCCAGGGCCTTGTCCACATTGCGTCGCGTATCAGACCGTAAGGCAGCCGCATACGGGGCAGCCACGGTCCGATCCTCGAGAAGATCGCCCAACCGGGTATCTTCATGATCCCCAACCGGGGTTTCCAACGACACGGGCTCCTTCAGGCAATCCAACATTTCCCGGGTCTTCCCCTCGGACAACTCCACGTGTTCGGCCAATTCCTGAACAGTGGCCGGACGCCCGTAGCGTTGCACCAATTTTATCGACGCCTTCTTCAATTTTTGGATGGCTTCATGCATATGAACCGGCACCCGGATCGTATTGGCCTGATCGGCGATGGCACGCGTGATTCGTTGCCGGATCCACCACGTCGCATAGGTGCTGAACTTGTACCCGCGTTGATATTCGAATTTGTCAACGGCCTTCATCAAGCCGATGTTGCCTTCTTGCACGAGATCCAAAAATTGAAGACCCCGTCCCAAATACTGCTTGGCGATGCTCACCACTAATCGTAAATTGGCTTGAATGAGCCCGTTTTTCCCGCCTTCGATGGTTCGCTCAGCCCGTTCAATTCTGTCCACACTTTCCAGGAACAGGGTGACGGGCATCGACAGGACGTTTTGCTCAACGTTCTTCAATCTTTCTTGCCGATCTGAACGAAGATCGTTCGCCAGGGTCTTGATCCGGGACAGCAGTTGTCCGTGATATTCATCAGTGAGATGCAACGCCCGGACCCGTGCGGCAACGCGTTGCTGAGCGGACTCCACGTGTTTCAACGTCTGACCGGAGCCTTTTGCCGCCGGCTTGGCGCATGTTTCGCGGTAATACTGTTGCAGAGGTTTCGAGGCGCGCCGGATGGCCGACAATCCACTCACGGTTCGATTGCGCACGTCCTCCTGTTCCGCCTCTGCGGATTCAACGTTCCGCTCCCCGGACCCGCGCTCAAGTGCCACAACCGCAGACACGGGAATCTCACGGCGCTGCAAAGAAACACGGAGCAACTCCAAATCATCGAGAACCAGGGGGAGCCCGTAGACGGTCCGTGCCAATTCAGCGCGTCCTGCTTCGATCTGTCTGGCAAGCCGCACTTCCTCTTCACGAGTCAATAATGCGACCTGACCCATCTCCTTCAAGAACACTTGGATGGGTCCGCGAGTCCCCTCTTCCTTCTCTTGCTTCTCAGGCCGGATCCCGCCTGCCCGCCGTGAAGACGTTTGCGGAAGACGTTCCAGGAAATCTTGGGCCGGCGTCACCAACAATGGTTGATCACTGTCAGGATCTGCGACACTGGATAACGGGGCTTGACGCATGATGCACCTCTATCGGCTCCTCATGACCGATTCTCATGACGGTTACGCGGCTTGAGAAGCGGGCTTCCTGTTGCCGCGGTCCGGCACCGGCCGTCTTGCAGTTTTCGGATAGACCGTTTCCCCGCAATTCAAACACCGTAAGGTCTCGATACGAAGAAAAGGACCATCCGGATCATAAAAATGATCTCTGATCATAAAACCCTCACACCGTGGACATTTCATATGTGTTCCCCCCTGTTCTCGACTGTTCCGGAGTATCCGGGAACGGTCCTGCATGGATTTTTCCTCGACGCGTTGCGCGAGCTTTCCCCCCAATGTTCTCTTTCATAACCAGTTCTTGCGGCAAATCAAGGGCACGGATCTATAAACAAAATAAAAGTTTTCCGGTTTCCCCCGTTTGGCAGCTCTTCCCTTGTTTAACGTAACCATTTGATTATAAAGTGAAAACAGGCCATCAAAAACCGGACAAGGTGCCAACGCCAATTGAAAACCCCTAAGACAGGACCAAATTTCGCCTCTCTTGTCACTTCATCATTCCCCTAGCCCCGGCCGGAACAGGTTTGCTAGTATGCGTCTCCCATGGAAATCGGCATTGTCGGGCTTCCCAACATCGGTAAATCGACGATCTTCAACGCGCTGACGTCAGGAGGCGCGGCCGCGTCGAGCTATCCCTTTACCACCATCGAAGCGAACCTCGGTGTTGTTCCCGTTCCCGACTCCAGGCTGACCCGCCTCACGGAAGTCTTCAAACCGCAAAAAACGACTCCCGCCTTCTGCCGGTTTGTCGACATCGCCGGACTGGGCAAAGGCGCCGCACAAGGCGAGGGACTCGGCAACAAATTCCTGGCCACCATCCGGGAAGTCGACGCGATCCTGCACATGGTCCGTCTCTTTCAGGATGGCAATGTCATACACACGTTGGACGGGATCGACGCCAAGAGGGACATCGACGTGATCGAGACCGAACTCATGCTGGCCGACCTCGAAAGCGTCACCAAGCAATTCGACAAAATTTCGGGGAAGGCACGATCCGGAGACACGGCGTCGAAAGAGACGCTGGAATTCCTCAATATCCTGAAGAAGGGACTCGAGGAGGGAAAACCTGTACGGACGCTCGGACTTGACCCCGAAAATCTCAAGGGTTTCTTCCTGCTGACCGCAAAACCCGTCCTGTACGTCGGCAACGCCGATGAGAACACGGACCCGGCCGCAGTGGATGATTTTCACACGTTTGTCCAGCAACTCGAGGCGGAATCGGTCGTACTCTGCGGCAAGCTGGAAAGCGAACTGGCCGAGTTGTCGGACGAGGACCACTCCCTGTTCATGGCCGACCTGGGCATGCAACACAGCGGCCTGGAACGGGTCATCGTGGCTGCGTACAACACGCTGGGACTCTGCTCATATTTTACCGGAGGCCCCCAGGAAGTCCGGGCGTGGACGATCCCCGTTGGCGCCAGAGCACCTCAAGCCGCCGGCGTGATCCATTCGGACTTCGAAAAAGGGTTTATCAAAGCCGACGTGTACGGCTTCACGGATCTTGATCGATACCCGTCAGAGCAAACGTTGCGAGAGAAAGGCCTCATCCGCTCCGAGGGCAGAGACTACGTGGTGAAAGACGGCGACGTGTGTCACTTCAAGTTCAATGTGTAACCCGGACTTCTATGAATGCCCTGTATTATCCCTTCCACTTGTGCCATGAGCGCACCCTGGAGCTTCTCTTACAAGAATATGCGATTGTGCATTTCCGAGATTTCATGGCCTTGCGACTGACCCCATTCATGGGAACGACGGCCTTTCCCGACCGCATGGGCGACTACTATCCTCAGCTTCTGGAAGCAGGCCGAATCATCCAAGGTCACAATGTCAGTGGCACGTTACGTCCGGAGGTGATTGCGGCAGTGGATCAGGATTTAGCCGATCCCACGTGGCGTTCCATGTTTCATGAAGCCTTGTCGGATGACTATCGTTTTCAGCGTACGTTGTTTGACGAATCGGACATACAACTACGAGGGAATGTCGCCTCCACGGAAAATTCGCTTTTATCCACGTTGAGAACACCTGATTGGCAAAAACAATCTTATTCGGTCGAGTCGGTCAAAACCCTGAGTCGCCAATCCATCCATCAAGAAGACGTCCCGGTTTTCGAGTATGGATGGGCACTGGTCAAAGCCAGCGCAGCATTGACCTATACCCTTCAACTTTGTCACCGACTACACGTGGCAGCCGTGACGGATTCGGTCTCGTATCATCGGTTGTTCACACGATCTTGCCAACGAAAACAGACCATGATCTCTCACGCCTGCATCAAACGGGAAGGCTACTGACAGGAACGTTTGTTGAAAAATACAACCTGTTGAAACGGAAGGGGGTTCCCGGCTACAACACCGTCTCCGGCCCCTTCGGTCTCCAGGCCCTGGCTAAGGCTTCGGCTTCTGCGATCTGAGCGTGGGTCATCTCCTGTTCCAGCATGGACACGGCTTCCAGCGCCGGGTCCATCCCCTGTTCGGCTGCCAGAAAGGCCCATTTATAGGCCTGGACGTAGTCCTGCTTGACGCCTTCGCCCTTGTAGAACATCAGCCCGACGTGATTTTGTCCTGCCGCGTTGCCCTGTTCCGCCGCCCTCAGAAACCACCGGAAGGCTTTCGCGTAATTTTTCGGAACACCCAGGCCGTAACGGTAGAGTAATCCCAGGTTATTTTGCGCACTTTGATGCCCTTGATCGGCCGCCAGTCGATACCAGTAGCGGGCCGTCTCAAAATCCTGTACCACGCCCTGCCCCCATCGATACATGAACCCCACCATGTTTTGAGCCTCGGCATTCCCTTGGGAAGCGAGCGGGGCCCATTCCCGCATCGCGGTTTCGTAATCCTGCGCCAGATATGCGTCTTCGCCCAAGCGGAAATCCGCCCAGGACAAAAAACCACTGATCAGCACCAACACAGTGGTGAGCGCTATGATTTTCCAATAGAGCCTATTCTTCATCGTGGTTTGCTCCTCGTGGCTGTCATCTCAGGCAATCCCTTCCGTTTTCTCCAGTATACTCCAAATTGTTCCTCGCAACCTTCTGCTTTTCCTCTTTACTCATCGTGACGGGAATGACATAAAGAGAGAAATGCCCAGGAGGCCGAATGTCCTTACGTATCCATGCTGATGCCCTGTACGATTCGCTGAAATCGCTGTTGGGCAGCCATGATCCCAACCGGGTGCAGGCAAAGATCGAGCATGAACTCCGCCATATGATACCCAACTGGACCGACACGCTCCCGGATTGTCCGGGATGGTACTGGTTCAAACCGCAAGGCGTCGCCGAACCCCAGCTTCTGCTCGTGGAACACGGCCGTATCGACACCAAACTCATGGCCGACTTGGGTCCTCCGAATAATCTGGTGGACGTGCAGCGCGTCAAAGGGCTTTGGGCAGGCCCTCTGCTGCCTCCCACCTAAGATGACGTCCGGCCACGCAGACCGTTCCCCCTTCTCCTGGGAAGCGTTCTGCGCATCCCGACTCGACTACCTTTCCGCCCTCGCCGCCCCGATTGCCGGGGGCGTCACGCGCCAGGATACCAGTCATCCGGCGTTTCACGGGTGCGTTGACTGGCATTCCTGCATCCATGGACTCTATGCTCTGTTCACCGTGTCCCGGTTGACCGGAGAGCCCCGGTGGAGCGAGCTTGCCGAATCCGTGCTCATCCCTGAAAAACTCGACCAGGAACTGAGTTGTATTCGGAACGATGAATTGACCGGGGAGCTTCCCTATGGATACGCGTGGTTCCTGAAACTTGCGCAAGATCGACAGCGATTCTTCCGGAAAGACGATTTACGGGTCATCGCGGGTGAACTGGCCGGGCGACTTGAAGCGTGGATCTTTTCCCTGTCGGAAAGTGCGATCTTGACTCATGCGCGACACCGCGCCTATGGCAACGTCTCCTGGGCCGTGTTGAATTTATGGGAGTGGGCTCAATGGAACAATGACCTGGAATTGGCTGAAACCTTATCCGCGTTTACACGGGAGCACTTGCTGCCCCTCGACCAGGGCCTCCCCCACTCCATCGACCACCTGACCGATGAATTCTTCCCGGCCGCCTTGCAACGCACGCGAGCGATTCTCGCCATCCTTCCCCGTCACGAGACTGCCACGTGGTTAAGCAGGTACCTTGCGGAAGACGTGCAGTTGGAACCCATCCACCGTCCCGCCTTTCCACATTCCGCCGGCCTCAATTTCAGCCGGTGCTGGGGCTTCTGGGATCTGTATCAATATACGGAAAATTCCGAGTACCGCGATCAGTACGTCCGGCACGTTGTCACGCACATGAACCATCCTGAATATTGGCGTGACGACTACAAGAAATACGGTCATTGGGTCGCCCAGTTCGGGGTCTATGCACTCGCCATGAGTCTGGACAACCCCTAAAACCAGTACTCCGCGACACACGCTGGTTGACATTTGGCTTTGCCGGTGGGTAGAAATTCATCTTCGCATCAGGAAGTCCATTTCTTCTTCCCGCACGTTCATCGCGTAAAAGGCGCCTTGAAACTACCTTGATCTGAGATCATCCTCCCCTCGGTCTTCACAGGGTCCAATTTATGCCGATCAACGCACTACGAAAACCAGGGGCCAAGATGAGCCTCAAGGAAGCGCTTGAGCGGGTCGAAAAACTCAAGCGGATGGCGGCAAGCAGCAACCCTCACGAAGCGGCCGTGGCCACCGCACGACTCAAAGCCTTTGATGTCGATGCCGCGCGGACCCCTCAACCGAAAGATACCGAACCCATGCCGCTCACCGAAACCGGCGAGAGCGGACCGTCCAATCAGAAGGTCGAAATTCTGGATGAATTACCCGTCATTGCCTACAAGGAATTAGGGGAATTGGAAGTGGAGCAGCCACCCGACACGCCGTCGGTGAACTGGGACGTGCTTCATGCTGAATTACTGGAACGAGCTCAACAGATCGGCGCCAACGCCATTATCGATATTCAAATCAAGGGAACGATCCAGCAAAAAATCTTGACCGGAATGGCGCTCAAATATCTTTCCCCGCAAGAGATCCTGGACATTCAGGCAGCCAACAAATTGGACGATGACGAGAAAGCCTACCGGGAAGCGCAAAAAGAACGACGTGACGAAGACTGGGCCCCGCCCGTGGGATAAGCGTCGAGTCGCCGGAACATCTGTCCTGAGGTGCATTCGTCCGGTCAAGTGTGGCAAGATTCAATCTCGGGGGAGCGGCGCCTGGTGGACTTTCAATACCAAGAGATCTTCGAACACGGTGAGGATGCGACGGCGTATCGTCAATTGACGTCGGACCACGTCACCACCACCCACATCGAAGGACGCGAAGTCCTCACCATTCAGCCCGAAGCCCTGACACTTCTGGCACGTGAAGCAATGGATGACGTCGCGCATTTGCTGCGCGCGAGTCACCTCAAACAATTGAGCCACATTCTGGACGACCCCGAAGCCTCGGATAACGATCGCTTCGTCGCGCTGGAACTGCTCAAGAATGCCAATATCGCCGCCGGGCGAGTGTTGCCGGGCTGCCAGGACACCGGTACGGCGATCGTCGTCGGGTACAAGGGACAGCATGTCTTCACCACGGGTGACGACGCCGAAGCGCTGTCGCGCGGCGTTTATGAGGCCTACGCGCAACGCCACCTGCGCTATTCGCAGATGGCGCCCCTCGATATGTATACCGAGAAGAATACCGGCACGAACCTCCCGGCTCAGATCGAGCTCTATGCCGAATCCGGCGCGGAGTACCGTTTCCTGTTTATCGCCAAAGGCGGAGGGTCGGCCAACAAGACCTTTCTCTATCAAGAGACCAAAGCCCTCCTGAACCCGAAATCCCTGCTCTCCTTTGTCGCGGAGAAGATCCGCACGATCGGAACCTCGGCCTGCCCACCCTATCACCTGGCCATCGTCATCGGGGGCCTGTCTGCGGAGTTCACCTTGAAGACGGTCAAGCTCGCCAGCTGTCATTATCTCGATGATCTCCCCGCCTCCGGAAACCAGTTAGGACGCGCGTTTCGTGACCGAGACTTCGAAAAGGAGATTTTACGACTCTGCTCTGAAACAGGCATCGGCGCCCAATTCGGCGGGAAATACTTCGCACACGACGTACGGGTCATTCGCCTCCCCCGTCATGGAGCGTCCTGCCCGGTCGGGCTGGGTGTCTCCTGTTCAGCCGACCGGCAGGTCCTGGCCAAAATCACCCGAGAGGGTGTCTTCCTCGAACAACTCGAAACGAATCCCGCGCAATATCTCCCTGACGTCAGTGAAAAGGACCTGGACGAACACGTCGTCAAGATCGATCTGAACCGGCCCATGCAGGCCATCCTCTCAGAATTGCGCGAATATCCGGTCGCCACCAGGTTGTCGCTCACCGGTCCCATTGTCGTCGCGCGAGACATCGCCCACGCCAAGCTGAAAGAACAACTTGATGCCGGCAAAGGCCTTCCCGAGTATTTCAAGCATCACGTCGTGTATTACGCCGGTCCCGCAAAAAAACCCGAAGGATATGCCTCGGGGTCCTTCGGCCCCACGACCGCCGGACGCATGGACTCCTATGTGGAGCAGTTTCAGGCCGCAGGGGGCAGTATGATCATGCTGGCGAAAGGCAACCGTTCCCAACAGGTGCGCGAGGCCTGCCGGAACCATGGGGGGTTCTATCTGGGATCCATCGGCGGACCTGCCGCACGGTTGGCCGAACACAGCATCAAGAAAGTTGAAGTCCTGGAATTCGAAGATCTTGGTATGGAAGCGGTGTGGAAAATCGAAGTCGAGGATTTCCCGGCCTTCATCGTCATCAATCACAAAGGCCAGGACTTTTACGCTGATCTCGACGCCCAACGCCCGCTGGTTCAGCTCGGCAACCAGGCCAAGCCATAGAGAAAGCGGCTCACCTCATTCCATGAGCCAATCCTGCCGGGAACCTTTTTTGCGGCTCTATTGTCTTCTCGAGAAAAATGTGCTACCGTCTTTTTTCCACAGATAGTGGCCTGCGTTGCATTACAACAACAAGGCCATTTATTAATCGAGGTTGCAATCGGAAATCTGATCGAAAGCTGACCAAGCCGCCTTTCTTCAGTCGCGTCTTCGGCCCTCCTTTCCTGTTTTTCGAGTGTAAATCCCCAATACTTTCAAAGGAGTTGTTCTATGCCGTTTAAAATTTATGTGGGCGGATTGCCATATCCGACAACCGAAACGGAATTAACGGATCTGTTTGTCCAACATGGCAACGTGGATTCGGCAAAAATCATCACCGACAAATACACCGGACGGTCCCGGGGTTTTGGTTTTGTCGAAATGCCCTCGGAAGAAGAAGGCAAGGCAGCCATTACAGCGTTGAACGGCACCCAATTGGATGGCCGTACGTTAACCGTGAATCAAGCCCGGCCTCAAGAATCAAGGCCGGGAGGACGCGGTGGCGGTGGTGGTTTTGGTGGTGGCGGCGGTTTTGGTGGTGGCCGTGGCGGACGACACGATCGCTAAATAACGCTATCAGGGAGATAGGGGAGACGGCTTGAGCCCTCTCCCCTATTCGCCCTCCTCATCGTAGGCCTGCAAGGCCGTTTCCAGCGCCCGTAAGACAATTCCCCAAATTCTTCGTGCCTCGTGAGTCTCGTCTGCGCAGACAGACGTCATCACCGTCAGGCTCCATCCATCTACGCCATCAAGACGAAACCGGGTTGGTTGCAGTTCCAAAAGGATTTCTACGTCCAGCCGCTGCCGCAGTGCATCACTCGCCTTATGCATCAGTGCGTCTATGCCCGCACGTAGAAAATCCGCCAGGCTCCTCATGGCTGGTTTGTCCCGGTCGGATGGCTCAGCCGGACAGATCACGACAAACGACGTCAGTTGAGATTCGGACGGATCACCAGGGATGAAATTCTGATCGGCCGCCAAGCTCATCAATCCCGTGTGCGGAGCATTGATCACCTTCAAGAGGGATTGGAGTTCAGGCCACCCGATACAGGAAGGAAGCACCGGGATCCATTCGGGATGCGCCTTGAGATCGATAAAACCATCTTCAGGGATGCCCTCATTATTGGGGGACGAAAAAGGCACATGAAAGACGGTCGTACTTTCAGAAATTGAAATGCCCATGGCGCGTACTTTCTTTATCGGACACTTTCCGCCGGTTTGCGGAAAAAGCCCTCAACACCCTGCCCGTGAGTCCGAGCATACATCAGATCAGCCATACCTTGAAGACCTCCACCGTTCTTGACTCCCGGAGGATCTTGCCCTATGCTGGAACCAGAGTGACTTCAATCATGACCCGTCTATCCCGCACAGCACTCGTTCTCGGGGTTCTGGCCTGTTTCTTGGTCATGAGCGGCGTGGTCTCCAGCCAAGCTGCCGCTCATTCCCTTCACCACGTTCACCATAACGCAGCCACCCATTCGACGATTCTTTGCTCCCTTATGTGCGCGGCCGGCCAAGTGGTCAGTGTTGCCGAACCCGTTTTTGATGCTCCGCTCACCGTTATACACGCCATAGAAGTTCCCATTGCTCATCCTGTTACACTGACCGTTCCAACGCTTCGCTTTTCTCGCGGTCCTCCCTGTTTCTAGTCTCAAGTCTTCCCTTTAATTCATTGCAACGTTTTTCCGTCGAAGGATGAACCTTCAACGGAAATGCCGTTCGCTACCATTTCTAACGGAGGACTTTATGACTCGCTCTGAGGGTTTGACACAATCAATTTCATTCATGTTTTGCGAGAAGAGGTTTGCGAATGAACGGAGTACTGACCCCGGTGAAACCGGGAATCATATTTGCGCTTTTTTTCTTCTGCATGGCGTGGACCGGCACTCAAGGAGTTCACGCGGCACTGTTGGACGGGCTGCTCGATGACGTCGAAGAATCTCTGGCTGAAGGGTTGACGCAAAAAGGAGAAAAACTCACCACGGGAAACTTTTATACCGATGACAAACCAAACAGTCATGCTCCGATCGGCATGATGGGTGATCACACGCATGAGGCAGGGGAAGTCATGTTCTCCTATCGTTTGATGCACATGTTCATGAAGGGAAACCGTTACGGGACCGACAGACTGACAACTGCTGACGTGACAAGGCCGGGGCAACCCGTTCCATCAGGATATCTGATAGCACCGGAATCCATGCGTATGAGGATGCACATGTTCGGATTCATGTATGGATTGAACGATACCGTGACCCTGACGCTCATGGTGCCGTACCTGAGCAACAGCATGGATCATGTGACGCGTATGGGAGGGAAATTTACGACTCGTTCCGAAGGGTTCGGCGATATCCGGTTCGGATCGCTTTGGCGGCTCTGGGCCGTCGAAGCCCCAAGCATCGGAGCCCACCGGTTCCACTTCAACCTGTCGCTGAGTGTACCCACGGGTAGCATTGAACCCACGGACCGGACACCACTGGGACCAAATAGCCGACTCCCATATCCCATGCATCTTGGTTCGGGAACCTTCGATTTTTACCCCGGGATCACCTATGGAGGGGAAATGGGGCATGCATCCTGGGGTATCCAGGCAATCGGCACCCTGAGAGCAGGCACAAATTCCAATGATTTTTCCAAGGGCGACGCCTATACCATCAACGCCTTTGGCGCCTACGAGGTCATCGAAAATACGCTGAGCAGTTCTATTCGTCTGAGTTGGAATCACTGGGAAGCCTATGATGGAATGGATCCCGCCATTCGTACGAACCACCCGATGAATGGCATGAGAATCGTTCAAACGGCGTTTCCTGACCTGCTGGGCGGACAACGCCTGGATATCCTGTTCGGGGTCAACGTCCTGTTCCCGGATTTCATGGGTCTGGAAAACCGGCTGGCAATGGAAGGCGGATTCCCGGTTTACCAGTACTTGGACGGCCAGCTCGAGACCGATTCGGTCGTGACGTTCGGGTGGCAGGCGGTTTATTAGTTCGAGCCGCTTGTTGCAGAGAAAGATGAGTATTACATATTTGAAAAGGAGACCCCACATGTGGCGCCGCATTTGTACGATCAACTCGTTTCTTGTGTTATTTGGATTCGCAGGTGCGGGGTTGGCCTACGACGTGATTGAGGTCGAAACCGGGGCAACCATCACGGGGAAGGTGGCCTTCACGGGCACCCTCCCCCATACCCCAAGACGTTTTGAAGTCCTGAACGGGCCTGAGATTTGTGGAGCAGAACGCGTGCTGACCAAACTCGAAGTACACGACGGCATGGTGAAAGGCGTTGTCATCGCACTGGAAGGCGTGGAGAGGGGCAAACCGTTTCCTTCGTACCGCGAGACGGCCACCGGACGGGGCCGTGGAGTATTTAACTATGCCGGAGGAACCGCGTTGAACCTCGGCGTTCGACTCGAAACTTGCAGCTTCGGCCCGTTCACCGGCGTGATTCGGGCGGATGAGACCGTCCAATTCATCAATCACGACCCCATCAAACACACGCTTCATACGTATTCGTTAAAGGGCCACAAAGCCAAAATTTTGAGGACCATGCATACCCAGAGTCTTCGAGCCCAGGGGCAGACGCAAAAAGTCTTTCCCGCCAAAAAGCTGCGTCGCGCCTCTGCCGTGGTGTTGACCTGTGATCGTCACGACTTTATGGAAAATTGGCTGTATATGGTCAAGAATCCCTATTACGCCATTTCAGATGAATCAGGGTCTTTCGAGATCGGCCACGTTCCACCCGGCACCTACGACCTCGTGGCATGGCATCCCGTCCTGGGCATGCAAAAACAACGCGTGACGGTGACTCCGGATGGCCGCCTCCCGGTTGATTTCGGATTCATGAAATAACATCGCGGCACACCCACCATCGGCCGGCCTGAACGATCAACGTTCCGGGTTCCCCTCCGCGGCTCAATTCCCCCAACGACTTCCCCCCTGAAATTACCCTGGTGCCTCAGCCGGCGAGAATGTGCTAAGTTGCACCGTTTAAAAACGCACGTAGAAAGAGGAGAACCCGTGGCAACCATCATGCCTTTTCGTGCCGTAAGGCCCAAACCGGAATACGCAACCCGAGTGGCCGCGCCCCCCTATGACGTCGTCTCTTTGGACGAGGCACGGAACATTGCCGGCGGCAATCCACACTGTTTTCTCCGGGTCGGGCGAGCCGAATTGGAGTTGGCCGACGGGATCGATCCCTATTCAACGGAAGTCTACGAAAGAGGAGCCGCCAACCTTCGGAGGTTTCTTGAAGACGACGTCCTGGTACGGGAAGGCCACCCCATGTTCGGCGTGTATCGCCAACGCTGGGAGACCCATGAACAGACCGGTCTCGTTGCGCTCGCCTCGATCGAGGAGTACGACCGCGGGATCATCAAGAAACACGAACTCACCAAGCCGGTCAAGGAAAACGACCGCGTGCGAGTGATCGAAACGCACGAATCGCAATCCGGACCCGTCCTCCTGTTTTTCCGACGAACGTCTCAATTCAAAAATTGGCTCACGGACACGACGGCCACGGCGCCGGACTTTCAGTTCACCGCCGAGGACGGCGTAGAGCACACCGTCTGGAGCCTGCGCGACCACACGGCTATCGACAGAATGGTCGAAGAGTTCAAGAACGTCGACGCCTTCTATATTGCCGACGGGCACCATCGCTCAGCCGCGGCCAGCCGGGTACGAGCTTCACGCCGTGGCAAACGATCCTCCCCGCATCAGGAAGAAGGTTTTTTGTGCGTCATCTTTCCGCACGACGAATTGCAAATTCTGCCCTATAACCGCGTCGTGCGCGATCTGAATGGATACACCCCACTGAAATTTCTCGAGGCCCTGGCCCTGGACTATGAATTACAACCCGTGACACAGCCGGGACAGGCTCCAGAAGCCGGGTTTGACATGTATCTGGACGGCCGTTGGCATCGTGCGTGTCCAAAATTGACGCCGGCACAACGGTCCGGGATGGAGCAGAATCCGGTGAACGCATTAGCCGTTTCTGTGTTGACCGACCGCGTGTTGATGCCCTTGCTGGGCATTGCGGATCAACGCTCAGACCCGAGAATCGATTTCGTCGGCGGCATCCAACCGCCGAAAGTCCTGGCCTCGAAGGTGGATGGAGGGGACTGGGCCGTCGCGTTCTGGTTGTATCCCACGACCGTTGACGAACTCATGGCGGTTTCCGATGCCCAAGGGCTCATGCCGCCCAAGAGCACGTGGTTTGAGCCCAAGCTCCGTGACGGCTTATTCGTGCATCTCCTGCGGGACGAGTAAGTTGCTCCCGGCTCATCCATTGACATCATCCGGATACCGTGTGGAACCTGCCAGAAAATATGGTTCCCTGACGATCCAATTAAGCTCATCGACGGGTTCCAAAAGAGGGATGGTGACTTCCTGCTCCGACAGGGCCTCTTCCGTATCATCGCGTTGAGGGGGGTGGCTTGCTGGCCGGTCGCCCCACGTCCCTTCTCTATTGCAAACAAGAAAGTCCGTATCCCAAAAATAAATTTCGACCAGCGCCTCTCCATCCACTTCCCCGATAGTGAAATCTCCTATGGGCCTGGTGTGTTGGTCGAAATCATCGAGCAGATCATTATGGGTCGCGCAAAAATTCTTTAACGCTTCATACAGCACGAGCCAATGCCGATCGGTCAAACGATACACGTGTGAATCATTCACCGCGGCCAACAGTTGGACCAACACCCGCACCGCCTCATAGGGACAGAGACATCGTGAAGTTTCCGGATAGAGCCCTTCCCAGGAATCGATGGCCCCGTCGTCCGACAGCAACTGGATTTCCGACGCTTCACTGGTCAAGGCTTCCATCAGAATAGCCTCAAACACGGCGTCCGGTTTGGTCTGAAAATAAATCATCGCAACGATCGTGACGCTATCATGCGGAAAATTCGTCCAACAAGAACGTGCCGACTCAGACGAATGAGATCGCAAGTCAAGATCTCAGAATATCCAGGGAACCAGCCGACACGTCCGCGACCGGTAGGCTTCATAGTCGTCAAAGGCTTCCCCCAACAACCTCTCTTCATAAGAGAGTTTCACCACCAGATCCACGGTCAAGAGCAGCCACCAGAATCCTCGCCAGTATGAAAAGGACTCACACACCAACGCCAGCATGATCATCAGCAACGCCGTGTACATGGGATGCCGGATCCATTGATACGGGCCATGGGTCACCAGTCGGCTTCCGGCTTTGACGTCCGGAAACACGTTGACCTTATTCACCTTCATGGTGAGGATTGCCCAGATCACCAACAGACTCCCCGACAGTTCCAACGTGAAGAACCAGGCATCCCTGGCGAACCATGGGCCGGAAACGAGGATCGCTCCCATACAGGCAAACTGAACACCGACGAGAACGTAGGACCAGGTGGATTTGTGTTTCATGACCAAGGCCTCCCGGCGTGAGAAAACCTATGAGAACGCACGACGCTCAATACCGGTAACCTCCGCTCAGATGCCTCTCAAGCGTCGAAGACAGACCGAGATGGTTGCGATAGGCTGGGGATTCAACGATTTCCTTATTCGTCGGAGCCAGTTCACTCGCTCTTTTGAAATGGACCGTGGCTTCCCGGTGATCGCCCAGTTCGTGGAGCGTCAGAGCCAAATTGAAATGGGCTTCCGCCATATCGGGGTCGGCTCGAATCGCCGACTCAAAACGGCTTTTCGCCTCTTGCCACTTCCCGGCACCATACTCCTGAATCCCCTCAAGATTATGATGAGCCGCGCCTGGACTGGTCATGGGCAGGACAGCGAGAGGACCTGACGGCGTGGCACACCCCGTCACCATCACCAAACATCCCATGACGAGAAAGCCCATTCCTATTCTTCGATGCATGCGTTTCCCTCCGATGGTCGTTCTAGCCACTCTTCCAGCCTTGACCTGAATTGTGTCACCATGCACGGACAGATAGCAATACGATGACGGGCTGGAATCCGCCCATGAAAATTTCAACTGAAATGTAGAACTGCCAGTTCCAGAAGCCTATAATTGTTTCCTCTATTTTGATAGTGGAATGATCATTCCGTCATCTCAAGACGATCTTTTACCGTTATAGGAGGAGTCACCAGATGAAACGATCTATCGGTTTTCTCACGTTGATGATCATCGCCGGCGGCCTCTTGCAGGCATCGGCCTACGCATCCGGTTCCCTTTCGGGAGGCCAGGGTATCAGCGCCAGAAGCGCCTACGCCATGGGCAAGGCACTGACCTTCCAGAAGCTCGCATGCCCGTCCTGTCCGCTTCAGGCGGCTGATCTGACCAAGGAACGCGCCATGAGCCTGAAAAACAGCCTCGAATCCCGTGACGCGGCGAACAGGCCGGGCACCCCGGACGACGAGCACATTGCCGTGCTCTGCCCGGGCAGCCGTGCCGCCGGGTGCGAAGGGAAGCCGGACGAACAGGAACTCGTCCACTATTACCTGAAGCGCCGCTTCAAACTCTAACCACGTCTGTATTCATCATGGACGTGTGCAAAGGAAGGAACGTCACCATGTACAGAGCAACAGTGATGGCCCTCGTGGTGATGGTCACAACGGCCATCGGATCATCCGCCTTCGCCGACGGAGTGTCGCCCTGGCTCCCCGCGCCGGGCGCCGGATTCGTCAACCTTTCCTATGTCTCCCAGAACGCTAACGAGTTCTACAGGTCCGACCGGAAAGTACCCACTCCGGGACCGAATCCCGGCCAAAATCTCGGACAGCACACCGTGTGGATAAACGGCATGTACGGATTGTCAGATGCAGTTGCGATAGATTTCCGCGTGGGCGCTGCCAGGAGCTACTTCGCTCCCAATATACCACCGACAGGAGGGCGTGATAATTATACTGGCGTCACGGACACGAATATCGGCGTCACTTGGCGCATCGTCGACGAAGTGTTATGTCCCTCCCTGCCAAGCATCGCCCTGCGCGGAGGGGCGATCATCGAAGGATCCTACACACCCGGCTTCATCAATTCCATCGGTGACGGAGCGAGCGGCCTGGAAGTGTCGGCCCTGACCGGTAAATATTTCGCTGACCTATTCGCCGTATCGGGCGAAATCGGGTACCGCGTCCGCGACGAGGACGTCCCGTCGGACTTCTTCTTTAACGTGTCGGGCGGCGTCCTGGTTGATAACATCGGCTTGAGCGTCAACTACAAACTCATTGACGCGCAATCCGGTCTCCAAATCGGCGGTGCTGGATTCAGTCCCGTCACGCGCGTTTTCCCCAGGTTGGAGGAAGACATCCAGTTCCTCAGCGGGACGGTGAGCCTCAACGTGTCGGAACAAACGAACATTGGCCTGACTTACGGGGAGGTCATCGACGGCCGCAATACGTCCAAGTCGAAAGTGTTCAGCGTCACGATGGGTTATTTGTTCGATACCTACTGATTCTCCGCGCCGGCCCTGCCTGTCCTGAGCGTAGCCGAAGGAAGCCTGTCGAGGGATGCCGGCGCGCCTCAGGGCCGGTTCAGGTTCCAGTCGTACTCGTAGTCCACTGATCCGGAAAATTTCCTCAGGCGCGCAGCGAGCACCTTGTCCGCGTACGTGACGAGGTGTTCGATTACCGACTTCTCTGTCCCCCCGAAGTCCGCCGCGTACCAGCTATAGATGCTCGATATGATGATGAAGTCGTCATCCATGAACTCGACGCCCCGCCGGTGGTTGACGTAGGCGCGCGCGCCGGCGTCAAGCAGTTCCTCGGTATTGTCCGCGGTGAAGACCGTCGGGCAGAGGTTGGGACAGCCGTAGCTGGCGCAGTTGACCGCGTAATGGATTCTGTTGTCCCGCCAAATGGGCCGCAGGATGCCGTGTTCGATATTGTTCAGCGTCAGGTCCCGGCCAGCGACCTTGGCGTGCACGTCATCCCAGGGCCCGCCGAAGATACCTCCCAACGTACCCAGCAGACTCTCACTGATGTCTTTGATGGATTTCACGGGATAGGCATCGGCCACGACCTTGACGGTCAGGGCGTTGTAGAAATTGATCCAGTACGCTTTCTGTTCCGCCCGGGAATAGTCTCGCGGATCGAGCGACTGCAAAGACGCCAGATACGAGGCCAGCTTGTCGAAGTCTCCTGCATTGGCCTTGAGCGCCCCGTAGTCAAAACGATTCACGCCCGAGTCGTGGACGCGAAGGTAACCGTTCAGGATCTCCTGCCAGGAGGTGTGATCGATGCGCGCGACGCTGCTTTCGTCACTCGCGTCCCACACCGGTATCAGCTTGGCGGACTGGGCCTGTGCGGCAACGGCAACCAGCGTTGCCATGAGCAGGATGACGGCAATCCGCAAACACTGTCTCCCGCGTGTAGGGGTGAACCTGTGTGTTGGCCCTGTAATCAGGACTGGTCTCATGGCCTTTCTTCCTCCTTGTTGTCGCATGTCATACCAGGATCGGTGCGCCGGTATCGCAACCGGGTGATCATTCCGAGAATGCCGATGCTGGCGCCGATGACGCCCTTCAGCGTTCCCCCGACCTTCGATATGCCGAAACGCCGTCGAAAAGTATTCACCGGCGTCTCGACAATTCGCATGTTCCATTGGATCGCCTTGACCTGCATTTCCACCGTCCAGCCATAGGCCGTATCTCGCATGTCGAGCCGTTTCAGGGCAGTCGCACGGACGGCCCGAAAGGGACCCAGGTCGGTGACCACCCGCCCCCACAGCAGCCGGATCAGCAGGCCCGCCACGCGGTTGCCGGCAATTTGCGGCACCGACAGGGCGCCCGGTTCCATCCGTCCCAGCGTGCGGGAACCGATGACCAGGTCTGCGCCGTTAGCAATGGACGCCAGCAGATCGAGTGCCTGCCGGACCTCGAACGACTGGTCGCCGTCCACGAACAGGATGACGTCCACCCGCCGGAGGGCCGCGATGGCCGTCAAACACGCTCTGCCATAGCCGGGTGTCTCTTCGACGACCACATGGGCGCCCGCCTCGCGCGCGCGCTGAGCCGTGGCGTCCGTCGATCCGTTGTCGCACACCACGATGTCGTCGATGATGCGATGTCCGGTATTCGAACGAAGATCCAGCAACGCCGTGACCACCGGGCCGATGTTGTCTTCCTCGTTACATGCCGGAATCACCGCTCCGACGCTCAGGTTCTTGTACATCGTATCAATTCTTGATCCTGCCGCCGGAACAGGTCATAAGCCAGCGCCAGCAGAATCAGGCCGAACTCCAGGGGCCGGACCCACGCCGGCTGTTGGTATGGTTGCAGATCGCCGTCGTTCAGGTTGAGCCCGGTCACGTAGGCGAGAAAGACCGCGACGGAGGCCGTCCACGCGGAGACGCTCGTCGCGACCGCCGCGAATGGCAGCAGCCAGAGCAGGTACCACGGATTGATCACCGGCGAGGCCATGAGGAACACGCCATAGAGCCAATCGCCACGCGGGACTTCACCTGCGCGAATTCGAGAATGTCGGACATAGTAGTGGCCCCAGAAGATACCGCACAACAGGCCTAGGACGAGTTTGGCCTCAAGCGGCCGCAAGACCGTCGTGAGCAGCCCGAATGCCGCCGAGTTGAACTCCCACTCCCGGGCAAAGACCAGCAGAGACTCGAAGTCCGTCCCACCTTGCAGGACGAACGGGGCATACACCGCCGCCAGCGTCATGATGAAAAGAAACCAGGCCGCAAGGCCCGCGCCAACCAGCACCAACGGCGCCAGCACCAGTGCGAATATCTTGGCCCCGACGGCCATCCCCAGGCAAACGGCGGCGCTCCGGCGATGGTCACGGATGAGCACGATCGCCGCCAGCAGCAGGCAGACACCAATGCCGTCCGGGTGCGCGGTAAAGGCGATCTCCTTAATGACCAGCGGACACCACGCGTAGAGCATGACATTCCCGGCCGGGGCCAAGCGCAGCAACAGCATGATGGTCGCAAGATCGACGACGATCAGGATCGACTGCAAGGCTGCGACGCTTCCCGGTTTCAACCAGTAGCCCAGCAGGAAGACAATCTGCGTGACCGGGGCGTAGATGGTCGGCAATTCGGGATTGTTGATGCCGTCCAGAATTCCGTGAAACACCGTTGGAACGCCGGGGTCGGCGAAGAACGCTTCAGGGGCGGCGCCGTAGGGTGTTCCGGTCGCGGCGAAACGGTAACCGTCCCACAAGTAACGATAGAAGTCGTCTTCGAAAAACGGCCCGCCTGCCAACCCGCAGATCCGGAAGACCACCGACCAGAAAATCAGGCGTTTGAGCGGGAAAGGTTCGTCACTCCCGCGGAAGTACAGATAGAGGCTGAAGACCGGCAGACTGGTCCACGCGACGAGAAGAAAAAACGCCGGGAGGTCGGGTTCGCCGGATCGCCGCGACAGAAAGGCAAGTGCGGCATACCCCAACGCACACCATAGACCGACCGCGTCCACGTACCGGCACGCGCGCCCGTTTGTCATCGGTGTCATCGATCATCAACCAATCGAGTGGTGACGGCATTGTACATGGAAGGCGCTTCCGCTACCATGCCCCATTATGATGACGAGTCGAAACGCGCAACGCCATGACGCATGACGTCATCATCATCGGAGGAGGGTCCGCAGGGTATGCCGCGGCACGTACGGCGCGTGATGCAGGCGCCGACGTCGGCATCATCGATCATGGGCCGTTGGGCGGGCTCTGCATCCTGCGCGGATGCATGCCGACCAAGGCGATCCTGCGCTCCTCCGACGTCATGTCGCTCATGACCCGTGCGGAAGAATTCGGGTTACAGCCGGTTTCCGCAAAAGCCGATCTCTCCGCCATCATCAATCGCAAGGCCCGTCTCATCGGCGAGTTTGCCAATGACCGCATCCACGCACTGAAGGATTCCCGTTTTACCTTATACGAGGAACGCGCCGAGTTCCTCTCTCCCCACGAAATCCAGGCCGGTGCCCACAAGCTGAAGGCCAAGGCGTTTATCATTTCCACGGGGTCCGTAGTCTCCCATGTGCCGATTGCCGGACTCGAGGAAGCCGGATATCTCACCAGCGATGAAGCCCTGGAATTACGCGACATCCCTCAATCCATGATCGTACTCGGTGGCGGGCCCGTGGCATTGGAACTGGCTCAATTCTTTCAGCGTATCGGGACCCATGTCACGCTGATCCAGCGAAGCGCACACCTCATGTCGCAAGGCGATGAAGACTCGGCCCGTCCGGTGGAAGCGCGATTCCGGGAAGAGGGCATGACGGTGTTGACCAATACCCAACTGCATCGATTTACCCTGGACGGCACGAAAAAAACGGCGCACCTGACCCATGAAGGAAAGGAGATCACCGTTTCCGCAGAGGTGATTCTCCAGGCCCTCGGGCGACGGTCCAACATCGACGGGTTGAAGCTCGAGTCTGCACGGGTCGAGGTTCGTCAAGGCAAGATCGCGGTTGACGACACGATGCGGACCAGCCAGCCGCACATTTACGCCGTGGGTGACGTGAACGGGCTCCATGAAATCGTCCATATTGCAATCCAGCAAGGAGAGATTGCCGGGTGGAACGCCGTCCATCCCCGGTCCTCCCCTCGCCGATATGACGACCGTCTCAAAGCCCAGGTCGTCTTTACCGATCCCCAAATCGCCGGTGTCGGGTTAAGCGAAAAAGAATGCAGGAGCCGGAAGATTCCTTATCGTGTGGCTTCGTATCCGTTCGACGACCATGGAAAATCGTTGACGTTGGGTGAGACGCATGGTCACGTCAAACTTCTGGCATCACCGGCAACCGGTGAAATTTTGGGAGCCCATATCGTTGGGCCGGAAGCCGCGGAACTGATTCACGAGCTCATTGCCGTCATGTATTACCATGGGACCGTCCACGATCTTGCCCTGATGCCCCATTATCACCCGACCCTTGCCGAGATCATCACGTATCCTGCCGAGGAATTAGCCGACCGGCACAACTCCGGACCTACCATTCAAAGGACGGAAAATTCGACCGATCTTTCCACCGACGAAGTTCATCCGTGACGGGCTCAGACCGACGTGCGGTATAATGTTGTTGAGAGTACATGATCTGCCGACATGAGTTGGAGCCACGACACTAGCAGCAACAATGAGGCCGCTATGACCGACTCGACCTCTACTGAATCCTCCCCTCTCGGAAAAATTGTCATTCTCGGAATCCTGGGCCTGGGAATTGGGGCATTCTTCTATTTCGACCTTGGACAGTACATTTCGCTTGAAGCCTTGAAAGCCAACCGGGACGATTTGCTGGCTTATACCAACGCCAATTTTACCGCCGCGATCATGCTCTACGTGGCCGTGTATATCCTGCAAACCGCGTTTTCGTTACCCGGCGGAGCCATCATGACTTTAGCCGGAGGCTTTCTCTTCGGAAGCATCCTCGGGACGATCTTCGTCAACATTGGAGCCACCGCGGGCGCCACCTTGGCCTTCCTGGCTGCACGATACGTCTTACGCGATTGGGTCGAACGCAAATTCGGGGAACGGATCGAACCGATTCAGGCAGGATTCGCCCAAAACGCCTTCAACTATCTGTTGACCCTGCGGCTGATCCCGGCCTTTCCGTTTTTTCTGGTCAACCTGGTGTCCGGTCTGACCCGGATACCCCTCGGCACCTACGTCATCGGGACCTCAATCGGTATTATCCCGGGCAGCTTCGTCTACGCGTTCGCGGGGAGACAACTGGGATACATCAACTCGTTGGCGGAAATTGCCTCACCGCCCGTGTTGTTGGCGTTTACCTTCCTGGGTTTGCTGGCGCTCGTTCCCATTCTTCATCGTAAATTCTCGGGAAGGAAAGAATCGTGATTCATGCCTCATGTTTTCCTGTTCGCGGTTCAGGGGTGAGATAAGATCAACGAAAACCGTACCATAAGGAAGGATGCATCATGCCGACCGACGATCATCGAGATGAACCCGTGACCATGGCCCCGATGGACGAATTTAATCAGCAACTCGTTCACAACGTCCATCCGCCAACCTGGACGAAACCGGCACCAACCGGTCGATATAATATCGTCGTCATCGGAGCCGGGACTGCCGGGTTGGTCACCGCGGTGGTGGCCGCCGGACTTGGCGCGAAGGCGGCCCTGATCGAACGGCATCTGATGGGCGGGGATTGCCTGAACGTCGGATGCGTCCCGTCGAAAGCTGTCATTCGCGCGTCCCGTGCGTGGAACGCGGTGAAACGCGCCAGGGAATTCGGCGTAACCGTTCCGGACGGAGTCGAAACCGATTTCGGAGCGGCCATGGCAAGAATGCGAAAACTTCGAGCACGCATCAGCCGAACGGATTCAGCTCATCGTTTTACGAGCTTGGGCGTTGACGTGTTCATGGGCGCGGGCCGTTTTACCGGAGCGAACACGATCGACGTGGACGGCACGACGCTTGAATTTTCGAAAGCCGCCGTCTGTACCGGCGCCCGCGCGGCAGCCCCGCCGATTCAAGGACTGGAAGCAACAGGGTATTTGACGAATGAAACCGTCTTCTCCTTAACCCAGCTCCCCCCGCGTCTGGCCGTCATCGGCGCCGGGCCGATCGGTTGTGAGATGGCCCAGACGTTTGCTCGATTCGGCAGCCGCGTGTCGCTGTTCGAACAAACCGGGCACATTCTTCCTCGTGAGGACGAGGATGCCGCGGAAATCGTCCAAACCCAAATGACTGAAGACGGCGTCGTTTTTATCTTCGATTCACGCATCACGACCGTCGAATTGCGCGGACAAGAGAAAGTTCTGCATTACAGCAGCTATGGTGAGGATCATGAAGTCGTGGTCGATGAGATACTTGTCGGGGTGGGACGTGCGCCCAACGTGGAAGGGCTCGGACTCGAAACGGCCGGCGTGGAGTATGATACACGGACCGGCGTGAAGGTGAACAATCGATTACAAACGGCCAATCCAAACGTCTATGCCGCCGGGGACGTGTGTTTCCCGTTCAAATTTACCCATACTGCGGATGCCATGGCTCAAATCGTGATTCAAAACGCCTTATTCCCGCATCCCTTTGGGTTGGGTTACGCCAAGACGGATTCGCTCATTATCCCCTGGGCGACCTATACGGACCCGGAAATCGCGCACGTCGGGCTGCATGAAGCCGAGGCGAAGCACAAGGGGATCGAGGTCGAGACCTTTACGTTCAAACTCGACGAAGTGGATCGAGCGATATTGGACGGCGAGGAGCAGGGGTTTGCCCGCGTGCACGTCAAGAAAGGTACCGACGTCATCGTGGGCGCGACGATCGTCGCGGCCCACGCCGGTGACATGATCAGCGAATTCACGTTAGCCATGAAAGGGGGACTGGGCTTAGGCACAATCACCGGCACGATTCACCCCTACCCCACCCAGGCCGAAGTCATCAAAAAAGTCGCCAATGCATGGCGAAAAACCACCTTCACCGAGAGCAAGAAACGACTACTGGAGAAATTGTTTGCCCGGATGCGATAACATCGATGAGGACAACCCCGCGGGGTTGTCCCCTACTTCCACTTGATGTTGCACCCGGCGCTGGGGCGCTGCTCCTGACTCACGGGCTGCTCCGCGAGGACGGCATCAATCGCCGCCCGCAAATCTTTTCCCGTCACCGGCTTCCCGTTCCCCGGACGGCTGTCATCGAGTTGCCCGCGGTAGACCAACTTCCGTGACCTGTCGAACAAAAAGAAATCCGGGGTACAGGCCGCGGTGAAAGCCCTGGCCACGGATTGGCTTTCATCGTAACAGTAAGGGAAGGTGAACTCCAGTTCCCGGGCCATGGCTCGCAATCGATCGGGATGGTCATCCGGATATTTGTCCGCGTCGTTACTGCTGATCGCAATCACGCCAAGCGACTTCCCGGCATAATCCCGCCCCAACCGACCCAACTCTTCTTGCACGTGAACCACGTAAGGGCAATGCCGGCAAATGAACATCACCAGCAACCCCTTTTCCCCGGCGAATTGGCCGGGACCGACCATTTCGCCTGACACCACGTCAGGCAATGCAAAATCGGGAACGGTGGTTCCCAACGCCAACATCGTCGATTGAGTCAATGCCATACGCCGGCTCCTTTACGGAAATCTCTAGCCAAGCACATCATACCAAATAGTCATCCTGAGCAACGCGCCTGTCCTGAGCCTGTCGAAGGAAAGGATCTGCTTTTATAGGTGTTCGGAGGTTGATACGACGAGATTCCTCGCTACGCTCGGAATGACAATTCCGCTGTGGGCAGTCCCTTCATTCTGTCAACGAATGAGTGAATCTTTACATGTACTACATAACAAAAAGCCTTGAAAAGGAAAAGCCAAAATCCGGCTCTTCCCCTTCAAGGCTTTAGCGTAACAAACGACGGTTTAACTACCGTCTTCGTGGATCTGTTCGCTCAGGTAATTTTCCAGCCCGACTTGTTTGATGGTTTCCAGCTGCGTTTCGATCCAGTCAATGTGCTCTTCTTCATCCTTCACCATGTCTTCCAGCATGTGACGCGTCGCAAAATCACTGACCTTTGTACAATGCTGGATGCCTTCGGTGAGCATTTTGACCATGGATTTTTCCTTGTCCAGGTCCGCTTTCAATTGTTCCGGCACGGTTTCTCCGATTTTGACCGTTCCGAGTCGTTGCATGTTGGGAAGGCCGTCCAGAAACAGGATGTGATCGATCACGTGTTTCGCATCTTTCATTTCCTCGTAGCTACGATCCAACACGTGATGATGCAAGCGCTCATAGCCCCAGTTCTTGCACATTTTGGCGTGCAGGAAATATTGATTGATGACCGTCAACTCTTCGGTCAACAGCTTGTTGAGTAGATCAATAACTCCTTGTTTGGCTTTCATCGCGGTCTCCTTTGTTTGGGCACAGGTTGTATTTTAATGATGACCAGACTTTCCCATCTCGCTTTCACGGTACTCCCCTTTCTTGTCTATGTCAATAGAAAGAACTAGGTATTCATACCTAGAATTGATTCTCTTTATCAAAGTCGCCGATTCGGATTCTCAACGTCTTGGCGGGCCGGCGAAAAGGGTTTTAAGAACAAGGATCAAGACACTCGAGTTGACCCCTATTTTCGCCCGGTGCTACTGTCGGTTCCATGGCTAATCCACCCTCGACCCGGTCTCCGAACCGTCTCATCCACGAAACAAGCCCCTACTTGCTGCAACACGCTCACAATCCCGTGGATTGGTATCCCTGGGGAGAGGAAGCTCTCCAACTCGCCAAGGACCAGGATAAACCCCTTCTCTTGTCTATCGGGTATTCCGCCTGCCATTGGTGCCACGTTATGGAGCGGGAATCGTTTGAGAACGACGAGATCGCCACGCTCATGAATCGGCATTACGTCTGCGTCAAGGTCGATCGTGAAGAACGCCCCGACCTTGATGAGATTTACATGCAAGCCACCATCGCCATGAATCAGGGGAACGGCGGCTGGCCCATGACGGTTTTTCTGACGCCTGACCAACAACCGATCTTTGCGGGCACGTATTTTCCTCCGACAGACAAATGGGGCCGGCCCGGTTTCGGGACAGTTCTCAAAAAGATCGCCGAAGGCTGGGAACACGATCGCGCGGCTATTACCGAAAGCGCCACGCGTTTTACCGACCGGTTGCAAACGGCCATGCGCGTCCCCGCTCCCATGACCGTCGGGCAACAGGAGCTTGACTCCGCGGTCGAGCAATTTTCAGCGGACTTTGACCCAATTTACGGCGGTTTCGGGCAAGCCCCCAAATTCCCGCCGGCCATCGGCCTCGCGTTTCTTCTCCGGCAATACCAACGGACCAGGACGGAACACGTCCTGCACATGGTTTGTAAAACGTTGGATGCCATGGCCGGCGGCGGCATGTACGACCATGTCGGGGGAGGATTCGCCCGGTATTCGACGGATGAACGCTGGCTGGTTCCCCACTTTGAAAAAATGCTCTACGACAACGCGTTACTCGCCAGGACGTATCTCGAAGCATTCCAGGTGACCGGCAACTCCGATTACAAGCGCGTGACCCGTGAAACTCTGGACTACGTCATTCGAGAGATGACGTCACCCGAAGGCGGCTATTATTCCGCCACGGATGCCGACTCGGAAGGCGTCGAAGGGAAATTCTTCGTGTGGGATCCCGAAGAAATCCGGGAAATCGCCCCATCGGAGCAGGACGCGGTTCGATTCTGCACGTACTACGACATTACCGCTGACGGCAATTGGGAACACCACAGTATTCCCAACACCCCCCACACGCTCGAACAAACGGCCGAGAAACTTTCCTGTTCCCCGGACGAGCTTCGACAGACGATCGACCGGGTTAAGCCACTCGTGTACGACGCACGGCTGAAACGCGTGCCGCCGGGATTGGACGACAAAATCATCACGGCCTGGAACGGGATGATGATCAGCGCCATGGCCGAGACGGCACGGGTCTTGAGACACGGCCCTTATTTGGAATCCGCTTGTCGCGCTGCGGACTTTCTGCTCAAGACGCTCTCCCGTCCAGATGAAGGACTGTATCGCACCTGCCGCGCAGGCAAAGCCCATCTCAACGCGTATCTGGAGGATTATGCCTATCTTACAGAGGCACTCATCGACGTCTACGAAGCCGGCGGTGAGGAACGATACCTCACGGAGGCCGTGCGATTGGGTGAACGGCTGTTGAGCGATTTTCTGGACAAGAATCACGGTGGATTTTTTACAACGGCCAACGATCACGAGGCCCTCATCCTGCGAGGACGTGAAGGACCTGACGGCGCTACTCCGAGCGGCAACGCAGTGGCGGCCATGGCCTTGGCCCGCCTCTCTTTTCACCAGGATCGCGAAGATTTTCGAGAAGCCGCTACGCAGGCTATTCGGGCGTATGGACAACAGATCGGTCGAATACCCAGGGGATTTGCCAAAACCATCATGACGGCGGACTTCCTGTTGAACGGCCCGCTTGAATTGGCATTCGTCGGGGCGCCGGCCGACCCAGGGCGTGAGCCGTTGCTGGACGAGGTGGCCCGTCATTTCGTCCCCTATCGCATCATTGCACATGGCAGTTCCGATGACCCCGAGTCGCGGCATCCGCTTCTGAAGGGCAAGCATGCGGTCGAGGGGAAAGCAGCTTTATACGTGTGTCGAAACTATACGTGTCGTGCTCCTCTCACCGATCCGAAAGACGTTGCGCACGCCTTGACCGACGCGCCACGTGAGGATTCGACGTCACGCACACTGGCCTCTCCGGGCATACCGGGAAGGGCCACCGCTCATGGCACGGCCGCCTACGTGTCCCGGATCATGGCGGGTTCTTCCGACTCCGCGGCCCACGGCTATACAACCCTGGGTTCCACGGGCCTCACCAACTCCAGGATCGGGTTCGGCGGCTACAGAACGGGTGTGGATCAGGAAGACCACCGGGCCGCACTCATGAAAGCCATTCGGGATGGGTGCAACCTCATCGACACTTCCACGAACTATGCGGACGGTGACAGCGAGCGCCTGGTGGGGAGCGTCATCCAGGCGTTGCTCTCCCAAAAAGAGGTGACGCGTGACAACGTGATCGTCGTCTCCAAAATCGGCTACGTGCAGGGAAGAAATCTCCAGCACGCCAAATCCAGAGAACAGGCCGGCCGCGCCTATCCCGACGTGGTCAAATACGGGGAAGATATCTGGCACTGCCTCCATCCCGAGTTTCTCGATGATCAACTGTCCGGTTCCCTCGATCGCCTTGGATTCGCCACGCTGGACGTCTGCCTCCTGCACAACCCCGAGTATTTCCTCTCCGATGCAAAGCAACGCAAACTCATCGTCGACACGTCCACCCTGGACGAACTGCGAACCGAATTTTACCGTCGCATCGAGCAGGCGTTTGTCTATTTCGAGCAGCAGATCGATGCAGGTCGCATCCAATACTACGGAGTTTCATCCAACACGAGTACGGCCGGACCCGCCGACCCGGAAGCGACTTCGCTGTCGCACATGCTCGAAGCCGCCCAACGGGCCGCCCGGCAGACCGGCAAATCCCATCATGGGTTTCGCGTGCTTCAATTGCCCATGAATCTTTTTGAGTCGGGAGCCTTGTTGACCGCGAATACCGGTCCGGGCCAGACGACCACCGTGCTGGAGTTCGCCCAAGCCCATCAGGTGGCGATCCTGGTCAACAGGCCACTCAATGCCATACCCGCTCGACAACGTGGCATGATACGACTGGCCGACCCCCGGTATGAACAAGTGGACACGCCCTTTGAGACGCAACACCAGGAAGTTGCGACGTTGGAAGAAACGTATCGGCAGGAATTTGCTCCCCTGATCCCCTATGCGGGAAAGGGACTGGAACCCAGAGACTTCTTTTCCCTGGCTGACGAACTTCGCGATCTTCGATCACGAATCCATAACCTGGAGCACTGGGATCAGATCGAATCGCAGATGATCGCACCGCACATCAATCAGGCTTTTCAGGCAGCCGCCAGACACCTGAGCCAGGAAAAAGCAACAGACTGGGAAAATTGGCGGACCCGTTACATCTCCAAACTGCTTCTCTTACTCAAGATCGTTCGGCAAGAATCCGCCAGAAAAAGTGAACAACACCTGCAAGCGATCACCACCTCGCTCGATGGATTCCTTCCGGACGAGAAACGCGGCGAACCATTGTCCCGAAAGGCGCTGTGGAGTCTGACCAGCACTCCCGGCGTCACGTGTGTGCTGAACGGTATCCGTACGACAGGTTACGTTGAGGATTCTTTGACGATCCTCGGATGGGAACCCTTGCAAAATCCCCGATCAATCTTCGAGAACATGCAGTCTCCATAACGACGACCAGGCCCTGGGCGGATCATATTTCCAGCCCGTTACTCATTTCGCACCCAGATGTTCCACAAACGGGACACATTTTCCCATTCGCGCCACGGCGAATAGTTGCCCAATTCGAAAGGAACGGGTTTACGGTCCGTCGTACGCTGGATCACACTGTCCCCGGCATCCGGCTTCGCGGAAAACACAATCGCACCGCCGGCATCCGTTCGGTACACGTTCATACGTTCATAAGCCTGCAAAACCTCTTGAGCCGGATGTCCATAACGATTACCCTGACCGGCGGACACTACGGCGGTTGGCGCACTGAGTCGTTGAATCCATGGTCGATTCAACGAACTCTTCGCCCCATGATGCGGGATTTTGACAACGGTCGCCGACTTCACCAGTGGATGGTAGATCAATCTCGTCAAGGCATCGACTTCCGCATCGGCCATCAGCAAAATCGAGTGCCTCCCGCACGTGAGACTGAGAACGACTGAGAGATTGTTCAACTCCGACCCCCGAGACTCCTTCAACGGGAAACCGCCTTCCGCCAACGGCGCCAACGGCGGGTTCAGCGATACGAGCCGACAGGGGCCTTCTCCGATGATTGCTTCTCCTTCCCGGGCAATACGTTCGACGAGTCCTTTGTTCTCAACCGCATCACGGAGTCGTTGGTAAAATCGGTTCGTTCGTTGAATCCCGTTACTCCAATAATGATCGGCCTCGAAGTGTTCGATGATCCAGGAAAGCCCGCCCACGTGATCCAATTGCGGGTGAGTGGCAATGACGTGAGTCAGTCGCCGGATGCCTCGATCCCATAGGTACGGTCCCACGACCATGCGGCCCATGTCCCAACGTTCATAGGCGGCCCCGCCGTCCACAAGAATCGTATCGCCGCCGGGAAGTTCCAGCACCGTGGCGTCACCTTGGCCAACGTCCAAAAACGTGACGCGCAACGCATCATCCTCAAACACGTGTCGCGGTGACCACACCCACCACAACAGAAAGAAGATCAGCGCAATCCCGCTTATGACTCGCAACGACAGTTTCCGGCTGAGCAACGCAATCATAAGACAAAGATAGAATCCTGCCATCGACACGACTGACGGTGAGGCCACGTGCCATTCGGCGCCGGGCACGGTGGCCATTATACCGACGACGGACGTCAGGCCGTCCATGATTTCCTGATGAACCCAGCCGAAAGGCAAGTGGTCGAGCCAGCCAAGCAGGACGATCATCGACGCACCGAGTCCCAACGGCACAACGAACAAGCCGACCAGAGGCACAACGATCGCATTCGCAAACATTCCTAACCAAGCCACTTGGTTGAAATAGTACGCGACGAGCGGAACGGTTCCCACGGTGGCGGCAAGGGTCATCAGAGCATACGGCTTTCCCCAATGTTTCAATTTGACCATGAAGGTTTGAGGCACTTCATCTTCCTCGTGGTCAACTTTACCCCATCGAAACACCAAGGCGATGGCCAGGACGGACACATACGAAAGTTGAAAGGAAAGATTGTAGATCGCCCTGGGATCAGTCAGGGTCGTGAATAGCGCGGCTATCCCCAACGCGATGATGATCTGCCGCTCGTGACCAATCCACACTGCAAAGAGGTACAACAGGATCATCAGCAACGACCGAACGGTCGCCACGTGGGCTCCGGACAACAGTGTATAAAACACGACCATGGGGATCGTGACCAACACGGCAAGTTGCTTGGGCGTCAGGACGCACGAGAGTCTCTCCAGCCATCGTGCCGGCATGCGGCGGGTGATTCCCCTCACGCCCAAGAACGAGACAAAAGCCAGCAACCCCAAATGCGAGCCCGATATGGAAATGATATGGACAGTCCCCGTCGTCATGAAATCCTCACGGACGCTCGGGTGAATATCATTCTGCTCCCCGACGATCATTCCCAGAAACAAGCCACGAGCCGGCTGCTCAAGGGTTGAAAGGGCAACTTGGCGCACCTGATGCCTCCAGCGATCGATCTGCCACCATACCCGTGCTTCGAAGTCGAAGACGCCCGGGGGTTGAACCTGTATCCGACCAGCCCCCCTGACGACCGCGACCGCGTGAATCCCGTGATCCCTCAGGTAGGCGCCGTAATCAAACCCGCCCGGATTTCGCGTGCCGAAGGGCGGACGGATTCGAGCACGGACGGTGAGCCTGTCTCCTCGAAACACTTCCGTATCGGGTTCACAGACCTTTCGCGCCTTGCACGGGATCCAGGTCAAACGCAAGTTTCCCTCGATCTGACGACTCGTTTTGCCCTGTTCGACGGATTCCAGTGCCACGATCATTGTCACTCGACCAGGAGCGTGCTTGACCGGTTCCGTCACAACGCCGGAGAGCATCACTTCCCGTTGACCGGCAGGAAATGGCAAATCAACGTCATGATGCTGTCCCGCGTCGAACAACCAATATCCCACGCCGAGCAGAACGCAGGCATACAGAAGGATGCCCAGTTTCCCGGTAACACCTATGTTTCTCTCAGACCAAGTCAACGCGCCGGCGGCGATGACCAGCAAGATCAGGATGGTAAGAGGAAGAAAGAAAAGCCAGGACCCGAGAAGGAGTCCTACGAGAAAGGCGACGATGCAGGAGAGAACGACATTAGAGAGACACCCTGTTAATTTACAGAAATTTAGATCATATGGTCAATATTAGACAGGGCCCCTTTACTGAATTCCCGAACGAACGTCCCCCCTCACCCCAGCCCTCTCCCGCGAGGGGCGAGGGAGTGAAGAGCCTGTCCTCTCCCTTGATGGGAGAGGATAAAGGTGAGGGTGATGAGCCCTGTAGGCCCCGTAGGTCGGATTGGCGGAGCGTAATCCGACAGGGGCGGCGTACGGATGCCGAGGGGATTGTCGGGTTACGCCTTCGGCTAACCCAACCTACGAAGGAAGAGGCAGGTCGGAGGGGCGCGTTGGTTCTATTTTCGTACCGATAACGGCCCGTGGAAAAGATTGGAGCGGGTGAGGCGTTTGCGACGCCCTGTATTCATACGGGTTTTAGAGGTTTTTCTGCCGTTTTTCCCACACTGTGTCACCGAACCACGCAGAAAAAAACTGCTCATAGTTTGTACCGTACGGAAACAAAAATAATCAACACTAGGCGACCGACAATACCGGATGTCACTTCGACTCAGGATCCTCCGCTGTTGGCACCTACGTGCACCGAGCCTCTCAGGCGAGGCGGAGGAAGAGACACGATTGTCCTGAGCATAACTGAAAAATAATTTGAACGACACGCCCCGGATACTCTGGCACCCTCCTGGAACACCAGGGATTTGTCCGCAATGTCTGAGTTTAGGGTAGTACTTCCGGTCGGTCATGCCGTGCTGGCCGGACGCCTAACGGGGCCGCACGCCATTTCCTGCATGTGACCATCAAGGCGAAAAACGGCGGGGCACGGCGGCTGCATGCGCGCGAATCCCGCCATCCTTGTGGCGCGCCCAATCCTTCAGCAACTCCCGATACGAACAGGACATGAAGACCACTTCGTCACCCTCCACGTCTCTGGCGAAGTGGGTGATCTCTTCCCTGTGCCTGGCCTTGTCGTTTTCATCGACGAGCCTGCCGTCTTTCGGCCAGACGGCCGGCTCGGCATAGAGATAAAAGAGGATCGGAGTCAGCCCGTCGTGCCCGCTTCTCCGGTTGTCGACTGCCGTCCGCAGGGCGAAGGCGTGTTTGACGAGTTGTGCCGCGTCAAGAAAGTCGTACAGGTCTCCGTTTTCCTGAAGCTTGTCCCGCACGCCTTCGTAGCCTTTCATAGCACCCCCCAGACCTCCCGCCAATAGGCATCGCAAAAGGATGCTGCCTTCTTGCCACGGAACGGCTCGAACCGTTTGGACTCGATGCCGATGAGTGCCGACACCGTCGTCACGAGACAATCCAGCACGGGATGACGGCCACCGCTCCAGGGGAAGCGAACCGTCGCTTCGAGCGACAGCGAACGGGCAGGCCATACCACGCGGTCGCAATCCAGCAAGGGCGATAGATCGCGAGGCCGGTTGAGGAAAAATCCGAAGGCATTGGCAGCCAAAGAAGCGGAGGATTCCGGGTTGTCGAACTTCCCGCTTGCGATCTCGTTGCCTGCCGCCGCGTTGAATATTCGTTCGATCTCTTGACTCGGAACGCCGAGCAGCCACCTGTCGGTCATGTTTGTCGGTTCCCTGTGACTAGGGCCAAACCTGAGCCAGATTGTTGAACGCGTCGCGGACCGCTTGGCCCTTGCTCTTAGGGGGCAACTGAGCAATATCGCAATTTCTTTCGACATCGGCTCCGTCATTGAACGGTATTTGGAATTTATCTGGAAAGGCGAGCACCTTCAAGGACATCGTCAATCCGTTGATTTTGGAATCGACAAACGTATTATTGATAAACTCGCCATGGGGTTTGTTTATTCGCGCAATGAGATCCTGACAAAATGACCGGGGCGCGACGACTTCAAGCGAGACATGACTGGCATTCATCTTTATCAAGGATGTTGCCGGGAACTTTAATTTCCTTCTATAAACCAGACAATAAATGTATGCGGCACCGTACCGAAGAATCTGCCTGAGTGCGTCAAGCGGATCGTTACTCTTCCATTTCGGTTGTTCGACGCTATCCCATTTTATCTCGACCAGACGCGCGCATCGACACAATTCGCACCAGTGAACAAGATCGACAGCACTTCTCCTGTATCGGGAGGAATCGTTCATCCCCGAGGCGACCGGACATTGGTTAAACCACGCAGGCATCTGCCCTCTTGCCGCCAACATGACCACGGCTTTCTCAAGCATTGTTTCAGGATAGGGATTATGAGATGTAATTTTACATGCGTGCCGCAGTTCCCAAAGTTTTCTGGATGTAGAGCAAGGATTAGGGCAATTGGCTTCCATCTGATTGTATATTTTCTCTATATCATCCATATGTTCGGTGCTATCGAATAAACGAGCCACATCAACTCTCCTTGTAAAAGCCATATATCATGGCAAAAAAAGCGATTGGGCTTTTCTGTCTGCGCTATGCACGCCTCATCAATTTCACACGCTTCGCATTTTGGCGGAGAGCACCCAGAAGGATGCCCTCGGGCCGTTTAGTCTCCGTATCGTCCTCGTCCGCCTGCGGCCTTGAGCAGCTTAACGATCCCGGTATGGCCCTCTGCTGCGGCCAAGTCTAGGGCCGTCAAGCCTAGTTCCTTGGCGTTGACCTCTGCCCCGGCGGCCACGAGTACCTTGACGATCTCGGTGCGGCCCGCCATTGCGGCCATGTGGAGGGCCGTGCCGCCTGTGTTCGTCTTGGCGTTAACCGCCGCGCCGTTGGCCACGAGTGCCTTGACTGTCGCGGTGTGATCCTTGAGTGCGGCCACATGGAGCGCCGTCACGCCTTGTTTACCCCCCTTGGCGTTGACCGCCGCGCCGCTGGCTAGGAGTCGCTTGACCTTGTCGGTGTGGCCTTTGAATGCGGCTACGTGGAGAGCCGTTAAGCCGCCTTGATCCTCCTTGGCCGTGACCTCCGTCCCTGCGTTCCTGGCCGTCCGGCCGTCATTACTCTTGGCATTGACCGCCGCCCCGGCGGCCAGAAGGGCCTTGACGGTCTCGGTGTGGCCCTCTTGTGCGGCCAAGTCTAGGGCCGTCCGGCCCTCTCTATCCTTGGCGTCGACCGCAGCGCCAGCAGCCAGGAGTACCTTAACGATCTCGGTATGCCCCTCTTGCGCAGCATGGTGTAAGGCCGTCGAGCTGTCCTTGTCCTTTGTATGCACCTCAGTAGCGGCCCTCCGAAGTCGCGTGACAATTGCCGTTTGGCCACGCGCGGCGGCCAAGTCCAGGGCAGTCTTGCCGATCTTGTCCGTGGCGTGGATATCGGCCCCAGCTTCTAGAAGTCGCATGACGATGGCCTCGTGGCCCCCTTCAGCAGCCCAGTGCAAGACGGTTAAGCCGTTCTTAGTCGCAGCATGGACATCGGCCCCAGCCTCCAAGAGTCGCATGACGATGGCCTCATGACCTTTGCTTGCGGCGTCTTGCAGAGCCGTCCCGCCGCCCATATTCGTGGCGTGGACATCGGCCCCGGCTTCCAGAAGTCGCATGACAATGGCCTCATGACCGCGGAGGGCTGCCAAGTGTAGGGCAGTGTTGCCGTGCCTGTCTGTGGCGTGGACATCGGCCCCGGCTTCCAGGAGTCGCATGACAATGGCCCTGTGACCCATAAAGTGAGTGACGGCCGTGTGCAAAGCAGTCGAGCCGAACTGATCTTTGGCGTTGACATCGGCGCCAGCCTCAAGAAGTCGTGTGACGGCTTCCATGTCGCCGCTATAGGCGGCCATGGGTAGATCCGTTAAGGCTTGGACTTCAGCGGCCTGTCCTGTGGCAAAGAGCAGAATGGCGATTACCGTGTGTGTGAGGAAGAATTTCATGTTGTCTCCTCTCGTCTGGTTTCGACCCTACGCTCGCGGGCTTGGCGACGGCTACCGCATGGCGGCTTTCAAAAATCAGTGGCCTCGTCATATGTGGAGAGGTTGGGTAGTTTGAGCCAAAGAGTTTTGCCGAGCCATTTGTTCCTGGCGGCTTGCAGGTCGAGAAGCGGTGCGATACCATGAACAGAGGCATCATCGGGCTCATTGGTAACGCAAAAGACATCTCCGGTATAGTCCTGACCGTTGTCATCCATTCGGATAGTGACCTGCCACCCGGCCCTCATGGACCCGATAAACCTCTTGGTCACATCGAGTAGCGTTCTGATACGACCAACGGCCTCCTTGTAGGTAGGGTGGCCAAACTCGCCTCTGCCACCTATGAACGACTGGTACCCATATTTTTGCGAGCCTTTGGATCTAGGAAGAAAAATGAACTTCTCGCCTGGCCAGCACCTGATTGGTCTGTACGTAAATCCACCCTTGGGACAAGGCTTGGACTGAGGCGCATCTGGCTCAATTCCTATCGAGCCACCCCGTATGAAGAGATTCGGCTCCTCGGCCGCGGAGAAAGAAGCTCCAAGCACGTTTACACAAAAGAGCGCAAAAACGAGAATGGAAACGTATTGCACGAAAGTTCCCTTTCTTGCCACACAAATGGTTTTCGGTGTGAAATCGTCATGGCTTTCTAAGCCGAGAGATCTCATCCCTCCTGCTCTTGTCAAAATCGCAGTGTCGAAGGTTGCCATAATCTATGTGCCTCGCATAACCTTGCCCCTTACTGTCTTCCGCAACACGACCCCCACATATAGGACAGATATAGTTGTTTTCCTCAGCCGTTGACGTCTTCATGTCTGTTTTTCCTCCCTGTTGCGACGGAATAATGTGAGATTCGATACACCAATCCTGGTCGGTAATTAGGGCGTTTCGTAACCAATGTGTGGTAGAAACGACGCATGGTTATGGACCTGCCCCCGAAGTTGGTCCAGCTTCCATGCGATTGTTCTGGCCTCGTGAGCTTGGCGCGCAAAGGCCCTCGGCGTCAAGGTTCCGAGCGCCGAGGGCGGCCGAGCGGTATTGTAGCCGTGCCTCCAACTTTCGATTCGGTCACTGGCGTCGTTCAGCGATAAGAACCAGGAGGCATTCAAGCACTCGGCCAGCGCCCAAAGAAATGGACGACGCAGAGCGTCAAATTGCTCCCGGCGCAGACTCGATTCCCAAATCGAGTCAGGCGGCCTGGTGAGCCCCAGCGAACCGGCCGCCGGTGCGGTTCCCGTGCATCGCCAGATGCGACGGGAACGAGTCCGGCACCCTCGGCCCCAGCCGAGGTGCCGGGCGACCGGAAGACCAACGGCTCTGCCCCTAGGCAGAGCCGACGTGAGGCCAAGCCCCAGCGACGCCTCACGGGTTGGGCTGCTGCGCTGTCGCGGCACACGGGAGTGAGCCGTGACCAACCCCTGGGAGAGAGGAGCGTCCAGCGACGTGAACCCGAGTGAAGATGAGGGTTCCCCGGGGGTTGGTCACGGCTGGCGACCCCTCGCCCAAGCCGGGACAGCGCAGCGGGGTGAATGGCCCACGTCCACCGCGTTCAGCGGGGGGCGTGGCGCCAGAGGGGCACCCCCTGGGCGGGGCCTGGCGCTCCCAGGCCCCGACGGTGAAGGGGCCAAAAAGCGTTGTCCAAACGCGCAGTTGGCCCAGAGGCGCAGCCTCCGCAGGGCGCCGGCGCTCCCGGCGCCCTGCCGTGCCCGGACCCGGGCCGGTCCTGCGACCGGTGACGCGAGGGAAGCGGTCGATGTAGCGCCTCATTCACCGGTAAAGTCACCACTGACACGTGACAGGGGTAGATACAGGGGTGAATACAGGGGTAAAAGAGGCGAGACATGGCCCCGGACACGGGGCGAGAACAGGGCCGGGTCAGAGAAAATTTCGAGTGATGTGACACCGTCAGGGCGTCCCGCGCGGCGACGGCGGTTTGACGACATAGACCAACCAGTTTCTCTAGAGAAACTGCGCGATATGGTGGGGACGGTCGGAGGAGGAAGCGACAGGTTCACGCAGGGTGATGGACTCACTTGACGAAGGTGGCCAGTCACACCGTGACGCGGAGTGCCCCTCCTGGCTCGCCGAAACGTTTGGTTGAGCGAGGACAGCTCCCAATCCTGAATCTCATCGCCCCCTTCCCTCATCCGGGTGGCGTCGCCACCCCTCGCCAACGATGCAGACCTCAAGCATCAGATTGCGCTTCTGGCAGTCACCGAACAAACGACCGTGCAAGCACTCGTTGCCGAAGCCCTGCAGGATCTACTCAAAAAGCGTCGGTTCCAGGGGATCAAAAAAGAGATCCAAAGCATCAAGCCGCAACGTGGCCGGAAGCCGAAAGGAAGCTAGACCTCGAGAGGAAAACGACCAGTCATTACAGAACGACATCAGGGCCGGACGGATCGCACGATCCCCCGGCCTTTTGTTTTTGGACCTTGACGCGATCAAGGATCTGCTCTCAAAATGCAAGCCTGAAAGAGAGGAGGGTGAAGATGAGATACCTCTTGCTAGTCATGTTGGTGCTTGCGGCTTGTGCTCATAATACGGAACCGCAAACAGCGGAGTCCGGCAACGTAACAGTAAGAACAACGCCGCCACCTTATCCAAAATTGACGTTGCGCGAGAAAGCCTTCAATACGGTTTGGGAAGCAATAGAGAAAGGCGCCCTGAATCCGGAAGAAATGTTTATATCCTCGATTCTAGAAGGAGCTTGGGAATTGGGGTACATGACAGGACAGTCAGGCAGCGGCGCCACTTTGACTGAGCAATACAATATAGAATGGGATGAAACGCCCCCGGTCGCTGCTGACAATAGGCGTTATCGTACGTTCAAGAGTAGGCTTCCGACCGACGCTTCCCTGCGAAGGTTGATGCTGCAACCGTTGACGTTGCAACCCGCACAGTGACAGGTCAAAAGTTCCGGAAATCCGGGGCCTTTCATTGTGTTGATGCGTGGTCCGAACTAGTAGGCTATCAAAGCGCTCTGGTATTGTTTCCCGTTCAAGTGTTTCCGGTATTTTTTCAAGTCCATCGGATTCTGCGGGAGGGAGAAAATACCCCGGAACCTGTGCAGCGGATGATTATTCAAGCCGGTTCACTACGCTGCCGCTACAAAATATGAAATAACCGGAATCGTAGCGATCGTGGTTCCATATTTAGACTGGGCGTTGAAAGGAGACCTTATTATGGCATACTTCACAAAGTGGACAGAGATTGGTAAAACAAGGATAAAAATAGCAACTGGTACCAGGGGAGAACCGTATAACGGGGACACGCAAACTATTAACGTCTGTGATGCTAACAACCTCGACGGAAACTATAGGGAAGTCTATAGAATCTCTAAACCCTTTCTCTCTGTTGATGATATAAAAGGGCACGGGACTCTTGCTGAGTTAGATCAATTCTTAATAAAGCGTGGTGCTACAAAGGAAGGGCCTCGAAAGCGTAGCAGGTGAGATCGTGTGGCCGGAAAGCCAGGGCGTGCCCCCGTCCGTGGAGTTGGGCGTACGCCATGCCTCGGGCGACGGGGAGACCGGCTTCGGCCTGGAACACGATAGTAATTTTTATCATGTTCCAGCCACCTTGTCGCCAGGGCCCACTAGGCTCTTGTGAGGTCAGAGGGTTTTTCCGAGCCGCGCATCGACGAGCGCCAGCCCACCCAGCCCGAAGATAGTCCAGTTTTTCGCGTGCAATACTGACGCCCTTTTTCCCCACCCTCATGTCGGTACCCCCGACACGGTATCTTTTGAGATTCGATGGTTGTTGATTTGTCATGGGCATAGTACAAAACCTCTTGCCAACACAGGATTAAAGGAATGATGGTCATTTCCCGTGTCTTGCCTGTCGAATCTTTCAAGTACCGGGCCATCGGTTAGACTTGTGATGCTCACACGTATAGGCAAAGGCATTCTGTGGGTATTAGCTTTCGTAGTCATTTTGGCATTCATGGATACATTTCTGATCATTCTGGGAACGATAACTTACTATATACAAGATTTCCTTGGGCTCCCCCATCTTGGTCCTCCTCCGTGAGTGGATTTTGACCCCGTTCCCGGAGCGGTTGCCAAGAAGGGGCGCTTGACGAGTTTACTTGATTGCAGGCGTTAGACAATCGACCGCTAAGAAAAAGAGCAAACAATGGATTTTGGAAGCACATTTTTGGCAATCCTGACCGGTTTGGGGCTCAGCGCGGCTTGTGGCTTCCAGGTCTTCATTCCTCCGCTTGTTGTCGGGATCGCGGCTCAAACGGGAAACCTCGAACTGACCGAAGGGTTAGCATGGCTGGGCGAATGGCCGGCGCTGATCACTCTCAGCATCGCAGCAGTTCTCGATTCCATCGCTCATAAAGTTTCTGTGATAGATAGAATGTTGGTTTCAGTCGAAGCGCCGCTAGTCGCCGTTGCGGGAACAATTCTCTCAGCCTCAATGGTCACGGATATGGACCCACTCCTGCAATGGGGGCTTGCCGCTATTGCCGGTGGCGGCTCGTCAGAAGCGATTCACCTCTCAAAATCCTCAATCAAAAGCCCTTTTAGCATGGCCTCCGACGACACTCCCTCGATCGCCGAAGTGATCGCCGAAGAGGTAGGCTTCGGTGAACTCAAACTTTTTGCCTCGATCGCCGAAGACGTTACCGCAACAGCCCTCCCCATTTCGGCCATTTGCTTCCCGGTGTTTACGGCGTTTATTGTGGTTTTCATTCTCGTGCTCTTAGTCGTCACCGCATTCATGATCAAGAAATACATCGTCAAGCTCAAAAAATGGATCTTCAATCGCCGCCAGCAGCCCGCTTAGCCCTCGCATTCTTTATAAACCTGTTCCTGCTGGGAGCAAACTATGGCTCAAGAATCTTTTCAGCCCTGGGTAGGTAAACACTACAATGAGACCAAACTTCTCTTGCTGGGTAGTAGCGCCTACTCGTGGCAGGATGAGAAGAATCGCCAATGGCGACACCCGACGCTCAATCACTCAACGGAAACAGTACGAGAGGTCTTGGACGACTTCTCGAGAGCCGATGGGATGCCTTTCATGAAGATGTTATCGCGAGGGCTCGCTGGCGACAAGGAACCGAGCAAGAAGTTGCTGCACCGCGTCTGGCATCGCGTCGCGTTAACGAATTACGTTGGCGGGACGACTGGTAAAGGTCCAGGGAAGCCCCCTACATCTGACATGTGGAAGGTATCCAAGGCCGCCTTCCGCCCCAATATACTGAATAAACTCCAGCCTCGGCGGATCATTGTCATTGGAAAGGTCATGTGGTCCAAAATGCCCGAGGCAAATGTGTATATGACCGACGATGTACAGGGCTACTTGCTTGAAGGTTGCTCGGTTGCGGTGTGCTGGGCGCTTCCGGCACGGGGGTTGAGTTGGACTCGACTCGCCGATACCATCCATTTCGCGCTAGGGTGTGAGCTACCGCGGAGCGGCCGATACCCTGGGGATGAGGAGTGAGTTGCCGCCAAGTGAGCGTCTAGTCGTCCAACGCCACGCTCTCCAGTCTTGATGTTGCGACCACAACCGTCTCCTTTCGTGATCGGGTGCGTGTTCCCTAGGCGTCTTTCTTGCTCTCTATTGTTCTTATACAGCCGGTGCTGTGCACTCTTGCCTCCCTGTGTTGTGCCCGGGTCGTCGTTGCGCACACTCCCTGACGCGAGGACTGGGTCGGCTATGCCTTGCGACCTCCATACAGGAAAACGTCGTTGAAACTCGGTGACTTCGTGGTAACTTGCTCTTTTCTGCGTTCTCTTCGATTTCCATAATCGTCTGCCCTCACCGTATGAAAAATTGATAGTAAGTTTTCTCGGCCTCTTTATAACCCGCTATAACTAAGGAGTTTTTTAGGATGCCAGCAGTCTCCAAGCGTCTGCGCCGCGGGCCAGGGCGGTACCGGCCTGGAGGCCGAGACCGAGCACGACGAGATGACGGGGGCCGGCGGGCGCCGGTCGGGAGGCGCTGGCTAGGTGGGGGGCCGGAGGCGCCCTGTCCCCACCCCTTTGGGCATACTCTTTTCCGGCCATGGATTCGTCCGCAACTTCACCCGTGGCAATCTTCGCCACCTTGATCGCGGTCCCGATCACGTCACTTGGGCGTCTTTGTCCTGTCGGTCCTTTGGGCATAGAGACTCCATATTTTTTCGTTCGTTTGTTTGGAATTGTCTCTTATTCGGGAAAGCAGAAGGCCAATGAAAACAGTACCGATGTACAAAACCGCACTCCACAAAACCACCTCCACAAAGTCCGAGTAATAAGGATCTCGTGGTAATACAAAGGCAAGAAGCACCAACACGGTGGCGAGAAAAAACGCAGCTATTTGGGAGTGGAGCTTCCATGAAGGAAATTCATGGGAAAGACTTTGGTACATGGAAAAAGGAATTGCCATATACTCGTCGTTAGGATCAGAAGAACCCTCATCCCCAGGAACACGCTGGGAAAGCTTTTCAAGCCTGTGTTCTAACCGAGTCAAAAGCATATATTCAACGGTGAGGCCGAACCATAAGGACCAAAGGTAGAGGATTAGGGCGGTCGTCATTAACCACGGAATGCGCCCAGCACTGGAAGAAAACATCGAACCAACAAAGGCAATGGCACCGGCAGACAAACCAATGATCAACCGATTCCATCGCCGATATTCTTCCTCATACTCCTCGTAGGTTTTCTGAGATGTCTGAACAACGTAGTTAAAATAGTCTGACATTCGGGCAGTTTAACATAACGAGGCGAGAAAAGAGAGGCGCGGCAATTTCAAACTGAGACACTACTACCGGTTTGAAATAATAGACGCCTGCTCTGCCTTGGCGTATAATGGTGTTGACGTGTTTGCAAAGGGAAACATCCATGACGCTCGTAATTGACGAACAAGACCTCAGGCGATTGCCGGTCTCAATTGATCCTGAGGTGC
>MPMZ01000019.1 GCA_002238765.1 Nitrospira sp. bin75
TTCAAAGCCGGGCTATGGTTTCGGCGTAGTCGTCTCGTCATGGGTCCTCCTCATTCACGGCAATCATGCCGCTCGTGAGCAGAAATGTCACTTATCCCCCTTGTTCAAATTTCCCGAGCCACCTCTCAATATCTCCCAAAGAGACCACGGAAGCTATGGCCAACTCCGGACACCCAGTGTCACTTTCCAAGGGCTTGTCCTGAGAAGTCGAATGATGGGGAACCACTTCGTCTGACGCATAGCCCATGGGGCAAAAAAGGCTTCCCCAACTGCACAACAGAAAGGTGAAAAGGATCACGAAGGAAACAATGACTCGGAATTGAGAGGGAAAGGTCATCAGCAAAAATCTGTATTTGTCATCTTAACCTACTGTTTTCAAGAAATGAGTTTCTAAGCTATGTTACCAAATTATCACTATCGGATTAAACCTCGATGCGGTGTGTTTGCGCCAGGACGGGTCCGCTTGGCGGAAAACGCCAGTTGTCGCGCTCCGTCGATTTTTCTTATGATATGGCAAAAGAGTTTTTCATTTATCCATGTCCGATTGTTTTCATAAGGAAGGAACGCCACAATGGAAACCTATACACGAGATGAAGCCAAAACCGAAACCACCGAAGACCCCAAGGCTCGCGAGCTGTTACGACGTGCGTTTACAAAAACGTCACGCTGGCCTGATAACTTTGGCGGATTCGAAGCCGATCTTCGCATCAACGTGAATGGTGAGGAAACCATCGGGAAAGTCACGGTCAAGTCCTCAAAAGAAGTCGAAGTGTCTCTTCCCAATGAAGAGCTTCAAAAGTGGGCTCAAGGTCAAATTTCCATGATCGCCTCGCATCGGGGGCCGCGAAACTTCGAGGAATCCGATGGAAAATACAATTTATCGTTTCAGGGCGAAGAAAGTCATCCCCAGGGGCCACGGATCGGTCTGGGTGATTCCATGGGCTCCACTTACCGTGTCAAAGATGACCGCATCACCCAGATCAACCGGAAGATGCCGCACGTGGCCTTTACGATCAACGTCGAGGACAGCGCATTGACGCAGGACGAGAAATATCTGACGACTCGCTATACCGTGTATTACTACTCACCCAAGGACGGCTCACTGGCCAACGTGGAGAGCTTTTCGGACTCTCATGCCAGGGTGGGCAATGCGGATCTTCCGGCGACCCGCCGAATCATTTCCTATGAAAAAGGCGCCACGGTGACGCGCACCATGACGTTTGAAAACCACAAGCCGCTGTAAGCGTGACAGTTGCTGCAAAGGGAGGGGGCCGGCAAGGAATGCATGTCGATCCCTCCCCTTTGTTACTTTAACCCCTGCCCTCTCGTGCTCCCGCCGAACCCTCCGAAATTTCCCCCGAATCCACCCTGGCCGGTGCTCCAATACCCGCCCCGCCGCCAACGTTGAAAAGGATGACGCCGCTCAGGGCGGGTAAAACGCCACAGGGCAAACAGCATGGCCAATGCTGCGGCAACGTTCATCCAAAACCCTGCGCTCGAAGTGCGTTTGGTTTGTCCGGCTGCCTGGACCGCGCTGCCCGCGGTTGAAGCCAATGCTACTGCCGTACGATACAAGGATTCTCCGTACCCGGCATTTTCGAACATGGGAATGAGATACTGCGAGGCCAGTTCATCCAACTGTGGCTTTCCGATTACCGGGAGTAAATTCCGTCCCAGTACCACCACGGCTTGTCGCTCCTTCAACGAAGCGAGCAACAACATCCCCTTCTCCTGTTGCGCCGCGCCAATGTGCCATTCCTTATATAATCCCTGCGCATAACCCCGTGCATGCGAGTGAGGGCTGGCTGTCTCAATCGTCACGACGATCATTTCGACACCGGTCCGATCTTCCAGTTCCTTGCAGACTGCACGAATTTGACTTTGCCAGTCCGGTTCAATCAAATCCGCATAATCGCTGACATAACCAAGCGGCGTCGGAAAAACAGATTTCTTTTCTCCTCCGGCAGCACCGGCCGAACCGGGAGATACCCAGACAAGCAGGACAAACAGAAAAAGCATGGGCGCTGAACGCCGCAGTGTCTTGTCAACCAGCAATTTTCTCATTTGAAACCGTGGGAAAAGCGTTTCAGGTGGGCTTTCCGCTCCAATGCCAAGTTAGTCTAACGCCACTTGTCCTGCACGAAAATCAATGTTCAAACTCCAGCCTCGAAAGAAATCAAGGCCAAGAAGGCCGTCAACGCCGGTGCTCGGTGGCAAGGTGTGCCCCAGTACTGGAAAGTCGGTACGTTTCTGCCCCAGAGCCATGATCTTGTCGAGTGGGACGCGTGGCACAAATTCGACGCCACTACCTGTAGTTACTTGGATACGGTCAGATATTAATGCTGGGTCGTAACCGAGGGCAACCAGCATCCCTATGTTCACCACAGTGAACGTCGCTCCAGTGTCAAGTGCGAGGCGAAGGACGGCACTGCCGCTCGGTCCCCACAACTCTGCTGATACAAAGATCAAGCCCTGTTGCGGGTCAAAGGAAAAACTCATAGGACGATCGCCGTGTCTTCGGGCATCCTCCCCGTGTACAGGACGGCGAACCGTTTAGGGCGCAAGGTTACGGCTTGGCGATAAACCTCTTCGCGATCCTTGCTGTGCCAACGTACCTTGCCGCTTTGCACTTCCAAGACGTCATTGACCTGTGGGTCTTCGATGAGAACCCATTCTGAGGAAAACTGTGCTTCGATTTGGGCTATAGTTAGGAGATCATCCATCAGTCTGATCCTCCTGATTATAGTTCGATCCTGAAATCAGATGGTTTGCCCATCATCACGTTGTCAGATCATATAACCATTAATTAAGCAACAATTCCGCTTCATTATACGGTATTAGGCCTGATCCGTCATGTGCATATATGTGCATATCCTGAACCTAACACTAGATATGAGCCAAGCATGGAAATGGGAGCGAGGTGTGCGTATACGCTTTAAGTCATTGATTCGATTCCTTTGTTGATTGGGTTCTCTTTATGACGCTCTGTCTTTGAACCATGGGTTGGATTCCAAGCCTTCCGCGCTGTTAAGCCAGTACTCTTGGCCACACTTCAGAAAACCATGAGGCAATGGATTTGTTGCTCGCGGGTTGCAAACGATATAGTAGTCATCACCAATCACATACTTATTGTGATTGAACCAAGGTTCACAACTGTTGAATGGCTCCATTTCAGATGAAAGAACAGCGCTGAGCCCCTCATACCCTACGTAATCAGGATGATCGGATTGCTCGGTATCCAGAAATATCCTGGTGGATACTAAAGAGGAGGATTGTTTGACTATATGGTCCTGGGGTTGGTATCGCCAATCCGAAAGTGCGCCAGAATCCACATTCATCGATACTTGGGGAAGACCTAAACCAAACACAGCTCGGACAATCCGCGGTGGCTCAAGATCGGATATGGGAGAGACTTTCCCAATATTTACTGCAACGACGTAACAGTCCGTGGGATCAATCAAGCCCTTGTCTCTAAAATGCAACCGTTGCTTGGCCTTGTCACGTATGGACTGAAGAATCCGAAGTTTCAATTGGTCATCCGGCACATCACGAACCACACCAAATTCAACTTCCGGCACAGCGTCCTCTCCGGTGCCAGGCCAAACAGTGGTAGCCTCCAGCCAGAAAGGATGCGGTGCAATTATCCTGAAATCAGGGCCTAGATCTGGCGAGCCCCAACGCTCTTTTCGTTGTTCTCTCGGTTCGATCTGCGTATTTTGACGTAACAGAGAACATCCTACATACATCTCCCAGTAACGAGCTTGGAAGTCATCGTTCCGTGCCTTCGCAAGAAAATCTAAGTCTGCGTGGGGCCAATATTCTTCCCACATCTCTTCAATGAAATCACGAATATTCTGATGATCAGGATTAGAACGCAGATTCTCATAGATTGCACCTTTACCCTGAACTGCAAAAAAACTTTCAGATTTCATGACGGTACGATTTGCCTCCACAGGCCCACGTTTAAACGACCTGCAGATACAGATGCCTAGGTGTCAAAGTTGCAAGAGAGAGTCCATCTCGAAGGACTAACTACCTGTTGCATAAACGGGCTCCTGCATCCAACACCGGTGCTATATTGATTTTGGTGGGACCACCCATAAGTTTTATGGCCTTCTCAACGGGGATGTCTTCCATTCTGGCTGCTTCTTCTGCGATCTTGTAGAACTCAGGATCATCAAGCCATATTTCTTCAATGTTGGAAAATCTGTGTTTCCTTGCTACTCCCTTGGCTATGCCATTCACTGCGTATATTTTTTCTTGAGATTCAAATACTACAGCGCCACGTCCAATTGGTAAACATTTGACCATGCCAGAAGGGACAGACAGGGGCCATTTGGCCCCGAATTGTTGTTTAGAGATCTCCTGTTGACTGTCTGCATTTGCGAATAATGGGATTACGAGCCAGAGCGCTGCAATGAAGAGAAGTTTTTTCATGCTTTGTCCTTTTGCGTGAAATCTATTGAAACCGCCCCTCATGTTTCATCGAGTCGATCCGGTCCACCAGTTGCCCCAGGCCGGCTAGGTATCGCTCCAACAGCTTGGGCAGCTCATGTTTCCCCGGGGTACTGAGGCCGCGCTTCAAGCGCCAGACTTCGAGAAACACCGAAGGGTCCACGTCTAACGTGGCGTTCAACTCATCCAATACTTCCGGAGATTTCATGTTTGATGGGCGGTCCAGCAGGCGATACAGTCCTCGAAGACACGGCAGAAGCGCGGTCAATGAGAGGGGCAACAGGGTTTGAATGGCTTCGACCTTGGCCCATCCTTCGACGTAGCATTGGCGAACACGCAGCAGGTTCGCGTGCGTTTCCTGCCGGCATTGGCGAAATAGATGCGTAGCATCGACGTGCAATTCAGGGAACGGATCACGCCCTTCAAGCAGGACGTGGTATTCCTTGATGTCCAGAAATTCCAACGGGAACACGTCCGAGAATTGTTGAAGATCCGAGTGCGTGAGAAACAATGGAGCAATAATTTTTTCCCTGGCCCATTGTTTGTGAATGCCGCTCCACTGTTGAAGCACCGGCTGCGTGATGTGTTCGAGCACGATCAAGACGTTGATGTTGGAGTAGCCCTGCAGGAACTCACCGCGCGCCGCACTGCCATAGACAATGCTGGCTTGAGATTCGAGAGACTTTTGTTTTTTTATGGAACGGAGAAAACCCCGAAGCGGAGCATGCGTCTCTTCCTGAAGTTGGGACCAGGGCGGATTGGTGCTCATGCTTGCGGCCTCGCTAACGCGTCGCGGGAATTGATATTACGAAAGCGCATGGGGTGGTCGTTGATCGGCACGGGGGTCCGGCACCAGTCCCAGGGCCAGGAAGCGATCGAGTATTCCAAAAGGCGGAGTCTCACGTAGACCGGCGGTCGCCGTCAGGACCTGATATTTGAGCCGCTGGTTTTTGTCGATGGTAAAAAAAACCCGGTTGCGCAACCACGCAAGCACGGGGTTTCCCGTATTCCAAACAAAGGCTTCTTCATCGGCCAGCCGTTGCAACATTTCGACTTTGGGGCGACGCTGTTGTTCATACACCTTCAAGCGGGATTCCCCAAAATTGTCTTCCGCCAAACACGAGGGGATCAGGTCGGCCAATACCGTGGCATCGACCATGGCCTGCATGCGGCCTTGAGAGGCATGAGGATTCATCCCATGGGCCGCATCCCCGATCAGCACGGCCCCATTGGTGACCCACGTCCGCGCCCGGGTTCGACCCGTGGGCATCACCGCCGATTGCTCCCAGCCGGTGAAACCATGAAACGTGGCCGAAAGTTCAGGACAAATAGCGGACCAGCGTTTCTGAAGGGGTTCGACGCCGGCTGTATGTATCGCATCGCGTGCCGCGGCATCAATCAAGTAGACAAGATAGATTTTCTCTTTTGCAGCCGGGAATACACCCAGTATTTCTTTTTTCCCGAGAAAATACTGCGCTTCATCCAACTTCTCGGGACAGTCCAATATGGCGACAAGATAGCTTTCGGGATACAGGTACAGCTTGGCAGGAATTTTGAGGGCTTGACGAACTTTGGAGGTCGGCCCATCAGCTCCGACCACTAACTTGGCTGAAACGCGTACGGGCTTGCCTTGTACGTCTGCTTCCACTCCAATAGTGATTCCGTCCCTTTTCAAGACATTGGTAAACGATGCGTTGTACCACAACCCTCCGGGATTCCGTTTTTCCAAGGCTTCCAGCACCGTCCGATGCACGACATGTGGCAAGGTGACGAGTGCGCGATTATAAGGAGACGGCAGATCATCATAGTCAACTGAACACAGCCGCCTTCCGCCAACTTGACGAAAATGAAAATGTCGAACGGGCTGTACCGCGTTTTGTGGCAATTGATCCAATAGCCCCAGATCGTCCAGAATTATTTGCCCATTCGGCTGAAGAATTTCTCCGCGTATGCCGTGCGGAGGACCAGGGGCTTGTTCAAGAACGAGAGTACGAATGCCCTTCCGGGCGAGCGAGAGGCCCAGAATCGCTCCTCCACCCCCGGCACCGACCACAACGACGTCAACGTGAATATCCATATGAAACGAGGTAAAACAAACGAAGCGGACGGCTCAGGGGTACAGTGCCCGGAAACGACACCTACTCGGATTCGAAGATGTTTTGAAAATGTTCGTCGGCTTCTTCCCATGCCGTGGGATTCGTGTTTTTGAGCCAATCTTTCAAAAAGGCTTTCTGCCCGGGAGAGAGCATTTGTCTGATCTGGTGGGAACGGCCTTGCAAGGGTTGTAGAAACCCGACTTTTTTGACAGGGTCGAGCGTCGCGGTCCGGACGTACACGTTGGTATAGGCTAGGGGTTCATCGTTTTCTCCCTCCCCCTGGAGCCAGACCGAAATATACTTGTCCATGGTTAAGCCCGAGCTGTCCAGTGCAGGGTCCGTTTCATGAAACACGTCATTCTCCGTTTCATGTAACGGGACGGCTTCATGAGCGCGAAAGAGAAAATTGCGATTCCACATGAGGCAAAATAGAGGGAAACAAGAACGTCACGTCATAGTGGCAAGGAGCCGTCATGAAAGTCAAATACGACGGTTTATACCGTATGGGGCAAGATAACGCTTGTTTTTTCTTGTTGGCTTATCATAGTGTTGTCGGAAACCGTCTCGTGGCAAATTGGGTGCCGGGATTGTGATGACGAAGGCACGTATGAGACGCGCATCGTCTTTTGTTGAACCCCATAAAAAAGGAGTGTTACCTTATGAAACCGTTGTGTCTCGCAGGATTTCTCTTGGCCGTTCTGTTCATTTCCGGATGTCAAGGGACCGGAGAAATTGTCAAATTACGTATCCAGCACATGGAGTCCGCAGTTGATGCCAAAAGCTCTTCTCTTACGGTTGCGGTTTCTCCATTCGATGATCAACGACAATCATCCGGGCACTTGGGTATGCGGACACGGGGAGGAGGAAGCCAGACGTATTTTGACGTAATGGACGGCACGCTCAGTCAACGCGTCACGAATTCTTTTGTCGACTTCTTGAACCAAGCGGGATTTTCCGCCTCACCGGCCAATGGCACCGGATCCGCAAATGTCCGAATTGAGTCTGCCATCCAAAAGTTTACCGTGCAGGCGACCGATAAGCCTCTCTCCACCTTCCTTGAAGTAGACACGGTCATGGCCTTTACTGTCCATAACGCCGACGACGACAGTACCGTCCGGATTTCTGTTGGGGTGGGCAAAACGGATCATGAAGTCGTCTTCGCCAAAGAGGATATGGAAGAACTTATCGGAAAGGTGCTTGGGGAAGGCTTCGAGGAATTTCTGGAGAAGACCGAAGTCCAAGGACAGGTGCTCAAGTTTCGGCTTCCTGAGGAATCCTCCTGAGGTTGGATCTTGGCAAACCGGTTCAGCCGGATTCCTTACTCGCACCAAACCAACGATAGCGATACTTGGCCACCAGTTCATAGAGGCCAATCATGAGTTGCCTCCACGCACGAAATCTCCAGAGCAACATGAAGATTCGTCCGCCCCGCAGGCCATAAAGAAACGGAAGGAACGCTTCCAGCCCACCGACAACCGTTCCCTTCTCATCGACCCAATAGGCCATGGGAGGTCGACGGTCGTCCTGATAGCGTTGTCCCAAACATTCGGCAGCCTTTCGGCTGTCATAGGGGATATAGTGGACATGTGCGGCTCGCTGCTCCAATTTCTGCTTCACTGCCACACAAAGACGACAATGGGAGTCATAAATGAGGTATCCGGACTCTGGTTGGCCTGAAACTTCGTTTCTCATGTGCCACCCGGGTTCCCGGACGAAGCCGGACCTTTCTTCATTCTCCAAACGTTTCTGCAATCCGGTCCGGGGTCACGAGCCCCTGCTCCGTAATGATCCCCGTCACATACTTGGCGGGAGTCACGTCAAAAGCCGGGTTAAAGACTGTCACGCCTTTTGGGGCAATCCATGCTTCCCCGTTAATAGTGGTCACTTCATGACCTGGGCGTTCTTCAATAGGGATGGTGGCACCGGATGGCGTTGAAAGGTCTATGGTAGAAGAAGGAGCCGCCACGTAAAAGGGGATGTTATGGGCCTTGGCGAGGACGGCAACGGCATACGTCCCGATTTTGTTTGCCACGTCTCCGTTGGCGGCAATCCGGTCGGCACCCACGACGCACAGATCAATTTTGCCCTGCTGCATGACGACCCCGGACATGCTATCCGTGATGAGAGTCACGGGAATGCCGTCTTCCATCAGCTCCCACGCCGTCAACCGGGCACCTTGAAGGACAGGCCGGGTTTCATTCACAAAGATGTGCACCGCTTTCCCCTGCTCTGACGCCGCCCGGACCACACCCAAGGCCGTACCATATCCGGCGGTCGCCAAGGCCCCTGCATTGCAATGCGTTAAGACGTGGGCCCCGTCATGGATCAGGTGGGCTCCTTTTTGGCCCATCGCCTTACACATGGCAACGTCTTCCCGTTGAATCGCCAACGCTTCTTGCACGAGTCGAGATTGGATCTCAGGCACCACGTGCCCACGGTTCGCCTGCAACACGTCTTTCATACGCGTAATCGCCCAAAAAAGATTCACGGCGGTCGGTCGCGTCGCAGCTAAGCGATCGCATATCGCCAGAACTTTGCGTTCAAACGTCGGGACATCGGTGTCAAGGACGGATTGCGCTCCCAACGCGACTCCCATGGCTGCGGTCACGCCAATGGCCGGCGCTCCTCGAACTTTCAACTCTTGAATGGCAACTGCCACTGCGTCGACGTGTGTGCACTCGAGGAGTTCAGTACGACCGGGCAACTGACTTTGATCCAGGAGCCGCACTACTCCTTCTTTCCATTCTATGGTGGGGATCATTTCCAAGACCCGCTATTGATTGCTCGCTCCACGTCCGATTGCAAGTCTTTTATCCTTTGATGTTCCCTATCGGGAGCAGTTCAGCCACTTTTCTCGTGATGCCGGCAGTATCCACCGATTCCACGACGTCGGCAATATTCTTATACGCGATTCCTGCTTCTTCGGCCAATCCAGACATCGACACCGCTTTTACAAGGATACCCCGTTCTGCCATGCTTCGCTGAAGGGTTGCCCCGTGGACCGTTCTTTTTGCTTGAGCCCGGGACATCGTCCGGCCGGCGCCGTGCATCGTAGACCCGAAGGATTCCGTATTGGCCTTCTCCGTACCCACCAATATATACGACCCCGTTTCCATGGAACCTCCGCAGATCACCGGTTGGCCGGTTTTTCGGAATGATTCCGGCACATCGGGACTGCCCGGGCCAAATGCCCGTGTCGCGCCTTTCCGATGCACCAGGAAATCCTGCTTTTCATAACGTTCAACTTTTGCGATGTTATGAGCCACGTCATAAATTTGGCGCATGCCGAGTTCTTCAGGAGATTCCCGAAACACCGTGCGAAAGGCTTCGCGGATTTGGTGGGTGATAATCTGCCGATTGGCAAAGGCCGTGTTTGCCGCACAGTTCATCGCCGCGAAATAGTGCTGCCCCTCCTGTGACTGATACGGCGCACAGGCCAATTGCTGATCCTTCACGGTGATGCCGTAGCGTTTCATGGCCTTTTCAAAAATCCGCACGTAATCGGTGCCGACCTGGTGCCCAAGGCCTCGAGACCCACAATGGACCATAATCACAATCTGGTCATGTCCGTGAATGCCGAATTGTTCAGCCGCGTGCCGATCGTAAATGCGGTCATTCCGGACAACCTGGACTTCAAGGTAATGATTTCCTGATCCCAACGTGCCCAATTGTGCCATTCCCCGTTGGCATGCCTGTTCAGAAACATGCTCAGGGTCGGCTCCCGCCAGACATCCCTCCTCTTCCGTATGGGTGAGGTCACTGTCCCATCCATACCCTTGGTCCACGCTCCATCTTGCTCCTTTCCGCATCACTTCCTGAAGGCCCCGACGGGACAGCTTCACGAAGCCCTTCGAACCGACTCCGGCCGGAACCGTCCGAAACAACTCCGTCATCAGGGCATCCAGCCGCGGTTTCACGTCGGACAGGGTCAGGTCCGTACGGATCAGCCGCATACCGCAATTGATATCATAGCCTACGCCTCCCGGAGAAATAATGCCGTGCCCGATATCAAAAGCGGCAACGCCCCCGATGGGGAATCCATACCCCCAATGTCCGTCCGGCATACACAGGGCATACCGCTGAATACCCGGCAAACATGACACGTTTGTCACTTGCTCAAACACCCCCGCATCCATTGCACGGAGAATCTTCTCCGTCCCATAAATTCTGGCGGGAACCAGCATCCCCGGCTTTTCGGTCTTGGGAATTTCCCATATGACGTCGGTAAGCCGATTGACGTTCATTGAGGTGACGAGTTTCATATTTTAAATATTCAACCGCTACTTCGGGGGAACCTTCCAGCTATTCATGAGAACGGGAGTCTGACAATGTCATTGTACAATCTCACACGTCCAAAACGACATGGGCATACCACGTCCCCTCTTTTTGTCCGACTTCATATAAATGTTTGGTTACCGCCTTGACGTCCGTTCGTAAATCCTGTCGGGTCGCATCAACCGCATCCCCGATGAGTGCGGCATCGAGATGCCACAGGTTCTTCTCCGAATCATGGCTCACCGTGGCACGGATGTCATGAAACACAACCCCATGCGTGTCCTTGATAAACACGATGGTGTTCAGCCATTCGAAGAGCAAATCCCCCAGTTCAATTTCGGAAAGCCGAAATTCCTGCGTCCATTTCGTCTTCACGCTCAGGGGGTCAGCCATTGCTTCGATCACGGCCAGTGCCGCTGCCGCAAACAACTCTGACACCGAATCGGCGGTGGCTTCGAAAGCAAGGTCGCCGAGGACGATCTCATCGCGAAACCGGTGTGTGTTGGCCATATTATCTACCGATGAAAATTAAAACATTCCTTTCTGCTTTTCAGCTTTTTGGTATGAACGAAGGCAGGGAAACGGCGGAAAGGCCTGTTATCGAATGACCGGAAGGGGGCGTCATGCGAATACGATGCCAATGCTCAGTAACTATCCATGGACGTATCTCCGGACTCTTGCTCTTTGAAATTTTCCGACTGCGAGCCGGGTGTTTCATCTTCCTCCGGGAACAACATTTTGTGTGGCAAAGTGAGCGCATTTTTCAGAACAGACAGTGCAAATTTCGCAAATCCCGTCAAGCCGGATGCCACGGATTCCACGGCCAGCGGCTCGATCGTTGGAGCATGAAGCGGCCCCTTGACCGAAAACATGGCCAAGTCGACCCCTCGTTCGTCATCGTCAAGCAACAGATGCACCAATGGAATTTTCTGTAGAAGGTCAAAATATGGCCCTAAAGGACTGGCTGCCGTCACGACGTCCAACTCATTTTTCATCAGGTCGTACTGGCCCGCAGCCGTCATTTTCAAGATCGGTCCGTCCATGACAATGTCTTTTGAAACGACACGGCCATCGGCTACGGAAAAGGTTCCAGCTTGCCAGTCAAACGGATACCCGTCTCTTTCAAGGTCAACCGTCCCCTGCAACATACTCGGCAGGTTCATGAGGGCCAATATTTTCGGAATCACAACGCCTCTTTTGATACGGCCATCCACGATTGAGAATTTCAGCGTTCCTTTGAGAGTCGGAAGCACGCCGCGAGGATTCTTGCCATGTCCTTGCAGTGTGCCTTCGGCGGACATCAGACCTGTCATGAATCGGTTGCGCGTCTGAAGCGCTTCCTCATCAAAAAAAGTTCGTTGCAGGGTCAACAGAGGAATCGACTTGACCTGAAACCACGTCTTCATCGTGGCAGGTTGTTGAACGGGCAGATGGACGAACAGGCCTCCTTGAATGGTCCCGTCGTCGGTTTTTCCCCGAATGCGATCAAGGTGGATTCTCCCGTTCTCGATTCGCAATTGACCGGATAATTTTCGAACGTTCAAGTTGCGGTACGACACTTGATCGAACCTCAACGTCCCGATCACATGAGCTGTGTTGGCGATGCGTTCCAAAACCTCTCGAAGGGGAGACGTTTGTTTTTTTGGTAGCAGAAGACCGATATTGAATCGAGGCGAAGTCAGTACCAGTTTCATTCTCGGCTTGCTGTCCCATGTGCGGATGATTCCCGTGGCTTGAGCCTGGCTTTCCTCTAGATTCCATCGAAGCTGCTTTAATTGGGCGGTATGTCCATTCAGTTTCACCTGAAGCGTTACCTGGGACATTGGTGACTTGACGCCTTCCAGTTTGATAACTCCATTCGTTAACGCCACCTGTCCTGATTTGCTCCATGATTTCCAATCGTTTCCCGTTCCCCGAAGATGGACGTACCCCTCCATGGTCCCGGAGGAAATCGTCCCATCAAATAATTCAAGCTCCGGCGGCAGTGACTCGAAGAGTATGGGCTCAGCCTTTAGCGAGACATTGAAGGTCAACGTTTGGGCGTAATCAACCTCTCCCTGTCCCGCGAAGCGGACGGAGGGAAGAGTCAGGATCATGCGTTCAAACGTGAATCGACGATGGTTGCCCACCTGAACGTGAAAATCCAGACTGCCGGCAAGGGTCTGGGGTTTGTACAGGATACCCGGCAGAAGAAGTTCCAATCCCTGAAGAGCCATTCTGCCTCGCAAGGTAGGATTTTCCAGGTTGCCGGCAACCATGATGAGGTAATCCGTCTTGCCCGAAACGATCTGTTGTACTGAACGGGCTTGCTTGGGAAAGAGATCAAATACATCGATGTCACTGAGAAGACCATGAATTTTCACGTCCTCAAGGTACGGTTGTTCTTCAAACGTGATGTTTCCTTCGATATGAAAACTACTTTGTCCGTAGAGCCCCATGACATGCTCAAAGCGAAGGTGCTGTTCGGAAAAGGCAAGAACCCCCTCGACTTGGGTTAAAGGGGCCCGCAATCCGGGAAGTTGCAGGACGACCCGTTCAGGACGATACTCGGCACCCTGAAACGTTATGGCTTGAGGACCCTTGAGCGGTCCGGCGAATCGTACCGTCAGCAAGCCACTCCCCGCCTTGCCTTGCAACGTTTGTAGTGGGTGTCGCGGAACGTTCCACTCAAGCAGGGTTTGCATGAGACCGACCATCTTTTTTGAGGGAACGTTTCCTCCGAATTCCGTCGTTAACCAAAGCCCCTGTTCGGTAAACGCAATAGTCCCATCGCCTTGCGTCACGAGAATTTCCTCATAGAGGCCATGGAAATCCGATAGCCGAAGCTGATCGGGCTGGATATGAATGGTGCCTGCGATTTCCTCGGCTCTGCCAAGCTTGGGTCCCAAGTCGAGGAGTCCTTCCGAAAGCTGAAACTGTCCCGTGAGAGAATACCCGGCTTCTTGGCGGGCGGATCCGGTCAACGTTGCTGAAACCGCTTGGATTTTTCCGCTGATGGTTTGATGATGAAGGGCATCATACAGTTCGGGCGGGACAAGTTCTTTGGGGAGTAATTGCGGCAGGTGCTGAATGGCTACGGGGGCACTCGTCCATTGGCTGGAGAAGGTAGGAGGCTCAGATCGCAATAAACCCGTCACGCTCACCTCTGCCTTGAGGTCAATACTGTCCGTGAGAACCACGAGATCGGATATGACCAAATCATATCCCTGAAGACCCGGGGCAAAATGAACGTACCCTTGGGCCTGGGTCCGCCCTTGCAACCCTACCGGCACTTCACGCACGTCAAAAAACTCCGCGAGTTGAAGAAGCGTTTGCCGATCAAGTTCCATACGAGTGTGCAGATCGAATTGAGGGAGGGCTGTGCGCCGCGTTGCTGATTCGACCCCGAGAAATCCGCCGATATGTTGAAGTGTCCCGTAGGACGAGATCACTGATCCCGCGCCTTGATCGGACAGTCGAGCGGAAAGAAACATTTCGGTGGTGCCATCCAATACCAATTGCTCCACTTGCAACTCCACTTCTTCCGCGTGGACGACAAGCGCGGACTCGCGGCGATACCGATCCTCAAAATGGACTGATCCGTTCGTTAATGTTAAGGAACGGCCAGAAAGCCAAGTTCCTATCCCAACCTGACCGGCTGCGTCTGGTTGAAAAATATCCCGGTAGTTCCATTGCCCGTTTTCATTTCGTTCGAGATCAAGATAGGCATCTTCTATAAGCAAGGCATTTGGCATAAGTGTCTGTTGCATCAACGACAAAACATTTAAATCCAGTTGAATGTGCGAGGCCTGAAAAATCGGCGTGCCCTGCCTTGGGTCATTGACACTGACGTCCGTCAGGTCCACTTGTGGATACGGCAAAAACCTGACCTGCATGTCTTCGATCACGACGTGATCTCCCAAGGATCCGGCGATGAGATCACGAGCCATGCGTTGCAAATCTTCCACGTGGAACGTCGCAACGTACACGACACCCGCAACACAAAGGATGAAGACAAGAAACAGGCTGGAAATCAGACGCTTACGCTTGGCAGTCATGTGTGTATGTTCGGCTGACTCTCTGGGCCCGCATGTATCCCGGGGTGAACCAATTGGCGTTTACGTACAGGTAAGACTTGGTCTCACGCCTCGTCACGTGAGGGTTTTCTTGACAGTCTGCGACTTTCGCCTTATGGTCCTCTCCCATTCTAGCGAATGTTGACTCGTTATTCTATCGACAGTTCACGGGCCATGAGATCAACTGCTCGAACAACGTTGCCCCTCCAATCTTCATACAGATATCTGCTCGTGACGCCAGCCTTAGCCCGCACACTGCTGAAATGCTATGATTACCCTCATCCCCTGACTCCTCATACCATGATCAGAGGATACGACAAGGCGCATGCCTTTCGAACGGCGAAGATGTGTGCGGTCGTGGCCCAGCACCTCTCGTACGACCAATCACGGGTTCGTCAATTTCAGATCGCCTGCCTGCTCCATGATTTGGGAAGAGCCGGGCTTGACCGGCAGCTTTTCGGCAAAATATGGTCTTGGGCGCGCAACAACAATATTCCGACGAGACCCGCCGAATGGCGATTGAGACATCCTCGCACGAGTTACGGCAGAGAGACCGAAGCGTTCGTGAAAGCCTATCGACAGGCCTTGGCCGAAGATGGTGTGCCGCTCACGAAATGGGCGTGCGAGCAAATTGAAATGCGTTTGGGATTTGCGCGCCGCCATCGCCGGCAACTCAAAAGGGTGAAACCCGTGCTGGAAAGCCTGAATATTCGGTGGTTGCCGTGGATGGAACAGGTGACGTTATATTATTATTACCCTGAAAAACTGGCGCGGTCTCCGGTATGGGTCAGGGAACTCGGGGAAATTCTTGTCGCTTGCGAACAACTGGAAGCCTACAGCAATCGTCGACGAGGCACCGATTACTATGCGCGCTCCAAAGAAAGCTTTCGTGAGGCCTTTCGCTACCTTGACTCATTGAAACGGCAAGGCCGATTACGAGCAACGGTGGTCAAGGCCGTTCGACAAATGACCGCCTCCGGGATTTTCGATTCCATCCTCAAAGCGGCCCGAGGTAGGATCTTATCACGACACGATCAACAATTTCTTCGATCCCTCAAATAAGCAAAGTCCGATGCCTGTCAGCACTCACAATTTTTCGGTCATGATGCAAGGCCATTCGCAGATTGAAAACATCTCCGAGCCCGTTCGGCGGTTTCTTGCCTCCACGTCCATACAAGCCGGCCTTGTCACGATATTCGTGAAACATACGACCGCCTCGGTCCTGATCATCGAAGATGACCCCGGCTTACGCGCCGATACCAAAACCGTCTGGGACAGCCTGATTCCCGCAGACCCTGCTTGGCAACATAACACCGGAAACCCCGGGGAAAACAACGGGCACAGTCATTTGCGAGGCCAAATCCAGGGACAATCGATCACCATTCCATTTGCCGACAATCAATTGCTTTTGGGGACCTGGCAGGAAATTGTCGTGCTCGATTTTGATACACGGGCGCGATCTCGAGAGATCATCGTTCAAGTCATGGGCGAGTGAGCCCGACATCACGTCCGTCTGCCCAGACGAGCCGACTTTTTCCCGGCTCGAGAAGCGCGGGCTCCTCATTGGCCTTCAGGCTGCTTGATCTTTCTTGCTTTTTTTCGAAAATAAGAGACAATAGATTAATAGGTCATTTCATTGCGATTTCACGGAGGGGAAAATCCATGATACGGAAAAGCCAGTCCGACAACCGACGACACAAGAAACCGTTGTTCCTGTGGATGACGGCTTTTCTTTTATGCTGTTGGACCCCTGCCTGGGCTGACGGCCTGGAAGAACAACAGCTCGTGGAACAAGCCAGGCACACCGTTGAAAGTTTTATGGGCGATTCGAAGTTCACCTGGTTCCAGGATCACGTCAAGGAAGCCAAAGCCCTTGTGATTATTCCTCAACAATTGAAGGCTGCCTTCTTCCTTGGCGCGGATGGAGGAAGCGGGGTCCTGGTTGCGCGTGACAAACAGACGGGAGAGTGGAGCGAACCGGCCTTTTATGTTTTGGGGGGACTCAGTTTCGGAGCTCAATTCGGTGGGGAAGCCTCGGAGGTCATCATCCTGGCCATGACCCAGGGGGCAGTCGAAAGGCTCTATGCCTCATCCTTTAAACTCGGCGGGGATCTCTCCTATGCAGTCGGACCCCATGGAGGAGCCGGAGTCGAGGGCGCCACTTCGGCAAATTTGGACGCTGATTTTCTTTCGTTTTCCCGTTCAAGAGGAGTCTTTTTAGGCGTCTCATTGGAAGGATCGCTCATCTCTGTAGATAATGATGCCAATAAAGCTTATTACGGCAAAAAAGTTCGGCCCGTTGATATTCTCGTGACCAAATCCGTCAAAAACGAGCATTCGTCCGGTCTTCGCCAAGCCATTATGACGGCCACCAAATAAGCAGCAACTCCACTGCTTGTATGAGAAAAAGCCCACGGGCCGATCGGGACGGAGGCACGCTCATCCCCGAATGGTGGGGACAATCACCACCTGCCCGTCTTTATAGTCGACAGTCACCGTATCGCCGTCTTTCACCTCTCCTTTGACCAGCAATTTCGACAAGGGTGTTTCCACGTCATGCTGGATCAAGCGTTTCAACGGACGGGCGCCGTACGTCGGACTGTAGCCGCGCGTTCCCAAATTCGACAATGCCTCGACCGTAACCTCTAAACGGATTCTCCGCTCTTCCAGCCTGGCTTTCAAGCGGTCCAGTTGAATGTCCGCGATCCGGCCGACTTCATCCGTGTTCAATGGATGAAAGACGACGGTTTCATCGATGCGATTCAAGAATTCCGGACGGAAATGGTGTTTGACGGCATTCAAAACCAGTGCCCGCAATTCTTCATACGTTCGTTCACGTTGTTGTGCCTCCAAAATTTCCTGGCTGCCGATGTTCGACGTCATAATCAGGACCGTGTTTTTGAAATCGACGGTCCGTCCCTGAGAATCGGTCAACCGGCCATCGTCGAGGACCTGAAGCAGAACGTTGAATACGTCATGATGCGCCTTCTCGATTTCGTCCAATAAAATCACGCAGAACGGACGACGTCTGACGGCTTCGGTCAATTGCCCACCTTCTTCATAGCCGACGTAGCCCGGCGGGGCGCCGATCAGTCGCGCCACGGAATGTTTTTCCATATATTCCGACAGATCAATCCGTATGAGATTGGCTTCGTCATCAAAGAGCGTGTGCGCCAGGGCTCTGGCCAGTTCCGTTTTTCCGACTCCGGTCGGGCCAAGAAATAAAAACGATCCGATCGGCCGATTGGGGTCTTTGATGCCCGACCGTGCCCGAAGCACGGCGTCGGCGACGGCTCGAACCCCTTCATCCTGGCCGACCACGCGCTGATGGAGCAAGTCTCCCAATCGCAGGAGTTTTTCCAATTCTCCCTGGAGGAGCCGGCTGACCGGAATACCCGTCCAGCGGCTGACGACTTCCGCGATGTCTTCTTCATCGACCTCCTCTTTCAAGAGACGCGATTCGCCTTGGTCGAGATGCGCCTCTTCAGCCTGAAGCTCTTTCTCCAGACGGGGCATGGTTCCGTAGCGGAGTTCCGCAACGCGGTTGAGGTCATATTCGCGTTCGGCCTTTTCAATCTGGTGTTTCAAGTCTTCGAGATGTTGCCGGATCTGCTGCAATCGGCCGACGGCGGCTTTTTCCGCCTCCCATTGTTGCGTCAATTCAGCGAATTCCCGGCGCTTGCCCTCGAGTTCATTTTCCAGTGTTTGGAGTCTCGTTCGACTGGCTGGATCTTCTTCCGTTCGTAAGGCTTCCCGTTCAATTTCGAGTTGCAGGACCTTTCGGGACACTTCGTCCAATTCCGCGGGCATGCTATCGATTTCCGTTCGAAGCCGGGCTGCGGATTCATCGACGAGATCGATGGCCTTGTCCGGAAGAAACCGATCGCCAATATAGCGATGGGAAAGCCTCGCCGCCGCCACCAGGGCCGAGTCCTTGATCCGGACCCCGTGATGAACCTCATATCGTTCCTTGAGCCCTCGAAGGATTGAAATCGTGTTCTCGACCGATGGTTGTTCGACGAGCACGGGCTGGAAACGACGTTCGAGCGCCGCGTCTTTTTCAATATGCTTGCGATATTCATCCAGGGTCGTGGCCCCGATCAGATGGAGTTCTCCCCTCGCAAGCATCGGTTTGAGCAGGTTGGCGGCGTCCATAGCCCCTTCGGCCGCTCCCGTACCCACCACGGTGTGCAGTTCGTCGATAAACAGGAGCACGTCTCCTTGCGCCGACTGAACTTCTTTTAGAACGGCCTTCAACCGTTCCTCGAACTCGCCGCGGAATTTGGCTCCCGCCACCAGGGCGCCCATGTCCAGGACGACGACGCGTTTCCGTTTCAACCCTTCAGGAACGTCCCCCTTGATGATCCGTTGGGCTAGGCCCTCGACAATGGCCGTTTTTCCGACTCCGGGTTCACCAATGAGCACGGGGTTGTTCTTTGTGCGTCTCGATAAAATCTGAATGGTCCGCCGAATTTCCTCGTCACGACCGATCACCGGATCCAGCTTCCCCTGCCCGGCCAAGCCAGTCAAATCCCGGCCATATTTTTCCAGCGCCTGAAACGTGCCCTCGGGGTCCTGGCTGGTGACGCGTTGATTGCCGCGAACGCGCTGCAACCCCTCCAGCAAGGTCTCGCGCGTCACCCCTAGATCTTTCAACACGCCATCCCCGGCCGCCATGGCGAGCAGGAGGTGCTCGATGCTGACGTACTCGTCCTTCAACGCCTGTTTTTCGTCTTCAGCGCGGGAAAGAAGCGTGGCCGTTCGTTGCGTCAAATGAAGCTGTCCCGGCGCCGCTCCCGCTCCGCGGACCTGCGGAATTTTGGCGAGACGTTGCTCGGCCCCGGCTTTGGCTGCGGGACTGGATATCCCGGCCTGTTCCAGAATCGGACCGGCGAAGCCGTTGGGTTGGTCCAGCAATGCCGCCAACAGATGCTCGACGTCAATGCCCTGGTGATTCCGGTGCATGGCGAGGCTGGACGCCGCCTGCAGCGCCTCCTGCACTTTCAACGTCATACGGTTCATATCCATGATGGCCGCTCCTTGTTCCTTGCGTTCTCAGGTCAATCTCGTGTCCTTGCCAGATAACCACGTTCCCGGAAAGATCAAGCCGTCGGGAACAACGATCGTTGTTCCGGCCTGATGATCATCAGACGGATGAAGACAGCACCCGTTCACAGATGGCTTGAACCCGCACTCTGACGGATTCGTAGCGGGCGAGAAATCGCGCGGTCGCAGACGAACGTGGTTGTTCCGTGTAGCCCATGCGGATGGCGCATCTGGTCAATTCCGAAGGTCTGGCCGGCAGGGTATGAGTCTGGAGTTCGTGGACCATTTGCAGTTTATGCTCGACGTCACGCAAAAACACGTAAGCTTCCTCCAGGAATCGGCCGTCACCGTCAGACAGGATGTTCAGGGTGCGGAGACGTTGCAGGCCCGCGACCGTATTCGCATCGAGCAGTTGCGGATGCGTGGCAGCGTGCAGTAATTGAAGCGTTTGGACGATGAATTCAATATCGCGAATTCCTCCGGGACTGAGTTTGACGTTGCGCTCATGTTCCCTTTTGCGCCGGACTGATTCATGAATCCGCGCCCTGAGTTCGTGAACCGTGTCGATGACGTGTCGCTCGTCCGGTTCTTCCGCTCCCACGACAAACGGGCGGATGTTCCTGAGAAACACGTGGCCCAGGGATCGTTGCCCCGCGACCGGGCGAGCCTTCAACAGCGCCAGCCGTTCCCAGGTCCTGCCGCGTGTCCGGTAGTATGCGGCGGCTTCACGGCTGGACCATGTCAATGGTCCGATTGACCCCTCGGGCCGCAGGCGCAAATCCACCCGGAACAGGCACCTTTCCGAAGTGGAAGCCGACAGGACCCGCGTGAGTTCGACCGCCATGATCTGAAAGAACGCTTCATTGCCGATCGGCCTTCTTGCGGTCCTGGTCCGCCTGTCGCCCGGCGAGTACACATAGATGAGATCCACGTCGGAACTGTAATTCAGTTCACCGCCACCCAGTTTTCCCATGCCCAAGACCACGAATCCCGTTTCATGTTTTCTCAAACCGGACTCGCGATACAGGGGAATGCCGTATTGCTTGCACAGTTTGTCGTTCACGAGGCGGTACGCGGCGTGAATCACGACTTCCGCGAGTCTCGACAGGGATCGAACGGTTTCCTCGACCGACGAAACGTGGAAGAGGTCCCTCGCACCGATGCGGAGCATTTCGCGGCGATGAAAGCGTCGAAGGGCATCGAGCTTGCGCTCGTAGGTTCGGACGAGATCAAGGCTCTTGTCCAACGCCGCCTGGAGACGTCTGCGAGTGGGAGGACTCTTCAGAACGCGCTCTCCCTCGATCCAATACACCAGCATGGGATCTCGAATGAGCGTTTCCGCCATCGCGGGACTATTTCCGAACAGGACGCAAAGCAATTGCATGACGTGGGGCACTTGCGCTAAAAAGCCAAACATCTGGGCTCGTGCATGACCGGCGTCGAGATATCGTTCCCATTCACGCAACGCCCGATCCGGGTCGGCCGTGACCGAAACCGCGCAGAGCAGATCGGGAAGGATGCCGGCCAGCAGTTTCCGGCTTCGAGGATCACCGGCCATGAGTTGAATGTTGGCATCGGCTTGCTTCCAGTCATGGAACCCGTACGGAGCCAACAGCCGGCGAACCTCGGCAGGTTTCAAGTCCGGGGAAAGCAACAATGGACGGGGGTCGTAGCCTGAGGATGAGTTCCTGATGATGGGCATCGCGACTAATTTTGAGAAATGTGTGAGGTTACACGGCCCTCACAAGGGTCACATGTTACGGGATACCGCCCTGCCATGAAAACAACGTTCGACGCGACGGAATTGGAAAGACTGTCCCCCCGGGTCGACCCGGCGGTGATCAAAGACTTTCTCGATCGCATGGATCCGGATTATTTCTCGCAGTTCCCACTCCGGACCGTTGCGAAACACGTGAGCCTGGCCGACAGTCTGACCCCGGAATCCCCCTGCAAACTCCACGTGCAACCGGACGATGCAGGCCGGTACCGGTTCACGGTCGTCGCCTACGACTATTTTGCGGAATTTGCCACAATGTGCGGGCTGCTGTCTGCCTACGGCTTCGATATACGTGAAGGACATGTCTTTACCTACCGGGACGATCCCCCTCCTTCCCTCGCCCGCCCGTCCTTTCGCCGCGCGCAGGCATCCAACTGGCCGGCACGCCGGCGCCACGGGCGACCGGGGCTGTCAAGAAAAAAAGTTGTGGACGTCTTTCAGGTTCACCTTCTCCCGGGCGTCGCATTCAACACGGACGTTGAAAAAGAACTGGGCCGGGAATTGACGGCCATGATCCGAGCGCTCGAGTCACGCAACATCCAAGAGGTCCGGAATCGTATCAACCGGAAATTGGTCGAAACGCTTGGACAAAAGAAAACGACCACCGCCGCCCCGGTGCATCCGGTGGAAATCCTCTTCAATAATGCGCTTTCCTCGCGGGAAACGGTCATGGACATCAGGGGCACGGATTCACCGGCATTTTTGTACGCCTTCACGAATGCGTTAACCATGAGAGGGCTCTATATATCAAAAGCCATGATCGAAGGAGACGGGCTCAGGGTCCACAACCGGTTTTTCGTCAGGGACCGGCATGGGAAGAAAATCGTCGCGACACAGGAGCAACAGGAACTGACCGTGGCCGCGGCCCTCATCAAGGAATTTACCCATTACCTCACGTGGGCCCCGGACCCCGGCAAGGCGTTGAATCATTTCAGTCATTTCCTGGATCAGTTACTGGAACACCGTCTCAGCAAAAAACAGATCAAATGGCTCACCCAAAAAGATTCGTTGGCCAACCTGGCGCGGTTATTCGGCACGAGCGACTTCTTGTGGGAAGACTTCCTGCGCCGGCAACACGTCAACCTCCTGCCCATGGTTGAAACGTTTCACCAATCCCGGACCCGTTCATCAAAAATCGCACTCGCCAAGGCGTTGAAAGCCGGACTCGGAAAGAGCAGGAAATCCGAAATCCGCAAAGGACTCCTGAATCAGTTCAAGGACCGGGAATTGTTTCGTATCGACATGCATCACATTCTCAACGACACGTCTCTCCCCGACTTCTCCCAATCTCTCACAACCCTGGCCGAAGTGATCTTAGCACAAGCGCTGATCGAGGCCCAGTCAGCGGTCAATCGAAAACACCCGCCGCCGTCTGCGCTGAGCAAGAATTCTCTCCCGTTCAGCATCTGCGGCTTGGGCAAAATGGGCGGACGCGAGTTGGGCTATGCCTCCGATATCGAGCTGATCTTTATCTATGGAACGGGTGCCGCCGGTGTCTTCGATCCCGCGACCGGCGAATACTACGAACGGCTCGTACAGGAATTGCTTCAGTGGATCGAGGCGAAACAGGAAGGAATTTTTCAACTGGATATCCGTCTGCGGCCTCACGGAGAAAAAGGCCTGCTGGCGAATTCATTTGAAGACGTTATGCGCTACTACCGGACGGGAGGAGCCGCCGCGCCTTTTGAACGGCAGGCGTGGATCAAGCTGCGACACGTCGCGGGGGATGCCGCCCTGGGCCGGCGCATCGAACGCTACCGCGACGACTTCGTGTACAGCCGGTCGCCGTGGCCGTTGGACGCGGCGTTGCACCTGCGCCGCAGGCAGATGCGGGAGTTGGTCCCCGGCGGAACGATTCACGTGAAATACAGTCCGGGCGGGCTCATCGACATCGAATACACCGCGCAATACCTTCAACTCCAGCACGGCCACCGGGAGCCGTCACTCCGGACACCCAACACGCTGCACGCACTCGAGGCCCTTCAGGCAGCAAGGCTTCTCTCTCGTCAAGATGCAACAATCCTGATGGAAGATTATCTGTTCATGAGAAAGGTCATAGATGGATTGCGGATCGTCAGGGGAAACGCCAAGGACCTGGTGCTGCCCGCCCCCGGCTCCGACGACATGACGTATCTGGCAAGAAGGTTAGGGTATATCACCGACGTCTGGCAGGAAGGAACACAGGCGTTTGAACGCGAGTTGCACAAACGCATGAAGCGGACGCACGCCATCTTTATAAAGCTTTTTGAACCTGACGGCAGGAAAAGGGAAAAAACGAAGAAGAGAAAATAGGAAAGAACGGAACTGCTTATGGTATCAGCTTTACCAAGGCAACTGTTACGCCAACAATGCTGGCGGCCATAACCCAAAGGTGCCGGTAGAGAACTTTGAAGTCGCTCGCGACATCGGCCTTCAATCCTGCTATCTCGGTGCGAATTTCAGCCATATCTGCTTTCGTTGCCACATTTTCGCCCATGGCTTCGCCAACAGTGGCAACCACGGCTTCGGCCTGAACTTCCTCGAAACCGGCCTGCTTGAGTGCCTTCACGGCCTTGTATGTGTCGAATGCGATCGTGGTCATACCATAAAGTCTGCTACAAGCGGCTCACAGAAAATCTCATTTCACAGTCAAAATAGACTCTTGAAACTGTTCCAAATCTTCAAGAAACCTCTCAACATCTTTAGGCGAGTATACTTTAACACAATCGAGCGGAAGTTTCAGCTTTCCAGCTAAGTCAGCCCAGAGAGGTGGCTCGGGAAATTTGAACAAGGGGGATAAGTGACATTGCTGCTCACGAGCGGCATGATTGCCGTGAATGAGGAGGACCCATGACGAGACGACTACGCCGAAACCATAGTCCGGCTTTGAAGGCCAAGGTGGCGCTGGCGGCCATCCGCGGAGAACAGACGCTGTCGGAACTCGCCCAGCAGTTCGACGTGCATCCGAACCAGATCAAGCAGTGGAAGGAGCACCTGCTGGCCGGCGTGCCCGAGGTCTTCGACGGCGGGGTGAAGAAGGCGGCCGTATCGGAGAGTGACGTGACCGCGTTGCATGCGAAGATTGGGCAACTGACCCTGGAGAACGATTTTTTAGCGGGTGCGCTCAGCAAGGCCGGTCTGTTGCCGAGCGCAAGACGATGATCGATCGGGCACATCGGTTGAGTCTCAGTCGCCAGGCCCGGCTGCTGGGGATGAGTCGCGGCAGCGTCTACTACCAACGCCGTCCCCCCGTTGCCGCCGATGTGGCCTTGATGCGTCAACTTGATGAGTTGCACATGGAGTATCCCTTTGCCGGCGGCCGGATGCTGCGCGACTTACTCCGGCAGAAAGGCCATGAGGTGGGCCGTCTCCATGTCGCCACCCTGATGAAGCGGATGGGGATCGCGGCGCTGTATCGGCGCCCCGCCACGTCACACCCGACGCCGGGCCCTCAGATTTATCCCTATCTGTTAAGGAAGGTGGCCGTCACCCGCCCGAACCACGTCTGGGCGATGGACATCACCTATGTCCCCATGGCGCGGGGGGTTGTGTATCTGGTGGCGGTCGTTGACTGGTTCAGCCGCAAGGTGCTCGCGTGGCGGCTTTCGATGACGCTGGAGACGGGGCCGTGCGTGGAGGCGTTGAGCGACGCGCTCGCTCGCCATGGGAGGCCTGAGATCATGAACACGGATCAGGGCAGCCAGTTCACCTCTCTGGCCTTTCTCCAGGCCTTGCAGGACGCCAAGATTGCCATCAGCATGGACGGCAAGGGCGCGTGGCGCGACAATGTCTTTGTCGAACGGCTCTGGCGGACGATCACAGACGAGGAGGTCTACCTGCGCGCCTACCGAAGCGTCTCGGAGGCTCGGAGCGGGCTGGGCCGCTATCTGGCATTCTATAATCGACAGAGACCGCATTCAGCCCTTGGCGGGCAAACGCCCGATCAAGCCTATGGCAACCAGCCCAAGCCAATCCCGGCGGCGGCATAACCAGAGCGGAGAGCCACTTATCGACAGCCTGCCAACTGTTCAAAGAAACCGAGCCACCTCTATCTGAACAAGAAAAACAAGAAATAGAAAGAGCCTGCAGCACTCCATTTTATGAGGCCAACCAGCATATTAAGAAAGCGATAACTCTATTGGCTGACCGTAAAGATCCTGATTATGAAAACAGCACCAAAGAATCTATCAGCGCGGTGGAATCAATCGCAAAAGAAATCACTGAAAGAGAAAAACCACTCAACGCCCTGACACAGAGCTTACAACTCCACCCCAGTTTCAAAGACGCGCTTGACAAACTTTACAATTGGACCAGTACGGACGGAGGCATCCGCCACGGCGCAAGCAGCAAATCTCTAACTCCAGACCAAAACACTGCCCGTTTCATGTTGGTTATCTGTTCTTCTTTTGTGAACTACATAATTTCTCGGAATCCGCGCAAACGTGGAAGATGACCAAAATTTTCTTGAACAAATGACCTGTCCAGGTTTCTAGATATGGCAATGAAGGACAAAGGTAACCCCATCGTTGATATGTTGACGTTGCGCAGAGACTTATACTTTGTGATGAGTCTGCTTTTAGCTGATAAAGAGGTAGCCAAATTACATAACGTGGTTGACTGGACAGAGGCTTTCCACGAAAACGAGGTGAGAAGGTTGATGCTATGGGTGGCGGCAGCGATGCGTGGCTTGCTGGACCTGCTGGACGAAGAAAAAGACAACTTCGGCGGACAACATTGCGGGGAATATTGGGCTGATTTTGGAAGCGGCGAAATGGCAGACCTAGAATTCAGGCAGGCTTGCAATTCTGTTATTCATGCCAAAGAGATATTGCCTTATTGGATTCCAAAACAGGAATCAAAAAGAACGGTCAAGCGAGTTTATACTGACAGACTCACTGTACGGGGCACTCACAAAGGCAAGACAACTCGTGCACAGCTTGATATAATTGAATTTGTGCGGATAGCGGATACTTTGATAAACGCTCTTGGGGGGGCTGACAATGCCAACGAATAGAGATACCTACAAATACCATTTCAAGAAAGGCAACAAAATTGTTCACACAGGCATTACCAATGATATAGACCGACGTGAGAAAGAGCACCGGAGTGAACCTGGATATAGCAAAGGACATATCAAGCAGGTCGGTCTCCGCACCACCCGTGACGCCGCCCTTGAATGGGAGCGGGAACAGGGGAAAGAGGGTAAACCGATAAGAGAGGAATAGTATCTGAAACCGTCATGGGAATCAGAATCTCACTCCCTCGGCAACTCCAAGTTTTTCAATTAACATAATACTGCGTTCTTCTGCTCACGCCACTATATCGCCGACAAGATTGTCATTGTCGCTTTGCGTATTCCTTGACTTCGGAAATAACGGCCTGCTAGAATTTTTCCCAACTGCTTGGTTTTATTTGAAAAATTCAATTTATTCATGAAAATAAATACGTAAAGTCAATGTGGTGCGAGAAAAACCTTTAGTATGACTTGAATATTGCGAGGGGTGTCATGAAGGATTTTTTTGAGTTGGATCGTGATCTGATTCCGCAGTGGGGTCAGTTGGTTTCAAGGGTCGAGGGTTTTGAAGAAGATTGGGGTGCAGGCGAAGACGCCGATCAGGACAAGCTCCCCGATCCGCCCGCGGGCGTCAAGGCCGTCGCAGGAAATGGGTTCATTACCCTGAGTTGGGATGCCGTGCCCGATGCGATGTATTACAACGTCTACTACCAGACTTCGAAAGGGGTCAGCATCAAGCCGAATGAACTGACGCGTCCGATTGCGAGTCAAGACGATTTCAATCCTGTCATCGGGGTCACCAAGGAAAAAGGGAATTGTATTGAAGGTCCTGCCTGTCCCTACGCGCATAACGACCTTGCCAATGGATTGTGTTACCACTACGTGGTCACCGTTGTGACCGCCGATGGAGAGAGTCGTGAATCGGAAGAAGTCATGTCGATCCCTTCGCCGTACTTGCCCGTGATGCAGTTCGGAGAGGAAGGCGTCGATGACGGGGAGTTTCGCTCACCGACCGGTATTGCCCTCGATGGCGACGGCAACATCTATGTGGCGGATACCGACAATCATGCTATTCAACAGTTTGATAAGGACGGCAAATTTCTGGCTCGATGGGGCGGCGAAGCCGATTCGGAAGAAGGCATGTTTTATTATCCCCGAGGCTTGGCCACCGCTCCGGAAGGACACGTGTACGTGGCGGACAGCGGCAACAACCGCGTCCAGAAGTTTGATCCTGACGGGAATTTCTTGCATGCCTGGGGGAAGTTCGGTTTTGCCTGGCGTGGCGCCGAGGCCGGCCAGTTTGACGTGCCTTGGGGCGTGGCCACCGACCAGCAGGGAAATCTCTATGTGTCGGACACGAGTAACGCTCGCATCCAAAAATTCCAGTCTGACGGCACCCCCTTGATCAAATGGGGAAAAGACGGGAGCTTCGACGGCGCCTTTTTCTATCCGCGGGGACTGACGATCGACTTTGCCGGCCACATTTACGTGGCCGATGAAGGCAATCATCGCATTCAGAAATTCGATTCCCGCGGCAATTTCCTGATGAAATGGGGAAGAGAAGGAAATGGGCTCGGACAGTTTAAATCTCCGTGGGGCGTGGCCTGCGATGCCTTGGGCAACGTGTACGTCGTGGACAGCGGGAACCACCGAATGCAGAAGTTCGATTCGAACGGCACGTATCTGTGTTCCTGGGGCAATCGTGGACTCACGGAGGCCCAGGTGAATTATCCTTCGGGCGTCGCGGTGGATAAAGAAGGGTACGTCTACGTGGTGGATAGCGGGAACTACCGGATCTTGAAATTCGCACCCACGGAGGAAGAACTCGCCAGGGGCCGGGAAAAAGCCGACAAGGTCGCAGAAGCGGAGGGCGCCCCGTTGACCGTACCGTTGGTGGGGAAACCCGGAGACACGGAGGCGATGCTCAGTTGGATGGAGGTGCCGGGCGCCGTGTCCTACAACCTCTATTTCAGCACCGATCCCGGCGTATCCAAAGAGACGGCGACTCGAATCGAAGGAGTGATGAGTCCCTACACCCACGCCGGATTGACGAACCATACGCCCTACTATTATGCGCTCACGAGTGTTGATGAGAACGATACGGAAAGCCCCCTGTCGAAAGAACAGGAAGTCATGCCCGTGTTGATCGACGTGGCCGCCCCGCAAAATCCGGATATCGTCCTGAATCACGGGGCGTACATGACGAATTCGTTGGATGTGGTGGCGACCATTTCAGCCAGGGACGTGGATACCGGGGTGGCGGGCTATTTCATTTCTGAAAATCCCATGACTCCGGGTGCGACGTTGCCGGGTTGGATCGAAGTCGAACCGGAACAGAAATTCGGGGCAACGATTCCCCTGACGTTATCCCCGGGTGACGGGCCCAAGACGGTCTATGCCTGGTTTAAAGACGTCGGCAATAACATCTCGGTCCCGGCCAGCGCCAACATTTTGCTGAATACCTCGGGGTATGTGTGTACGGGGAAATGGGGAAAACCGGGTCGTGGCGCCTCGTTGCTGCATGGCGGTGAATTCATGGCACCGCTCTACGGGTTGGCCATCGATCAACAGGGGTCCCTGTTCGTGATCGACAACGGCAACACCCGTGTTCAAAAATTTGACAGAAACGGCAACTTCATTCTGCTGTGGGGAAATTTCGGGACGGCCAACGGGAATTTCAACAATCCCACGGGGATCGCCTGTGATGGAAAAGGTGACGTGTACGTGTGCGACACCAGTAACCATCGGGTGCAGAAGTTCGATGGCAAACTGGGCCAATACCTCGCAAAAATCGGTGGACGTGGAAATGGAGAAGGACAGTTCAATGCTCCCTGGGATATTGCCGTCGACCGGGTGCGGGGCTACCTGTACGTCGTCGACAGTGCCAATTTTCGCGTCCAGAAATTCGATGAAGACGGTGAGTTCGTGATGCAGTGGGGCAGTTTCGGGAACAATGACGGGCAATTCTATTTTGCCCGTGGCGTTGCCGTCGATCAGAATGACGGAATGGTGTACGTTGTGGACATGGGGAATCACCGGATCCAGAAGTTCGATACCAGTACGAACGTCCTCCCGCAGCTCGTCGCCAAATGGGGCGGTGGGACCAGTCCGGGCCACGCGAGTAGCGCCCAAGCCCAGGAGCCGGGCCAATTCCGTTCACCCTGGGGGATCACGGTGGACGGCGGGGGCGACGTGTATGTCTCGGACACGGGGAACCAGCGGGTCCAAAAATTTGATCGGGACGGCAATTTCGTCACTCAATGGGGTGGATTCGGTAATGCCGAAGGGCAATTCAACTTTCCCTATGGGCTTGCGGTGGATCATAGAGGGCACGTGTTCGTGGTCGATAGCGGCAATATGCGCGTCCAACACTTCATGCCGGCCGAAGACGCCGAAGAGTTCCTGCGAGAGGAAGCGGAGGAAACGGTGGCGGCTCTTCCGGAAAGTGACGCGTAAGAGCCACCTGACTCGATTTCGTGTGCTGAGCAAGGCCCCCGCGGTGGTATGTGCCGTCCGGGGGCCTAGTTTTAACGAATCCTGATAGAAAGCGAGAACCTCGTCATTTTTTCGGATTTCTCTCGCAAGGATTCTGGCAACATACAAAATCAACCACCATACTTAACCATCCACTAAAGCGGTATGTCTTCAGTAGTTTTGTACAGATAGAGGATTCTTATGGCAAAGGCTGAAGCAACCGTAGAAGAGTTGGTGGGTATGATCGAGCGCGGTGAGTTGCGCTTGCCTGAGATGCAACGCCGCTATGTCTGGCGCTCGACCCGCGTGCGAGACTTGCTCGATTCGCTTTACCGTGGCTATCCCTCGGGCGCTATCCTGTTATGGGAAACGGATGAAAAGGTGCCGCTTCAGGATATGGCGATCAAGCAGAGTGACAATCCCTACGTGAGCACTCGCCTGCTGCTTGACGGCCAGCAGCGTCTTACTTCGTTGGCTGCGGTCATCCGTGGCAAATTGGTCACCGTAGGTGGTCGCAAAAAGCCCATTGAGTTGCTTTTCAATCTCGAACACCCCGACAAATTATCCTTGGTTACTGAAGTATACGAAGATGGTTCTGACGACGAAAATGAGGAGGAACGCATTGAGGACGAAGCCGATTCTACCGAAGATGAACTACAGGAGCGCTTCAACCGTATGACCTTCGTCGTCGCTACGAAAAAGCTTGCTAGGCTACCGCATTGGGTCAGGGTGAGTGATGTATTCAGGACCGACAACGATGCAGCCTTTCTTAATCAGGCTGGTGTGAAGGACTTCAACGACCCGAATTATGAGCGTTACAGCCAGCGGCTGGGCCGGCTACGAGCCATTCGCAGGTACTCCTACCGAATGGATGTCTTGGAGCGTTCACTCTCCTACGACGAGGTCACCGAGATTTTCGTACGGGTAAATTCACTTGGCGCTAAACTGCGAAGTTCAGACTTGGCCCTGGCACAAATCACCGCCAAGTGGCGGAACTCCCTGAAAGAATTTCAAACGTTTCAGCAGGATTGTAATCGGGCGGGCTTTGCTCTCGACTTGGGAAGCGTTCATCTACGAAGCTTGGTGGCCTTCGCCACTGGACAGTCTCGCTTTCTCACTGTCGGTGGCTTAAGTCTTGATGTTTTGCAAGCGGGCTGGAAGGAGAGTCGTCGCGGTATGGAATTTGCCTTGAACTTCATGCGCAGCAACGCGAAGATCGAGAGTCCAGCGTTGCTTGCTTCTCCCTTCATCCTAATCACAGTGGCCTACTATGGGCACAAACGCGACTATTCCTTATCGCCTGAGGAGTCGGAGCAACTGCGTCGTTGGGTGCTTTTGGCCAATGCCAAAGGCCGATATTCACGAGGTTCAAGCGAAACCATCCTAGACCAAGATCTCCTAATTCTACGCGAGGGCAGAGGTGCAAATGAACTCATGGATGGTCTGCGCCGCCAAGTCGGTCGTCTTGATATTACACCCGAGGAGCTAGAAGGCCGCAACCAACGTAGCGCTCTTTTCAAGACTATGTTTCTTGCTTTTCGTGCCGCTGGGGCGAAAGACTGGCGCTCGAATTTGGCTATCGCAATTAATCACAAGGGTGCCAACACAAACTTCAATTTCACCACATCTTTCCCAAAGCGGTGCTTAAGGGAACTTATTCTGTTCGTGAGGCGGATGACATCGCCAACCTCTGCTTCATCTCTGGCCAGATGAACCGGCAGATCAGTAACAAGACACCACAGACCTATTTTCCTGACATCATCAAGAAGGTAGGCCACGAACCGTTTGCGGCCCAGTGCATTCCGATGGATGAGAAAGTTCTTAATCTGGAAGCGTATAGGACCTTCCTCGTCAAGCGTCGGAATCAGGTAGCGGTGCGACTAAATGAGTTCTTGCAGGGTGCTCGTTGATGATTTATAGCGGACCGGTCGATGGGGTCGAGAGGACCGGCACGAAGTGGGGCGTGCCGGTGCGGAAGGATGCCCTATAACAGCTTGATGAGAGCGACAATCAACCCGCCCTGGGCAATCAGGGCACCAAACATCCATTTCAGCAGGTCGACCTTGAGGGCTTCCATATTGGCCTTGGTTTCTTGCCGTAGGGCTTCAATATCCCGCTGGATAATGGCTATATCGGCCTTGGTGGCCAAATTGCCGTTGAGTAGATTGACTTGCTCGACGGCAAGGGCCTCGGCCTGCTCCTCGGTAAAGCCTTTTTCTGTCAGGTGTTTGACGAATTTATGGGTGTCGAACGCGATGGCGTCACTCATGGGGGAATTCTAAAGCGGTCGCGTCATCGAATGCAACATGTGGACCCAGTGGAGCCGATGGAGGCGTTGAAGGGCTCTTTATTTACCGTCGATTTTTTTGGAAAAACTTGCTAAGCTGGTTTCGCATTTTTTCTCACCGGTTTTTGTTCATCGACAACGGTACGGTTTCTCCCATGATGACGCGTTCATAGGGGTGTCTATTTTCTGAGGAACACGAAGGATGGCACTTTGGGATAAAACACGAATCGGCTTGACGTTTGACGACGTGGTGTTGGTGCCCGCCAAATCGGAGGTGATGCCCAGTGACGTCGATTGTTCCACACACGTGTCGCGCCATATTGCGATCAATATCCCGATTCTGAGTGCCGCCATGGATACCGTGACGGAGGGCCGCTTGGCCATTGCATTGGCGCGGGAAGGAGGCATCGGGGTTCTCCATCGGGCCATGTCGCCCGAACAGCAAGCCCTCGAAGTCGATAAGGTGAAAAAATCCGAGAGCGGCATGATTCTGGATCCCATTACGATCGCGCCTGATCAGACCATTCGTGATGCCCATGACATTATGGCGACCTATCGAATTTCCGGCATTCCGGTCACGAGAGAGAAAAAGCTGGTGGGGATCCTGACCAATCGGGATTTGCGATTCGAGTCCCGGTTGGATTTGCCGGTCTCGCAGGTAATGACGCAGGAACAGTTGGTGACGGTGCCGGAGGGCACCAGTCTCACCAAGGCCCGGGAAATTCTACATGAGCATCGGATTGAAAAATTGCCGGTCGTCAACGACGAATTCGAACTCAAGGGGCTGATCACGATCAAGGACATTCAAAAACAAATTAAATACCCGAACGCCTGCAAAGATGCTCATGGCCGGCTGCGGGTTGCCGCGGCCGTCGGCGTGGGGGAGGACGTGCCGGAACGCGTCGAGCGACTGGTCAAGGCCGGTGTGGACATGATTGTCGTGGATACGGCGCACGGGCATTCCCAGAGCGTTATCGATGCCGTGAAAATGATCAAACAGGGTTATTCGTTCATGGAGGTCGTCGCCGGGAATATCGGAACGGCGGAAGCGGCCAAGGAACTCGTGAACGCGGGCGTCGACGCGGTGAAGGTGGGCGTGGGGCCTGGCTCGATTTGTACGACGCGGATCGTCTCGGGGGCCGGCGTTCCCCAACTGACCGCCATTGCCGATTGTGCCGAAGCGCTGAGTGGAACCGGCGTGCCGGTGCTGGCCGACGGGGGCATCAAATATTCGGGCGATGTCTCCAAAGCGTTGGCGGCGGGAGCCTCTGCCGTGATGATCGGTTCCCTGTTTGCCGGGACCGAAGAATCACCGGGAGAAACCGTCCTGTATCAGGGTCGCACCTATAAGGAGTATCGGGGCATGGGTTCGCTTGGAGCCTTGGAACGATGGGGCAAGGACCGCTACCGGCAGGAAGGCCAGGCTGCGGGAAAGCTGGTGCCGGAGGGAATCGAAGGCCGTGTCCCCTACAAGGGGCTGCTGTCCAATATGGTGTATCAATTGGTCGGCGGCCTGAAGGCCGGCATGGGATATTGCGGATGCCGGTCCATACCCGAGTTGCAACACAGTGCCAAGTTCATTCGTCTCACCAACGCCGGATTGCGAGAAGGTCACGTTCATGACGTGGTCATAACCAAGGAGGCACCCAACTATAGGGCTGACGTTGACTGACGTGAGCCAAGCCCCGACTTCGACAACCCAGTCATCATTTGTGGCGTCCGGTCACGATACGATCGTCGTTCTCGATTTCGGGTCGCAATACACCCAACTGATTGCCCGCCGGATTCGCGAATCCCACGTTCATTCCGTGATCCTTCCTTCTTCGACTTCCCTGGAAACGATTCAAGCCAATCGCCCGAAGGGCATCATCCTGTCCGGAGGGCCGGCCAGCGTGACGAGTGCCGGGCGGCCGGAATGGTCGAAAGCGATTATGAAGGAAGGCCTGCCCATTCTCGGCATTTGCTACGGCATGCAATTGATGGCGCAGTCCATGGGCGGGCGGGTCGGCCGGGCCAAGCGCAGGGAATTCGGTCGCGCGGAGTTGCTCGTTCAGGATGGGTCGGATTTATTCAGGGGGCTGGCCGGGAAGAGCCCCTTTTCGGTCTGGATGTCTCACGGAGACCGGATTGAAAAAGTACCCCCCGGCTTCAAGCCCATTGCGCGGACGTCGAATTCTCCCATCGCCGCGATGAAATCGGTCAATGGGAGACATCGCCTCTACGGTCTGCAATTTCACCCCGAGGTGGCCCATACCACGTACGGCGCACGCATCCTCAAAAACTTCGTCCGTCATATTTGCGGGGCCAAACCAACCTGGACCATGGGGTCGTTCCTGCACGATTCCATCGACCGGATTCGTCGACAAGTGGGCCGGGAGAAAGTGTTCTGTGCGCTGAGTGGCGGCGTCGATAGTACGGTGGCGGCGGCCATGACCCATCGGGCGATCGGGAAGCAGCTGACCTGTGTGTTTATCGATAACGGCGTGATGCGGAAAAATGAAGTCAAACAGCTCAAGCGGATGTTCAGGTCGTTTCACTTCAACTGCCGCATGGTGGATGCCTCCGGTCAATTTTTGCGGGCACTGGGTCGAACGACCGATCCGGAAAAAAAGCGCAAGATCATCGGGCGTCAATTCATCAGGGCGTTTGATCGCGAAGCGCTGAAGATCGGCAACGTGCGTTACCTGGTGCAGGGCACGCTGTATCCCGACGTGATTGAAAGTGTCAGCCATAAGGGACCGTCCGTGACGATCAAGTCGCACCACAACGTCGGAGGTCTTCCTGCACGCATGAAACTCCGATTGATCGAACCGCTTCGGGAATTGTTCAAGGATGAAGTCCGGGTCCTGGGTAAGGAACTGGGCTTGCCGGACGACGTGGTGCATCGTCATCCTTTTCCGGGACCTGGCTTGGCCATTCGCATTCTCGGCGCGGTGACGCCGGCTCGCGCGGACATGCTCCGTGAAGCGGATGCCGTGTTTATCGATGAACTCAAGGCGCAGCGATTGTACCGGAAAACGTGGCAGGCGTTTGCCGTGTTGCTGCCGGTTCGGACCGTGGGGGTGATGGGAGATCAACGGACCTATGAGCACGTCATCGGGTTACGGGCCGTGACCAGCGTGGACGGCATGACCGCGGATTGGGCGCCGTTGCCGCAACCTTTTCTGGCGCACGTGGCGAACCGGATCATCAACGAAGTGCCGGGGGTGAACCGCGTGGTGTACGACATCAGCTCCAAACCGCCGAGTACGATCGAATGGGAGTAAGAAGAGTGTCTGGACAGTTTTCGATAAAGCCGATAATCACCGGCAGGGATTTACGCAGATAGCGCGCCGTTAAGTGTTATTGAGGGACTAAGATGCGTCTTGCAGAAATCAAAATAAAAATTTTTCGTTCTTTTGAAGATGAAACCATTGTACTGGACGATTATACCTGCCTCGTTGGACCAAATGGGGCTGGTAAATCCAACGTGCTGCAGGCGCTCAACTTATTCTTTAGAAATACAGCGGCTGCCTCTGTTGATTTGTTGAAGTTATCCGACGAGGATTTTCATCACAAGAACATTGAGAGACCCGTTGAAGTTGAGTTGAAGTTTGAACAGCTATCACCGGACGCACAACAGGACTTCAAAGCATACTACAGGAGCGGCAAGCTTATAATATCGGCCGTTGCAGCATGGGATCCGCAAGCTGGTTGTGCTGAAGTAAAACAGTACGGGTCAAGATTTGTTATGGCCGCTTTTGCGCCATACTTTGCAGCAAATGAGAACAGAGCTGGGGCTCCAGAATTAAAGGGCATTTACTCAGAGTTGCGGCGACAGTTTTCTGATCTGCCCGCGGTGACTACAAAAGGAGATATGGAATCAGCACTCCGTGCTTACGAAGAGGGGCATCTGGAACAATGTGAGTTTGTATCGAGCCCGAATCAATTTTATGGGTGGAGTAAAGGAGAGAATCGGCTGCGTAAATATCTTCAGTGGGTCTATGTGCCTGCTGTCAAGGATGCCACTACGGAACAAGATGAGGGGCGTGCGACAGCTCTGGGGCAGCTCCTGGAAAGAACGATAAGGTCTAAAGTGAACTTTCAGGAACAGATCGATGAGTTGCGAAAAGATGTAGCAAACAAGTACGGAAAGATCATTCAGAAGGAGCAAAATGTCCTTGATGGTCTAAGCGATTCGCTTACTCGTCGGATACAGGAGTGGACTCATTCAGGTGCCAAAATCAGGCTCAACTGGCATTACAATCCAGATAAATCTTTTACTGTCAACGAGCCGCTAGCAAGATTGGCTGTCGGCGAGCATGATTTTTTGGGTGAGCTTGTCCGCCTAGGTCATGGTCTTCAAAGGACCGTGTTTGTGTCCCTTCTTCAGGAGTTCGCTGCAAACGAGGAAGGAGACATGCCGACGCTTCTCCTTGGGTTCGAGGAACCGGAGCTGTACCAGCACCCCCCTCAATCTCGGCATATGGCGAGCCTATTGGAAGAGCTATCAACAAAGAGCGCTCAGATCCTTCTGAGCACGCATAGCCCTTACTTCGTATCTGGTAAGGGCTTTGAAAATATTCGCATGATCCGTAAGTCAGCTGATGACAGAAAGTCGATCACATCCCAAGTGACGCATAAAAATATTTCCGACAGGCTAGGCGAAGCATTGGGGGAGGCTCCGCGTTCACTGACAAGTACTATGGCCGCTATCGAGCAAATAATGCAGCCATCTCAGAATGAACTATTTTTTGCGAGCGTCGTGGTATTGGTCGAGGGAATTGAAGATGTTGCGTATATATCAACTCACTTGAACTTGACAGGTCGTTGGGATGAATTTCGGAAACACGGCTGCCATTTTGTGATCGCAAGCGGAAAGCGGAATCTAAGTCGGCCATTGGCTACTGCCAATGGACTTGGGATTCCAGTGTTCGTTGTATTTGATTCGGACGCGGAGGCCAACCGCCAAAATCCAGGGAACCATCCTCGCGACAACCGCTGCATTTTATCGCTATGCGGAGCACATAACGCAGATCCTATGCCGCATGGCGCGTATTGGGGTGATAATGCTGTGATGTGGCACTCGAATATTGCCGACATAGTGCATTCAGATTTTGGGCAGGGAGTATGGGATAGTTCTGAGCATACTGCCAAGCAAGAGCAGGGATTCTTGGAGGGCGTTAATAGAAAAAACTCCTTGCTGGTAACTGCAACGTTAGAAGTTCTCTATAAGCAAGGAAAGCGATCGAAGATACTGGAACAGCTTTGCGCGAGAATCCTTGAATTCGCTGAGACACACTAGGGCTCTCGTGAAGACAATAGTCAAATTTATTCACGCCGCAGATATACACCTTGATAGCGCACTACATGGACTAGAGCGCTATGAAGGTGCTCCAGTCGAAGAGATACGTAGCGCCACGCGTCGCGCCTTTGACAACCTTGTAGATCTTGCTATCGATGAAAAAGTGAATTTTGTGCTCTTGGCGGGTGATCTCTATGACGGCGACTGGAAGGATTACAACACGGGCCTCTATTTTGTAGAACGCATGGGAAGGCTGCGTGAGGCAGGTATCCGAGTCTTTATTGTGGCCGGAAACCACGACGCCGCCAGCCAAATCGCCAAACACCTTCGATTGCCTGAAAATGTCAACTTGTTCTCAACCAGGAATCCGGAACAGGTGATTTTAGATGATCTGAATGTGGCAGTATATGGTCAGGGTTTCGCTACACGGGCAGTAACAGACGACCTTTCGCAGGCCTATCCGCAAGGAGATCCACAGCTATTTAACATCGGCATGCTCCATACTTGCTTGGATGGTAAGCCGGGCCATGAGCCCTACGCGCCTTGCACCATAGATGGCCTACGATCCAAAGGATACCAATATTGGGCACTTGGTCATGTCCATAACCGGGAAGAGGTGAGCCGGGAGCCATGGATAGTATTTCCCGGAAATATACAGGGACGAAATATACGTGAGGCAGGACCAAAGGGTTGCACACTGGTTACAGTCGAAAGTGGAGATATTATTGAGGTCGAACATCGAGATCTCGATGTGATGCGGTGGTCTCTCTGTGAGCTTGATGTTTCTGGCAGCGAGACGGTGGATGACATCTATGAGCAGGTGCGTGAAGAGTTGCAGTCAGCATTGGATAGCGCCGAAGGAAGACCAGTCGCTGTACGCTTGGTCCTGCAAGGAACCTGTTCTGCGCATGCGAAATTGCATGTAGACCGCATGCTCTGGATTCAGGAATATCGGGCTTTGGCAATGGGGCTAGGCGGTGCTGGCATCTGGTTGGAGAAGGTTTTCATCAAGACAAAGCCGTCCTACTCTGTTGACGAGGTTCTTGAACGTGACGATGCATTAAGCGGCTTGCTGCGTACCATCCGTGATATGGAACTGGATGCAGCAGCTTTAGATGAACTCGCCGATGAGATATCCACGCTTCGTCAGAAACTCCCGGCTGAACTGCTGGGTGGCGATGACTCCTATGATCCGGCCAATCCGGATGTACTCAAGGATACCTTGGAGGATATCAAGGAACTGCTCGTCAGCCGCTTGTTGTCCACGGAGAAAGCGGCATGAAATCAAGATGAGAATAGACGCATTAAATCTTGCAGCATTCGGTCCTTTTACCGATAGGATATTGACTTTTCCTGATCTGGGACTCCATATCGTTTATGGTCCTAACGAGGCTGGCAAGAGTTCGGCTCTGCGCGGCCTGAAAGCCCTACTGTATGGCATTGACGAACGTACTCCGGACAATTTTCTTCACGCCAATGACAAGCTCCGTATACATGGGGTTTTACGGGCACGCGATGGGCACAAACTCACGTTTGTTCGGCGCAAAGGCCGGAAAAATACGTTATTGACTCCAGATGATGATGTACTTGATGAAAACGTACTGGCGCCCTTTCTCCAAGGTGTGACAGCAGATCTTTTCGAGACACTTTTCGGAATCGATCACCAGGAATTGATTCAGGGTGGACAGGAGATTCTCGAACAGAAGGGGGACGTTGGACAGGCTTTGTTTTCAGCAGCGCTTGGCAGCCACGCGTTACATGCCGTTCTTGCCAAGCTTGATGAAGATGCTGATCGTCTGTTCCGGCCCCGGGGCACAACGCAAACGATCAACTCAGCGTTGAAGTCGTATGCTGAACTCAGTAAGGAGGTCAGGAAGCGCTCTCTATCATCAAGAGAATGGGATGACAAACGGCGTGTTTTGGAGCGGACGACGAAGGAACTGGAAAAAATTCAATCTGAGTTGGAGGTCAACAGGATTGAGGTAAATCGTTTACAACGTATCCAGCGCGTTCTGCCAAAACTTGCCAAGCGCCGTGAGCTTGCTCAGGAATTGGATTTATTGGGTAATGTTATCATCCTGCCGAAGGATTTTACTGACCGTCGCCAAACGGCATTGAATGCGTTGGAGACAGCTCAGGCCATCGTTGGAAAGGCAACTCCTCGCCTTGAAGGATTACAGAAACAGCTCGAAGAATTGCCAACAAACCAAGAATTGCTGGCTCAAGCAGAGAATATTGAAGATCTTCATGCGCGCCTAGGCGGTCATCGAAAAGCACTACAAGACCGGCCGCATCTTGAAGCGGAAGGCCAACAGTTACTGACAGATGCTGAATCTATACTCAAAGAGATTCAGCCTGATCTCGAACTTAAGGATATCGAGAAATTACGTCCCATACTGGCAAGGCGCCAGGCCATTGCCGAGTTGGGCAGCAAAAATGCCTTACTGAATGCCCGTGTAGAACAGGCAGAGTCTAGTTTGCGTGAAACAGAAAAGCGCCTGAAGGTCGCCAGCAGGGAACTCAGTGGAATTCCTGAAACGAGTTCAACGGACGCATTGCACCGAGCAGTTATATCTGCCAGGAAACAGGGGGAATTGGATGCTTCGATCCAGTCCATGCGGAACCAACTTGCAAATCTGCAGACAGAATCCGCTGCTGACCATGCACGACTCACGCTTTGGGAGGGTGAGCTGGAAGAAGTATCCAGATTGAGGTTGCCCAACCGGGAAAGCATCCATCGATGTGAAGAGGACTATAACGAACTTTCAAAACGTTTACAGCGCTTTGAAGAGAAGAAAGAAGATGCCATCGGCTTCTTACAAGATATCGGGCAAAGACTTGATGAAATTGAACGTGTCGGGGAGGTGCCGACGGAAGCAACGCTCATCAATGCCAGATCGGAACGTGATGCAGTCTGGCAGTTGCTGCGCCGACAGTGGGTGGATGGTGAGGACATATCAACCGAGGTAAGTGAACAACAAAGTGATGGAGCATTGCCGGATGTCTTTGAGAACCGCGTTGCTGGTGCCGATGAGGTGTCTGATCGTTTGCGCCGCGAAGCAGATCGGGTCCATGCATTGGCAAGTCTTCAGGCCAACCAGGAGAGCGGACAACGACGAGCAGAAGAGATAGCCGCACAGCTTCAGGTAACGAACGCTGAAAAGGTTCAACTTGATGCTGATTGGCAGGAATTATGGGCACCTTGTCGGATTGTCCCACGTACTCCGCGGGAGATGCGTGTCTGGCTGGATGAATTTGAAAGACTTCGTGAGAGGGTGGGACAGCTAAATCTGCTACGCCAGAAGGTGAACGAGCTTGAGCAGAATCGTACCACGCATATCCAGCGGTTCAATGAGCAACTGACTAGGCTGGGGAGAACGAACTGTGCGTCAGAGGAGCTTGAAGTCGTTCTCCTGGAATGCGAAGCATTAGCTAATGAATTTGACGAAACCAAACGCAAGCACGATTCGTTGAGTAAGGAGGTCAAGGATCGGGAAGCTGATGCTGAGTTGTTGAGTGAAGAGCATCGCTTGGCAACCGAAGCACTTGAAGCATGGAAGACGCAGTGGGGTACGCAGATACAGAGCCTTGGTCTGCGAAGCGAGACCTCACCATCGGAGGTTGACGATTTCATTGAAAGAGTCAGAGAACTGTTCTCAAAACAAGGCGAAGCAGAAAAACTGCGCATACGCATCAATGCCATCGATGAAGACGGAGTGGGGTTCCGTGCCCAGGTAGGGACCATGGTAGCCACGATTGCCCCACAACTGAAGGATTTGTCCGCGGATGATGCCGTCGTACGCCTTAACTCGCTGTTATCAGAAACCCGAACGAGACAGACAAAACGGCAACAGATTGAAGAGCAGATCGAACAGGCAACACAGGAGATACAGGATTCTAACGCATCAATGAAAATAGTGACGGATCATCTTGATGCGTTATGTATAGTAGCAAAATGTGATAGCCACAATCACCTCGAAGCTGCGGAACGCCGCTCGGCAGACTATCTTCGAATCAAGGCGGCAACCGATTCGATTGAGCAGGAAATCCTGGAAACAGGTGAAGGTGTCGCCATCGCGGAGTTGGAGATTCAAGCGGAGGGGGTTGATCCGGATAGTCTGCCAGGACGAATCACGGAGTTAAGCAATAAGATCGATGTCGAACTCAACCCCAGATGGATTGAACTGGCGGAAACAAAGGGACGCGAGGAAAAGGAACTGGAACTCATGGATGGTAGTGATCATGCGGCCATGCGCGCTGATAAGGCCCACGCCACTCTTGCCAGTATTCGTGCGAATGCCGAACGCTATGTTGAAGTTAAACTGGCGGGAAAGATTTTGCGCGACCAGATTGAGCGTTATCGCAGAGAGAACCAAGGGCCACTAGTCAAGCGCGCAAGCGAGCATTTCTCCGCACTGACGCTTGGCTCATTCGAAGCGCTTATGACCGACTTTAATGAAAAGGATGAGCCCGTCCTTGTTGGTGTTCGCCTCAATGGGGAGCGCGTACATGTAGAAGGGATGAGTTCTGGAACACGCGACCAACTTTATTTTGCGCTTCGATTGGCCTCGCTGGAGAAATATATGGAAGGCTCTGAGCCCATGCCTTTCATTGTGGATGATGTGCTCGTGAACTTTGATGATGGCCGTTCGCAATCAGCACTGAATGCCTTGGCTGAATTATCGGAAAAGACACAAGTTATCCTGTTTACTCATCATTCGCAGGTTGTTGAGCAGTAAAAGCAATTGCAAGGGGCTGTGCAGGTACATGAGTTAGAGACAACTGTATGAGTTATTTCTAACCTGCACTTGACCATATAGATTGCGATGGTGCTCTAACCCTTGCATTGCTAGCCATTTCTAATGGCAGAAATGAGGGATGCGCCTATGCCGGAAGAAATTGGTAGAGGGCTGGATCTGGATGCCTTTCTTCAATGATCGTAGTTGCTGCGCTACAAACATTTTCGGTGATATCCTGGTAATATTCAGGTGCCATAGAAGTACGTATATAAAGAATGAATATGAAGTGAATTTTAGATTAAAGAAATTAAAGAAATGATGGTTCGATTGCAAAAAATCATCGCCGCCAGTGGGATAGCGTCACGACGCGCGGCAGAAACCATGATTCGGGAAGGGCACGTCACGGTGAACGGCAAAGTCGTGCGTGTCCTCGGAACGTGCATCGATCCGTCGAAAGACCACGTGAAGATCGATGGTCGTCACGTACAACCGGCCGAGCCCGAGGTCTTTGTTCTCCTGCACAAACCACCCGGGTACGTGACGACGATGAGTGATCCGTTTGCCCGTCCCACGATCGCGGATCTGGTGTCGAAAGTGAGAGTGCGGGTCTTTCCGGTCGGCCGGCTGGACTATGACACCGAAGGGCTGTTGCTTCTGACGAATAATGGAGACGTGGCACAAGCGTGCGTCCATCCCCGGTACCACGTGCCCAAGACGTATTTGGTCAAAGTCTCGGGGGTCTGTACGGTGGAGGAAATCCAAAATCTTGAAGACGGTATTGCCTTGGACGACGGGATGACCGCTCCCGCCGTCGTCAGGAAATCCGGAAAGGCGAAGGCCAATTCATGGTTGGAGATCACGATTCACGAAGGCCGGAAGCATCAGATCAAGCGCATGCTCGAAGCCTTGGGCCATCGGGCCATACGCATCATCAGAATTCGTTTCGGCCCGCTTGACCTGGGAGATTTGCCCATGGGAGTGTGCCGGTTTGCCACCGACCTCGAAGCCAATGCGTTGCGGGGGATCGTGCATCGAACGACCAAGCCCCGGAACGTCCGTGCGCCGGCGCCACGATCCGACTTGCAAAAATCGAAGCCGGCTAGGGATACTGGGCCGCCGCGCGTACGGACAACGGGTCCTCCGGGCAAGAAGGATGCACGCAGCAAGGGCAGCAAGGCTCGTCCGGCAACCAAGCCCCGGAACGTCCGTGCGCAGGCCCCACGGTCCGACTTGCAAAGTTCGAGACCAGCTAGGGATACTGGGCCGCCGCGCGTACGGACAACAAATCCTCCCGCAAAGAGGGATTCACGCAGCAAGGGCGGCAAGGCTCGTCCGGCTTCCGGCACTGCCCGCCAGCCAGGGCGAGTCGTGAAAGGACGCGGTCGCACACGGACGCGGAAAGGGTAGGCAGCCAAGTGAAGCGGACACACCATTGTGGAGAATTGACACGTGAACAGGACGGCCAAACCGTCACGTTGATGGGATGGGTGCATGGCCGGCGTGATCACGGCGGTGTGTTATTCATCGACGTGCGCGACCGGTTCGGGGTCACGCAACTGGTGTTTGACGTGGAGAAGGATCAGGCCACTCATGAACAGGCCAATGAACTCCGGAATGAATTCGTGATTGCGGCCACGGGCACGGTGCGACTCAGACCCGAGGATTCGATCAATCCACAGATTACGACGGGAGAAATCGAAATCCAAGTCGGCGTCCTGGAAGTGCTCAATCGAGCCCACACCCCGCCTTTTTTGATCGAAGACGACAGTCAGGCTACGGAAGCCCTTCGTTTGAAACATCGGTATTTGGATCTACGCCGGCCGCCGATGCAGCGGTTACTGGCGTTGCGTCATGACGTGACCTACCGGACCAGGCAGTTTCTCCATGAACGGCGGTTTCTGGAAATCGAGACCCCGATCCTCACGAAAAGTACCCCCGAAGGGGCCCGAGATTATCTGGTGCCGAGTCGCGTGAATCAGGGTGCTTTTTTTGCATTGCCGCAATCGCCGCAATTGTTCAAACAGATCCTGATGGTCGGCGGAGCCGATCGGTATTTTCAAATCGCCCGGTGCTTCCGCGACGAAGATCTCCGGCTCGACCGGCAACCCGAGTTTACGCAAATCGACCTTGAGATGTCGTTTGTGGAACGTGATGACGTCATGAACCTGACGGAAGAATTGTTGAGACTCGTGTGCAAGGAAACCGCGGGTATTTCGTTGCCGTCTCCGTTCCCGCGGCTGACCTACCAGGAAGCCATGTCGCGGTATGGGACGGACAAGCCCGATCGTCGATTCGGACTGGAGCTTCATGATTTGAACGAAGTCGCCAAACACGTGGAGTTTAAGGTGTTTCGGGACACGGTCGAGAAAGGCGGACAGGTGTCCGGGCTCGTGGTCAAAGGCGGTGCGGACATTGCGCGCAGCCGGATCGACCGGCTCATTGAAGTCGCCAAAGGGTTTGGGGCCAAAGGCCTCGCGTGGGTCAAGATTATCGAAGGGTGGCAGCTCGAGTCGGCTATTGCCAAATTCCTCGACGCCGCACTGTTTCAACAGGCGCTTCCTGACGCCGGTCCCGGGGATCTCCTGCTGTTTGTCGCGGACAAGCCGGCCGTCACGTATGAGGTGTTGGGCCGGCTTCGCTCATATCTTGGCGTCGAATTGGAATTGATCGATCACGACAGATGGGAGCCGGTCTGGGTGACGGATTTTCCCATGTTCGAATACGATGCGGCGGAACAACGGTACGTGGCGCTTCATCATCCCTTTACGTCGCCTCGTATGGACGATCTTCCCAACCTGGATTCCGACCCGCTGCACGCGCACGCGCAAGCCTATGACGTGGTGCTCAACGGGTTCGAGATCGGCGGGGGCAGCATTCGTATCCATGGGAGTGAGTTGCAGCACAAGGTATTTAAGCTCTTGGGGATTTCCCGGGACGCCGCTCAGGAGAAGTTCGGGTTCTTGCTGGATGCGCTGGAGTATGGCGCACCGCCCCACGGTGGGATTGCGCTGGGCCTGGATCGTCTGGTCATGCTGCTCGGCAAAGCCGAGTCCATTCGAGAAGTGATTCCCTTCCCCAAGACACAAAAGGTGCAATGTCTGATGACCGAAGCCCCGTCGGACGTCGGGCAGACCCAACTCAAAGAACTCGGCATCAAACTCGACGTTGAGATTTAGCGGTGCGGAGACAAGCCTGTTTCGGTTTCTGGCCGCCTTTGTGCTCTATGCCCTCAAAAGCCAGCGAGTAATTCTCTGTTATCAAACCTCTGTTTGCTCCCATACATCGTAAATATACGTGCTTAAGAGCTACCCATATGAAAGGGGCCGTGGGAGCCCGGCAGTGACAGTGGTATCGGATTGAGTTTCCCCCACCCGACAGAACAAGTTTTGTCTGCTTTGTCGGTCTGTTACAACCGTCGAGCTCCCGAAGAACCTCCTTCATTTTGATCTTAATTGCCCCTTATGACATCATCAATTAGGCAGTGGTTCTGTAACAACATGTACCTATGACCGACTCAATCAAACAATGGGAGCGATTCGGCTGTGGCTAAACGATACTATTCACAAAAGACGCTAAAGGTCTTGTTTGCTTTGAGTGGAAACCAATGTGCACACCCGGAATGTTCCAACACTCTTGTTGAATCGGCTACTGAACAATCCGATGCTATTACCACTGCACACATATGCCATATATATGCTGTTAGTGAAACTGGTCCAAGAGGAAAATCTGGACTTACCAAAGAAGAATTGAATTCCCCAGAAAACCTGATTTTGTTTTGCCGTCATCATCATGCGGTAATAGATGGTCAGCATGAAACTTATCCAGCAGAACTGCTCAAGAAGTGGAAACAGACACATGAAGATAAAATGCGAAAAATCCTTTCTAAGAATTTAGAGCATATCCAATCAGATGTCCTGTCTCATCCATATTTCCCAACGGAACTCGTCGATCAGAAAATTAAAGAGGAGACCGATAGACTCCGTCAATCCCGCTGTTTTGCAGAGTTTAACTGTGTAGGCTCTTCATTAATACTCGCGAGAAGGTTAATAAAAGGAGATCTCTTGGGTGGTACCAATGCGGTAAGGTGTGAATCCTTAGGATGGTGCATTAGATTTCTGTCACGTACCGAAGAATTAGACAAAGCAGAAGAATACCTCAAACTAGCGAAGGAACTGGAGCCTTGCCAAGAAATAGACATAGCGGACGCCTTCATATCGTCGCAGAAAGGTAATAAGCAAGCTGCTCTGAGCACTCTAGCTAGCCTAAATTCACCGTTATCTCGATCCGCGGCCATCATGATCGTTGCACATCATGATGGTTCACAGGAAGCGGTTGACTGGTTCAAGAGTGCCGACATCGATGCTTCTGGCCTGGACCCTGAGGGCAGACGTTTCCTTCTGGGGTGTCAGCTTGAACTCGCCAATTGGGAGGCAGCGCAGGATTGTCTTGATCTATTGACCGATGACGATCTGCATGATGTCCCTGTCCTTCATCACATGATGGCAATCACACACCTCCTAAAGGCGGTGCCTAACGAGCTTCGCGCTGCTGTGCTTAACCAGCCACCGTTCGATGCCAGGAATTTCCCACTTGCATCTGATGTGGTGGCACTTGAAGCCCGTCGAGTAGCGTGTGCCCACTTTGTCGATGCTTCAAAAATTGCACGTGAGTTGAATCTTCATCGTGCAGCGACAATTGCTGATGAGTACGCACTTTGGCTTGAACTTAGAGATCTCGATGAATTCGAGGGAGCAAAGATACGACTGGCATCCAAACTTCGAGATTCCAAGTCTGCCCTTCGTCTTGTCCATCTTGGTCTTGAATTCGGAATAAAACTAGACTTGCCAGCAGTCGAACGAGAGATCGAACGTCAAGTTATTCTTAAGGGTGGAATTACTTATGACACCGCGCTTGCCCGTTTTTCTCTACTTCTCACACAGAATACTCCAGAGGATAGAGGTGGCTCGGTTTCCTTGAACAGGTTGCAGGCTGTTGATAAGTGGCTCTCCGCTCTGGTTATGCCGCCGCCGGGATTGGCTTGGGCTGGTTGAAATAGACTTGGTCGGGCGTTTGCCCGCCAAG
>MPMZ01000101.1 GCA_002238765.1 Nitrospira sp. bin75
CATTCGGATTGATTCTCGAACCGGCTGACAATTTCCATGATGTTCATGTAGCATACCTCCAAGTAGGATCGTTGAAGGCATACTACATGACGTAGACAAACTTGTCAATACCTTAAACTAGGAAATTGCGTTTGGGATAGTTGCCGACGGCCTGCACGTTGATCTGTGCAAACAGTTCCGGAAACATCTGGAGCATGATTTCCCGATTCTCCAGCATGTAGGATACTCCCGATGGCGTGCGGGCATTGTCCTCCAGGACGTGGAATTCGTTTTCGCCGGTGCGGACGATATCGACGCCGACGACGTGGGTATAGACGTTCCCCGGTGGCGAGACGCCGATCATCTGCGGAAGAAAAGCATCATTTTCAGCGATCAACGCTGCCGGAACGCGACCGGCCCGGATGATTTCCTGCCGGTGATACACGTCGTACAAAAAGGCATTCATCGCTTGGACCCGCTGACGAATCCCGCGAACGAGCCGTGACCATTCACGACTGGAAATGATGCGCGGCACGACGTCGAACGGGATCAGTCGTTCGCTGGCTTCCTCTTCTCCATACACGCTGAAGGTGATCCCGATCTTCCGAAAAACAGTCTCGGCTTCATCCGACTTCCGATGCAGCCACGCCCCGTCCTGGGACTCAAACCATTGGTGATAGTCACGATAGGGCTCGCGATGCTGTTCACCCGTCCCGAACATTTCGTCGAAATTCATGAAGTCAGTCATACGATCAGAAAGTGTGGCGCTGAGTGATGGCCGATTGTCGATACATACGGAATCGTTCCGTGTCTCGTTCAATGGTGTCAGGGAGTATAACGCCGATGACCTCGTGCTTTCTACTCCTTCTCTCCGTTGAGGGAGAGGGTTGGGTTGGGGTGAGGGGGCGAATCACCTGCTTTTCGTTGCTTGAGAAATTTTCGAGGTTCCGGTACACAAGAGACCTTCCGTCTTCCACGCGGGGTGAGGCCATGATCGTTTTCTCCAACGTCAAGAAATTGTATGACGGCACAGCAGGCACCGGGGCGGCGGTGCATGAAGGCGTCGATGTGTGGGTGGACGAGGGGAAAATAGAAGCGGTGAAACCGCATCGGGCCAGTCCTTCCGGCGGCCCCGACGTTCGCCGCGTTGATTGCTCTTCGCTCACCGCGACCCCCGGGCTCGTCGACTGCCATGGTCACGTCACGGTGTTGGGCATCCACGACGAAGACCTGGCTGCCATGAACGGGCCCGCCGGCCTGCTGTATACCGAGCGGATTCTCTATGCCACCTTGGTCCATGGCGGCGTGACGACCGTGCGTGACGTGGGAGGGGCCACTCACGTGGTGAAACGATTGGTGGATGAGGGGCTCATCATCGGGCCTCGTTTACGAATTGCCATTTGCATGCTGTCCACGACCGGTGGGCATGCGGATTTTCGAGGCACGGACCGGTGCCATGACACGGTTTCCCGGCTATGGCCTGCAGGCCCCGGTCGTCCCTCGAGTATTGTGGACGGACCCTGGGACTGTCGCAAGCGCGTGCGTGAAATCGCCGCGTGCGGCGGGGACCTGGTGAAAATTTGTACGAGCCCCGGGGTCGTGTCTCCCTCGGATAAATTGGAGCATCGGGATTTCACGCAAGCGGAGATCGAAGCGATTTGTGACGAAGCCGCCGGTCGCGGCATGATGGTCGCGGCCCATGCCCATAGCCGGCAAGGAATCGAATTGGCCATTGATTGCGGGGTCCACGATATTCAGCACATCTCGTTTCTGAATGAACCCCTGGCGGAAAAAGCCTATGCCAAAGGGTGTACGGTGACCCCCACGTCGTGGATCAGTTATGAGTTGCCCAAGGTGGACGACCTCTCTCCCTTTATCGCCGATAAAGTGCGTCAAGTGACTCAGGCCCATGCCGAAGCGGTCAGAATCGCGCAGGCCAGTGGTCTCAACATGATTACGGGGACCGACCCCATCCTTCCCCATATGCATGGCCGGAATTATATGGAGATGGTGTCGTTGATCAAGGACGGGTTACCTCCCCTGGCGGCGTGGTACAGTGGGACGGGCCTTGCTGCCGAGCGCATCGGACAAGACGATACAGGTCAATTGATACCGGGGTATCGGGCCGATATCCTGTTCAGCCGAGGTGACGTGATAGCCGAACCGCACTTGTTCGACCAGGGAGCGTTGGTGGAAGTGGTCAAAGACGGGATCGGTCATCGCGGCTATCTGGACGGAATCCCTCAGAAAACCTTTCGCGCCGGAGTGGACGACCTGCTGGGCGGGCAAACAGCCTGATCCTTGAATAAAGCAGCGGTTCTAGAAGGTCAGGACGGCTGGATCTCCGGTTTGGAAAAGTCGTGCTGTTTAGGGTCGTCTTGCATGTCCACGACGAGTTCCCCTTTCGGCGAGAAAAAGCCCTGCCCGTCGATGTGGACGATCCCGTCACAGTTGTCCTGGAAGAATTCCAGGATCCATCCGTTGAAATCATAGCCCTCCTCGGTGATGTCGTTTTTGAGCATTCGAGTCGCAAGAATAAAGTGGGCTCGTACGACGAATTCTTTGGCCAATTCGGCCTCCACGTCACCAAAGGCGGACAGGTGCGAGGAAAATCCCGTCTGCTCTTGTTCAAAGACGTCCTGATAGGTGCCTTCATGGCGAATGCAAAACAGTTGAATGGGTTTCTTCTCACGGTGATACCCGATAGCCACTTGGACCCAGGAATAGTCATCAAGCACCTCGGGGGCCATTTGGGGTATGAGAGGCACCTGGTTTTTCGATTTTAAAAAATCCAGCAACAGGCGGAGAGGAGGCGGGTCCTTGCGCTGGCAAAAGATCCGGGAATAAAGAAACTCGTTTCCCGCGTCATCGGATTTTGTCAGTGAAATGACGGACAATTCTCTTCCCATAATCGTTCCCTTTCAATTGAATCGCTCGGATAGCCCACACTGTACCGTGGTCGGACCCTCGGCTTCAAGGAAACGCATCGGTTGTTCCGGTAAGAATTGAGTGTGGTCCCGCATCTATAAAAGGGTTTTGTGGTTGACAGGGTATGACGCTTTCGGTAGACTCGCTCTCATCTTTTTCGGGCTGTCCTTTTTTCTTTTTTTTTTTTTTGGTTCTCTTTATACGCTTCTGTTTTC
>MPMZ01000102.1 GCA_002238765.1 Nitrospira sp. bin75
AGGGTCCTGGCCGCCGCTCTCCAGGAGAGTTTGGACAACCTGAAACCGGCGCAGAAATGAAATCCTTACCAGGTGGATCCTGGGATCATCGGACTTCTATCTTCGGGCATAAAACTTTCGTCGATTTAAGAGTAAACCGGGGTTACCCAGGCCTACTGCTTTTCGCGCAACATGGCCTTGATTTCAGACACCTCGGATTTCAATTCAGACACCTCGGACTTCAGTCCAGACACCTCGGATTTCAATTCAGACACCTCGGATTCGATGTTTTTCAAGCTGCCTTTGATTTCAGATACAAGGGCGTTTGTTTCGGCCCAAAGTTCTGGAATCTTGCCGAATACATTTGCTTGTTGACCTACCTTTTTAGAAAACCAGTTCATTGGCATCCTCTTTCATTTTCGAAATGTCTTAACGGGTGTGCCGTGTTATTGAGTCCTTCCTGTCCATCCGTTCTAACACTACTATTTCGTAAATAACACGTTTTCCAGCCCGGAGTAAAAACTTTCCTGATGAATCCGTGGATTTCTGCCTGTGTCAGTTCCGGTTCTCCAGGTTTTCTTACGCATTCTGGTTCACTCGTTTGATCATGTAACCTTGAAATCGGTGGCGCGAAATCCGTGAATGTATAACCTCATTAGAATACAGTGGCCATGAAGGGGTATTTCTCGTGTTTTTCTCAGAATTGTGAGTATTTATTAACATTGAAAAACTGGACTCCGTTATCATTCTCCTCCCTTTATAGCACAATTGGACGTTCGAGAACGCCCCCAACGCAGGTGTAGACGTAGACCAAGTGCATATCGGATAGACAGCATGCAGAGCGCAAACCAGACGCCCGAACAGATGGCACGAGACATCATCGACGCCAGGCTGGAACGCGCAGGCTGGAAGTTACAGTCGAAGAACGAGATCGATTTCAGCGCTGGTCGCGGTATTGCCGTTCGCGAGTATCCGACGGACATTGGTCCCGCCGATTACGTCCTTTTTGTCGACAAGAAACCAACCGGCGTGGTCGAGGCCAAACCTGCCACGCAGGGGCAAAATATCACGACTGTCGAAGAGCAGTCCACCGGTTATGCCAATGCCAACCTCAAGTGGGTAGACAACATAGAGCCCCTCCCCTTTGTCTACGAATCTACCGGCGAGCTCACGAGATTTACCGACAGTCGCGACCCGAATCCTCGCTCACGAGAGGTGTTCAGCTTCCATCGGCCAGAGACCATGGCGAACTGGCTCAGCCAGTCCAATCCACTGCGTGAGCGGCTCCAGGGCCTGCCGGAATTGGATCCCATGGGGCTCAGGACATGCCAGATAAACGCCATCGAGAATCTCGATGTATCCTTTAAAAAAGACCACCCGCGCGCCCTCATTCAGATGGCAACCGGATCCGGCAAAACCTACACTGCCATCACCTCGATCTACCGGCTGCTCAAACACGCCGACGCCAGGCGAATCCTCTTCCTCGTAGACACCAGGAATCTCGGCGAACAGGCCGAACAGGAATTCATGGCCTACGTGCCCGGTGACGACAACCGCAAGTTCACCGAGCTTTACAACGTCCAGCGCCTCAAATCGTCCTATGTCGCCAACGACAGCCAGGTCTGCATCAGCACCATCCAGCGGATGTATTCGATCCTGAGGGACGAGGAGTTGGATGAAGCTGCCGAGCAGATCAACCCGGCGGAAATGGTGCAACCCAGGGATCCCATTCCGGTCGCCTATAGCGACAAAGTCCCACCCGAGTTCTTCGACTTTATCATCATTGACGAATGCCACCGCTCGATTTACAACCTGTGGCGGCAAGTCCTCGAGTATTTCGATGCCTATCTCATCGGCCTGACTGCTACGCCGGACAACCGAACCTATGGATTCTTCCGGAAGAACGTGGTCAGTGAATACCCCCATGAGGAAGCCGTCGCCGACGGCGTAAACGTCGACAACGAAGTTTATGTCATCGACACGGAAAGGACGAAGCACGGCGGAAGACTCAAGGCGGAACAGCAAGTCGAAAAACGCGAACGGATCACAAGGCGCAAACGCTGGGAGATTCAAGATGAGGACGTCACCTACACCGCCAGGGAACTCGACCGGTCCGTCGTCAACCCCGACCAGATCCGCACCGTCATCCGCACTTTCCGTGACAAACTGCCTGAGATATTCCCGGGCCGCGCCGAAGTCCCGAAGACGCTCGTTTTCGCAAAGACCGACAGCCATGCCGACGACGTCATCCAGACCGTGCGCGAAGAATTCGGCGAGAGCAATAAGTTCTGCAAGAAAGTCACCTACAAATCCGAAGAAGACCCGAAATCCGTCCTCGCCCAGTTCCGCAACGACTACTATCCGCGCATCGCCGTCACCGTGGATATGATCGCCACGGGTACCGACGTGAAGCCGCTCGAATGCCTGCTCTTCATGCGTGACGTGAGGAGTCGCAACTATTTCGAGCAGATGAAAGGTCGTGGCACCCGCACCCTTGACCATGACGATCTCAGACAGGTCTCGCCCTCCGCCGCCAGCGGAAAGACCCACTACGTGATCGTGGACACCGTAGGGGTCACGAAATCGCTCAAGACCGCCAGCCAGCCGCTCGTCACCAAGCCCTCCGTGCCACTCAGGGACCTTCTCATGGGCGTGATGATGGGCGCGTGTGACGAAGACACGGTGAGTTCGCTCGCCGGGCGCCTCGCGCGGCTTGATCAACAACTCGATTCCGCCGATAAAGATCGGATCAAGAAGCAAGCTGGCGGTATCGAACTCACTCAAATCGTTGGCGATCTACTTGCCGCCATCGACCCTGATCGCATTCAGGAAAAGGCGCATGGAATCGAACCCGTGCCCGACGGTGTTGAACCACCACCTGCCGTTTGCGAGAAGGCCCAGGAGCAGTTGGTCCATGACGCAGCCGGCGTGTTCAACGGCGAACTGGTCGAATTGATCGACTCGATACGTCGTGACAAGGATCAGACGATCGACCATGACAGCCTGGACAGGGTAACTCGCGCCGAATGGGAAGGCGACGCGCGCGAGAATGCCGAAGCCATAGCGCAGGACTTCCGGCAATATCTCGAAATGAATCGAGACGAGATCGAAGCCCTGACCATCTTCTTCGCCCAA
>MPMZ01000103.1 GCA_002238765.1 Nitrospira sp. bin75
TGGGTCCTGGCCGCCGCCGTCCAGGAAAGGTTGGACAACCTGAAACCGGCGCAGAAATGAAATCCTTACCAGGTGGATCCTGGGATCATCGGACTTCTATCTTCGGACCTAAATCTTCGTTGGTATAAGAGTATACCCGATATGCCCAGACCTACTGCTTTTCTCGCAACATAGCCTTGATTTCAGACACCTCGGATTTCAATTCAGACACCTCGGATTTCAGTTCAGACACCTCGGATTCGATGTTTTTCAAACTGCCTTTGATTTCAGATACAAGGGCGTTTGTTTCGGCCCAAAGTTCTGGTACCTTGCCGAATACATTTGCTTGTGGACCAACCTTTTTAGAAAACCAGTTCATTGGCATCCTCTTTCATTTTCGAAATGTCTTAACGGGTGTGCCGTGTTATTGAGTCCTTCCTGTCCATCCGTTCTAACACTACTATTTCGTAAATAACACGTTTTCCAGCCCGGAGTAAAAACTTTCCTGATGAATCCGTGGATTTCTGCCTGTGTCAGTTCCGGTTCTCCAGGTTTTCTTTCGCATTCTGGTTCACTCGTTTGATCATGTAACCTTGAAATCGGTGGCGCGAAATCCGTGAATGTATAACCTCATTAGAATACAGTGGGCAAGAAGCGGGATTTCTCGTGTTTTTCTCAGAATTGTGAGTAAATGTTAACATTGAAAAACAGGGCTCCGTTATCTTTCTCCTCCCTTTATAGCACAATTGGACGTTCGAGAACGCCCCCAACGCAGGTGTAGACGTAGACCAAGAGCATATCGGATAGACAGAATGCAGAGCGCAAACCAGACGCCCGAACAGATGGCACGAGACATCATCGACGCCAGGCTGGAACGTGCCGGCTGGAAGTTACAGTCGAAGAACGAGATCGATTTCAGCGCTGGTCGCGGTATTGCCGTTCGCGAGTATCCGACGGACATTGGCCCCGCCGACTACGTCCTATTTGTCGACAAGAAACCAACCGGCGTGGTTGAGGCCAAACCGGCCACGCAGGGTCATAATATCACGGCTGTCGAGGAGCAGTCATCCGGTTATGCCAATGCCAACCTCAAGTGGGTAGACAACATAGAGCCCCTCCCCTTTGTCTACGAATCTACCGGCGAGCTCACGAGATTTACCGACAGTCGCGACCCGAATCCTCGCTCACGAGAGGTGTTCAGCTTCCATCGGCCAGAGACCATGGCGAACTGGCTCAGCCAGTCCAATCCACTGCGTGAGCGGCTCCAGGAGCTGCCGGTATTGGATGTCAAAGGACTCAGGGCATGTCAGGTCAACGCCATCGAGAACCTTGAAACTTCCTTCAAAAAGGACCACCCGCGCGCCCTCATTCAGATGGCAACCGGATCCGGCAAAACCTACACTGCCATCACCTCGATCTACCGGCTGCTCAAACACGCCGAAGCCAGGCGAATCCTCTTCCTCGTAGACACCAGAAACCTCGGCGAACAGGCCGAACAGGAATTCATGGCCTACGTGCCCGGTGACGACAACCGCAAGTTCACAGAGCTTTACAACGTCCAGCGCCTCAAATCGTCCTACGTCGCCAGCGACAGCCAGGTCTGCATCAGCACCATACAGCGTATGTATTCGATTCTGAAGGATGAGGAGTTGGACGAAGCTGCCGAGCAAATCAACCCGGCGGAAATGGTGCAGCCAAAAAAACCAGTGCCGGTTGCCTATAATGACAAAGTCCCTCCCGAGTTCTTCGACTTCATCATCATCGACGAATGTCACCGCTCGATTTACAACCTGTGGCGGCAAGTCCTCGAGTATTTTGATGCCTATCTCATCGGCCTGACCGCTACGCCGGACAACCGAACCTATGGATTCTTCCGGAAGAACGTGGTCAGTGAATACCCCCATGAGCAAGCCGTCGCCGACGGCGTAAACGTCGGCAACGAAGTCTATGTCATCGACACGGAAAGGACGAAGCACGGCGGTCAACTCAAGGCGGAACAGCAAGTCGAAAAACGCGAGCGCCTAACACGGCGCAAACGCTGGGAGATTCAAGACGAGGACGTCGCCTACACCGCTAAGGAACTCGACCGGTCCGTCGTCAATCCCGACCAGATCCGAACCGTCGTCCGCACTTTCCGCGACAAACTGCCTGAGATATTCCCCGGCCGCGCCGAAGTCCCGAAGACGCTCGTTTTTGCCAAGACCGACAGCCATGCCGACGACGTCATCCAGACCATGCGCGAGGAATTCAGCGAGAGTAACGAGTTCTGCAAGAAGGTTACCTACAAAACCGAAGAAGATCCGAAATCCGTCCTCGCCCAGTTCCGCAACGACTACTACCCGCGCATCGCAGTCACCGTGGATATGATCGCCACGGGTACCGACGTAAAGCCGCTCGAATGCCTGCTCTTCATGCGTGACGTGAGGAGCCGCAACTATTTCGAGCAGATGAAGGGCCGTGGCACCCGCACCCTCGACCATGACGATCTCAAACAGGTCTCGCCCTCCGCCGTCAGCGGAAAGACCCACTACGTGATCGTGGACGCCGTAGGGGTCACGAAATCGCTCAAGACCGCCAGCCAGCCGCTCGTCACAAAGCCCTCGGTTCCGCTCAAGGACCTCCTCATGGGCGTGATGATGGGCGCGTATGACGTAGACACCGTGAGTTCGCTCGCCGGGCGCCTCGCGCGGCTTGATCAACAACTCGATTCCGCCGAGAAGGAGCGGATCAAGAAGCAAGCCGGCGGTATCGAACTTACTCAAATCGTCGGAAATCTGCTGGCCGCCATCGACCCTGATCGCATCCAGGAGAAGGCGCGTGAAATCGAACCCATGCCCGACGGTGTTGAACCACCACCTGCCGTTTGCGAGAAGGCCCAGGAGCAGCTGGTCCATGACGCGGCCGACGTGTTCAACGGCGAACTGGTCGAATTGATCGACTCGATACGTCGTGACAAGGATCAGACGATCGACCATGACGGCCTGGACAAAGTAACCCGCGCCGAATGGGAAGGCGACGCGCGCGAGAATGCGGAAGCCATAGCGCAGGACTTCCGGCAATATCTCGAAGCGAATCGAGACGAGATCGAAGCCCTGACCATCTTCTACGCCCAG
>MPMZ01000020.1 GCA_002238765.1 Nitrospira sp. bin75
AGGGAATGATGGGTGCCAAGGGAGGCTCTCTCCCTGGGGGCGAGGGGTTTAAGGACTGAGAGACGATTGTCGTGTATGTTGGCATTGGTCGTCAGATGACAACATGTACAAAAGTTGCAAATTGTTACAAATTTTACATATTGTACAATATGTACAAAACTTTACATTTTGTACAAAATATTACGAACTTTACAAAATTCTGGAACTCTTAAGAACTAAAATCTTGAGAGAAGTGTGAAAATACTAAACATATGGACAAAACGCCACGAGAAACAGGCAGGATCAAAAGTTCTGGAAGTAGGGGCGTACCAGGCCGCCGGCAACGGCTACGTGTCTTAACAAACTCTGTTTAATTCTGTTATTCTTTTTCGATTCCTCCCCCTCACCCTACCTTCTCCCTCCAGGGGAGAGGGTTTTTGAGAAAAGGATCGGGAGATGTTTTGCAGAATTGTTGAAACGTGATGAACGAACTATCGACTCCTTCCAAAACCCGGCAATTCAAGGGGCTCCTGCAGTCCGACCAATTGGAATTTCTCTGCGAGGCCCATAATGGGCTGAGCGCCAAGATCGTGGAGGAAGCGGGGTTTAAAGGCATCTGGGCCAGCGGGCTGACGCTGTCCGCTCAATTCGGGGTGCGAGACAACAACGAAGCGAGTTGGACGCAAATCCTCGACCACCTGGAATTCATGTCCGACGCCACGCGAGTCCCCATCCTGCTCGACGGCGATACGGGCTACGGGAACTTCAACAACATGCAGCGCCTGATCCGGAAACTGGAACAGCGCCGGATCGCGGCCGTCTGCATCGAAGACAAGCTCTTCCCCAAGACCAACAGTTTTTTGAAGGGTGAAACCCAGCCCATGGCCGACACCGACGAATTCTGCGGGAAAATCAAGGCCGGCAAGGATGCCCAGACCGATGAGGATTTCTGCCTCATTGCCAGGGTTGAAGCCTTTATCTGCGGCTGGGGATTGGCCGAAGCCTTGCGACGGGCCGAGGCCTACCATCAGGCCGGCGCCGACGGCATCCTCATTCACAGCGCCCTGACGGTCCCCGACGAAATCCTGGCCTTCAAGCAGGAATGGGGTGATCGCTGCCCGGTGGTGATCGTGCCGACCAAGTATTACGCCACGCTCACGGACGTCTTCCGGCAGCATGGCTTTTCCCTGGTGATTTGGGCCAACCATCTCCTGCGCGCGGCCGTAACCGTCATGCAGAGAACGGCGCGCACCCTGAAAGAAAAAGAGAACCTGTTTTCGATTGAAGACAAAATTGCGCCGGTGGCAGAAATCTTCCGGCTTCAGGACGCCGCCGAACTCCAGGAGGCCGAGAAACGCTATCTCCCGCACAACGGCGCCGGCCTGGCCGGGATCGTCCTAGCCGCGTCCCGCGGGAACGAACTCGGCGAACTGACGCAAGACAGGCCCAAAGCCATGGTGCCGATTCAGGGCCTGCCGATCCTGTCGCACATCGTCGATGCGTACAATGCCATCGGCATCAAGAATATTACCGTCGTCCGCGGCTATAAAAAGGAAGCCGTGTCCCTGCCCCACCTGACCTACGTCGACAACGACGATTTTGCCGAGACCGGGGAACTCGTCTCGCTCTTCAAGGCGCTGCAATCGAAGAACGGAGACTTTCAGGACACCATCATTTCGTATGGGGACGTGCTCTTCCACAAATACATTCCTCAGATCCTCTTTCAGGAACCCGACGATTGGGCGATCGTCGTGGACAGTGTCTGGGAAGGGAAAACTTCCTATACCCGGCTCGGGGGATTTGCGGAATGTACGGTGCCCAATTCGAGAAAAGCGTTTAATGCCAAAATCCACCTCAAACAATTGGGGCGGGACGTGCAGCGGGAGTCCATTCACGGGGTGTGGATGGGCTTTTTGAAAGTATCGGCAGGCGCGGCTGCGGAGTTACACGGTATTCTCGGGGACATGCTCGCCGATCCCGCCAACGGCAGAGCGGGCATGTCGCAATTATTTCAGGAATTGCTCAAACGGGACGTCCCGATACGCGTGCTCTACACGGTCGGGCACTGGCTGGACATCAACAGCCTCGACGACCTGATACAGGCCGGTCAATTTTAGATGGATTGAGGATCAATCATGCAAAACATCACTGCACACAACGGCGTAGCCGTCCCCAACTTCATGTACGGCACGGCGTGGAAACAGGAGGACACGAGCCGGTACGTACAATTGGCCGTCCAGGCCGGCTTTCGAGCCATCGATACCGCGAACCAGCTCATCCATTACCACGAGGCCCAGGTCGGAGAGGCCCTCCTGACGTTGGCGGAGCAAGGGGTCCCGCGGGATCAACTGTTTCTGCAAACCAAATTCACGCCCGTCTCGGGGCAGGACCATCGAACGCCCTATGACCCCAAAGCCCCCATCGCCGAACAGGTCGCGCAATCATTTGAAAGCTCGCTCGAACACTTGCACACCGACTATATCGATTCCTTTATCCTGCACGGACCATACGGACGCTGGGAACTCGAAGAAGAAGATTGGCAAGTCTGGGGAGCGCTCGAAAAACTGTATCAGGCAGGCCGGGTCAAGATGATCGGGGTCAGCAACGTCCAGGCCATTCAATTGCAGTTGCTGTGCGAACTGGCCAACGTCAAACCCATGATCGTGCAGAACCGTTGCTACGCGGCATTGGGGTGGGACCGCGCCGTCCGGGACATCTGCCGGGCCCATCACGTCGTGTACCAGGGGTTTTCGCTGCTCACCGTGAATCAAGGGGTTCTCCTCGACCCGGAAGTCGGCGCCATCGCCACACGGATTCAAACAGGACCCGCCCAAGTCATCTTTCGCTTTGCCCAGCAGGTGGGCATGCTCCCCTTGACCGGCACCACCAACGCGCAGCGCATGAAAGAAAATCTGGACATCGACCGCATGGACCTCTCCCGGGACGAAATCACCCGGATCGAGACGGTCGCAGAGTAGACAGGAAACACTTCAAAAAAGGATGCGTCACCATATGAGACGGACGTTCTTGCTTGCACTCTGTGCCGTGGTGTTCTCCGCGACCGCGACGCCGGCCCAGGAAGGACACGGCATTCCCGGCGTCCCGTTTCAGGTGTTCCTGAAGCAAGGCCAAGGAGAAACCATCCCGGAGACCGTGGCGGACGGCGCCGTCAAGACCGTGGTCGAGGCCTTCGGGATCCTGGTCCGGGACCGCTCGCAACACCAACGATTCGACCAAGCCCTCACGAACGATCTTCTGCAAGAGGTCGTGATCGAACCAAGGGTGCTGAACCGGGACGGCAAGGAATTTCCGTTTCTCGTCGCCAGGACCAAGCAAAAAGGCAAGGTCAATCTCCTGATCAACGCCATGAGACTCAGGGAAGATGGATACCTCGGGCAGCCGGCCGCCCTCGCCCCGAGATTGGCAAAAGAATTTCAATGGGTCATCAGTAAAGCCGCCACCAACGCCGCCCGCAGGGGGCGCCTGCTGAAACGCGACCTGAAACGCGCGCCCATTGCCACCAACGCCGAGATCAAACAGATGGCGCCGGAGGAACGCACGGAAACCTTGCAAGCGCTATTGGACACCTACATACAAACGGTAGATGCCTATGGCAGTCTGGTGGATCAACCCTATTATGAAATGGGAACCACGACCCTGACGAAACCCGAGCAGGTGGACTCGACCATCAAACTATATGACATTCGCATCCGGCACGCCCTCCGGTTGATCGCGAGCGATCCCTACTTCTGGGACAACACCCAAAAAGCCGTTCGCAGCCTGCTGAACGGGAAAGTCTGGCACGTCCTGATGGCCAAAATCGACGAACGGGATTGGACGACAAGAACACGCGTGGTGCCGGAAGACAAGGCCGTCACGGTTGGGGAACGCGGCAAGGTCATTCAACCCGCGAAGATTCTCGTGAATTACCACCGAGCCGTGGAGCCGAAGGAAGAATTATATCGTCAGACGCAGGGGCTTCCCATGGGTGCGTTATCCGCAGAACAACTTGCCCGGGTGATCGCTTGGGAAATCCAGAGCCAGATCACCGAAAAATCGTTGCGGGGCCACGTGGCCCAGGACGAACAAACCGCCCCGTAGGTCGGGTTCGCCGCAGGCGTAACCCGACAATCCCGAACCGCGACAATCAGCCCAAACCGTCGGATGACGCTCCGCTCATCCGACCTGCAGCTACATTTCATCGGATGCCCGCCCGGTCACGGTACACCGACAGGTACACGGTATCGGCTTGCTTCCGGCTCCATGGAAACCGGTACAAGGTCCTGATCTGACTTGAGTACTGTCCGATATTGGCCTGCTGCCAGAGTCCCTTTTCAAAATATCGCCTGCCTTCCTGCTCCCTGAGAAATCCCGCAACCCGCTCTTCCGCAAAAAAATCCACGGCCCAACTGTTCGTCCACGTAGGTCGACACTGCCGGACGCAGTCATCCACCCGGTAAAGCAGGGCTTGCACCTGTTCCAGGTCGGCCATCACGGTTTCGCCGGTAAGGAGAAAAAGCACCTCATGGCCTTGGGGAACGTCGATGAAACCGATCTGGCGTTCCAACCGCCTGCAAGCCGGCTCATCCACGGCATACACGTCCGGCTCGCCGGGATCATCTTTGGGAATGAGAATGGTGCGGGGAGAATCCTGTTCACACTTCAGGTGCAACGAAGGATGGGAACATTCCCACTCGAGCCGGAGACCAAACAGCTTGACGTCCTCCAACAGGGTCGGAATCCGCTGGTTCAGGACCAGCTTCCCTTGGACCGACTCGCCCGGGACCAGACGGATACTGCGTGACCCGAACTTGCCGGGGAACGACTCTTGCTGAATGGGACTGAGTCGAGCATCCATGCGAAACGCCCAGAGCCACCCGGCATCATTCGGGGGAAGCCACGGCAGATCCCGGAGATTCACGGTAAGGGGGTCAGGGTTGTCATTGGTCAGATGAACGTGAATTTCGTAGACCCGTGCCATGGGCTTCTTCAGAAACACGTCCATGGCCAATGACACGAGAGGTTCCTGATCAGGCTCTGCGGCCTGGCCAAACAAGGCGGATGGAAAGCCCGGCCACCAGAGACATGTCACACAGAACACGCACAGGATTCGTTTCATGGGGATAGTCAATGCCACTCCAAATTTGTCATTCTTGTATGTGTTCAGTCATTCGTTGACAGAATGAGGAACTGCCCACAAAGTGGAAACCAGAAAGAAGGGCTCTCTTTTCCCTCCCCTTTGTAAGGGGAGGCCGAGCTAGGCATGCCCCCGCAAAAGCGGGGGTGGGGTAGAGCCACGCGTCCATGGGGCATAGAGTTGCGCTGTTCCTGCCACATCTTTCTACCTCCCCTTGCCCCTCCTTACAAAGGAGGGGAACTGAGGCACAGAAGGAGACAGCGGAACGTGTCAATGAATGGCTGAACATTTACAATTCTGAGCTTATCCTGAACGGAGAGAAGGACCTAGCGAAGACTCTCTCGCTCAACGACCGAAGGCCAGAAAAAGCAGAGCCTTCGTTTCGCTCAGGATGACAGCCCAGAGCCATTCTTTCATCCTTTCTCTACGCTATGGTACATTAAATTAAAGATGACTCGTGCAAAAATCTTCACTCCCCAAGTGGCATTTGTTTTCTTCATGAATGAACACGCTATCAAAGGATCTTCCGAATGGATGGTGAAAAGTACCCTCAAGGTCATGCTTTGTGTCGCGCTGCTCTGGTCCGCAACGACGCAGGCATTCGCCGTCGAACCACCGGACGAGGCGATCGGCGAGATCGCCGGTCTCGCGGAAGCCGAGTGGATGGACGGCGCCCCCAACCGTGCGTTGCACATTCTGGAACCTGCGCTTCGAGCCCATCCGGATGACGTCAGGCTGCAAAAATTACGCGCGGACGTTCTGGCCACGGCGTCCCGTCGCCACCAGGAAGCCGTCGAAGCCTATGACGTGATCCTCAAGACGACCCCGGAGGCCTTGGAGGTCCACTGGGCCAAATGGAGCGTGTTGCTCCGGGCGGGACAACACGATCACGCCATCGCCGAATTTCAACGGATCGCCCAACTGGATGCGAAGAATCCCATCGTGGCCCTCCGGCTGGCGCAGGAACTCCGAAAAATCGACCGCCTGGAGGAATCCCTGGAGTGGTATGAAAAAGCCGTGGCCATGATTCCGGACATGCCGGGATGGCGGATGGCACTCGCCCGGGCCAAGCTGGACGTCCTGGATGGGCGTGGGGCGCGCGACGAAGTCGAGCACGTCCTGCGAATCGTGGACCCTGGTTCTCCCGAAGAAGCGGCCGCCCATAGCCTGAGGGAAGTGATCTATGGCGCCACCAAAGAGCGGGGCCGGCGCTTCGAACCCATCCTGAGCCCCAGAGGCACCGCGGCGGAGCGCAAAGCCTGGTCCGCCATTCGCGCTGACGCGTGGAGACTCTTCGACGCGGGTCGCTATACAGAGGCCGAACCGGTCTATCGAAAGCTTCTGGCCCTCAAACCCGACGATTACGCCGCGACCCATGAACTCGGGATGACCTTACTGGGGCTTGACCGGTGCGAGGAAGCCATCGAGGTCTTTGCCAGCATGTCCACGATGGACCCATCGGACGAAGTCTACGCGGATGCGTTCTTTCGAGTCGGCCGCTGTTTGATGAAAATGGAAAAATGGACGGAAGCTCTTCCCTATTTTGAACTCCTCTATGAAGCCGCGCTCGATTTCGAAGAACGCACCAAGGATGCTCCGCCCAAGGCCGACATCAGGGTGCTGAACACGGAAACCCTGGCCGTATGGGTCAAACGGGTAAAAGACCGCATTCCCGCCGACGCCATCCCGGAGCCGGATGAGGCTATCCCCGCCGTGGCCCCCGATACCCCGGCGCCCCTGACCGAGGACGAACTCTATGAAAAGATCGCCAGAGAGGAGTTGCACCCCCAGAAACAGATCTACACCAGAGCGTCCCTGATGGGGCGGGATGCCGATTTCAGCATGTTCCGCTTCGTCATCCCGGCCAACCGCGTCATGCGGGACGATCGACCCACCGGCACCCATGAATTTATCCCCATCGAGCCGCACGACACGTTTCCGGATACCCAGGAAGACATTTATCTGGTGTTCGGACTCGTCACCGCCTCCTTCGCTGAGATGCCGCTCAGCGCGGAGTGTTTCATCGAAACGCCGAAGCCGAACGCGAATCAGATCCCATGGGCCCGGGACCACGTCATCATGAATATGGGTGACCAGACCGGGTACTTTATCGTCACCCAGCCCGAATCAGGCTGGACACCCGGACTTCACCGGTGCGGGTTGTACGTCGGCAGTGAACTGTCGGCCTATACGCACGCGGACGAGATCCGGTTTCGCATCATCCAACCTCCGCAAGCTTCGTGACCGACGCAGCCGGACATTGTCATGTACACGCATGGTTCCCTTCGCTTGCCGGGACGAAACGCAATCTGGTAATCATCGTGCGGCGTTGACCTTGCCGATCCCATCGAACCTGACCAACGGATGATTACAATCTGGAACACACACCTCGTGGGCGCCGTCGTCTTTCTGATGGCGTGGGGATACGGCGTCACCACCTTCGCCGGGGAAGCCACGACCGTCGTGACCGAACTCCAAGCATCGATCATGACCATTATGAAAGACGGACGCAATCTCGGCTACACGGGTCGCTATCACACCGTCTCCCCTACGGTCGAAAAAACTCACGACCTCGCCACGATCGCACGGCTAGTCGTCGGGAGACATTGGAAAGGATTCGATGCGAGCCAGAAATCCACCTTCGTCGAGACGTTCAGAAACCTGAGCATTTCCATGTACGCGGGACGGTTCAAGGACTATGGAGGCGAGCGGTTCGACATTCTTTCGGAAACCGCCTTGAAAAGAGGAAATCGCAAACTGGTCACGAGCCACTTTGTGAAATCCGACGGTGAGAACATCACGTTCAACTACATCCTGCACCAGGTGCATGACGAGTGGAAAATCATCAGTGTCAGCGTCAACGGCGTCAGCGATCTGGCCTTGAAACGTGCCGAGTACGGTGGCATTCTGCGAAAGGACGGCTTCCCGACCCTCATCGAACGCCTGAAATCCCAAATCGAAAAAAACGCACATGGACTCTAACCCGCATACGCGTCCTGAATCTCCGGTGGCTTGATGAGAAGCATGACGAATGCCGCCAGGCTATGCGTGGCCATCGGCTGGTTGGCCTTCACCGGGCTGACCGGATGCGCAACCACGGAGCCCGCCGATCCCGGGGTATCGGATCACGATCCGTTCGAGTCGGTCAATCGACAAATTTACCGGGTCAATGATGTTGCCGATCGCAAGATTGCCAAACCGGCGACCGAGGCCTACGTCTCGTACACGCCACGGCCCGTCCGGAACAGCATCTCCAGTTTCTTCGCTAACGTGGCGTACCCCAACGTCATCCTGAATGATCTTCTTCAGGGAAAGTGGGCCCAGGGACTCGAGGACATGGGCCGGTTTCTCGTGAACACGACGTTCGGATTCCTGGGAATTTGGGACATGGCCACGCCTCTTGGGCTCGAAGCCCACGATGAAGACTTCGGGCAAACCTTGGGAGCGTGGGGGATGGACGAGAGTTCCTATCTGATGCTGCCGTTCATCGGACCCAGCACCGTGCGAGACGCTCCGAATTTAGGCGTCACGACCGTCACCAACATCCTGTTCTATGTGCCCAATCCGTACGTGATACCCGTCGCCCTCCTGGGCTTTATCGACTATCGGGCGGGAGTGGACGAGGCCGTCACGTTTCGAGACGAAACCGCAATTGAACCGTATCTCTTTACAAGAGAAGCGTATCTGCAGCACCGGAAATTCCTGATCTACGACGGCGATCCTCCGGTTGACGACGACTTGTACCTGGACGATCCCTTTGACGCTCTCGACGCAGAAGAAGAATCCTCTCAAGAAGAGACCGGCAAACCCCGGGAATCCACCGACCGGAATGATTGAAACCTTCCTTCTTCCAAAACGGATGCCCTTGCAGACTGATCCCCCTCCCGACTTGAGGTCGTACGCCAACGGAAAGACTGACAGGTGATGACTGTCTCAGTACACTTTGGCACACCATTCCTTGTGTTTTCCTGATTGTAAGATCAAGCTGGCCTGACGAACACGCGAGCGAGAAGCCGACGATGACCCGAGAGCAGGATATGATCCGCACCAAGGCTCGAACCGGCCAAGCCATTCGGCCACGAACGCCGAACTTGTAAGATCATGGGGTATTCGCCAGACAGCGTCAATCGGTTCCGGGAGCTTGCGTCCGAGCTTCGCGCGGACATCCTGTCCGAGAGGGCTATTCCGGCTCTGTCAGCCGGATTCACCTCCGGTTTGGGTCTGCTCGTTGCCCAGGTTGCCTTCGGGACCTTCATCTTCTCCGGACCGCTGGCTCCCTATTCTTCCCAAGGCGTCGGTCTGGTGCTGTTCGGAAACTTCGCCGCCTGTCTGGTCATCGCCATCCTGGGCGGCTATCGTGGGGCGATTTCAGGGCTGTCGCCCGCACTGGTCATCGTGATGGCGCTCATCGGATCTACAATGGACGCCGAAGGCGACGCGTTGTTCGTCACCACGGCGGGAACATTAATAATCAGCGCGACCGCAGCAGGCGCGTGCTGCCTCATGATCGGGCATTTTCGACTCGCCAACATGGTGCGCTTCATTCCCTATCCGGTGGCGGGTGGCTTCGTGGCCGGAATCGGGGGAGCCGTGTGTCTGGCGGCCATGTCCCTGATGGGGGCCGATCCGGACTGGCAGGCGATTCCGGCGCTTCTGGAACCTTCTATTCTGTGGATATGGTTCCCGGGCGCGCTGTATGGAAGCGCCCTGTATTTCGCAATGAAGCGCTGGGGCAATGCGCTGATCTTACCGATAAGCGTCGCGCTCGCCGTTGGCGCATACCACCTCGTCCTCGCCGCCCTCGACATCTCGATCGACACGGCGAAAGCGGCAGGCCTGCTATTCACAAGCACGGCGGACGGAAGTCTGTGGCCAACCTTGGGCCCCACCGATCTGGTGCACGTGGATTGGGCCGTCATGGCCATGCAGATCCCTAACATGCTGACGCTGATACTGGTCTCACTCATCTATGTGAGCATGAATCTCGCCGGCCTCGAAGTGGCCGCGAATCAGGAATTGGACTGGAACCGGGAGTTCTGGGCAACGGGGTTCGCGAGTGTGGTCGCCGGTCTGGGCGGCGGCACGGCAGCAAGCATGATCGTTCCCGCCTCGCTACGCAGCAAGTTGTTAGGGGCCGCCACTCGTCTGACCGGCATTGTCGCCGCTCTCGTCATCGGTGGCACATTGTTTCTGGGCGATGGAGTGCTGGAACTGATCCCGGTACCGCTTGTAGGAGGAATTTTGTTCTTTGCCGGTCTCGCGATGATGGACGAAGGGCTTATGAGAAGCCGCACACGGCTCCCCTGGTCGGAGTACGGCATCATTGTGCTGATCTTCGTCGTCATCATCGCCTTCGGGCTGTTCGAGGGAGTGGGGACCGGGATGCTGGCCACGCTCGTGTTCTTCGCCGTCCGCCTCAGCCGCGTGAATCCGATCGACGCTCAATTCACCACGCGCGAACGCCAGAGCAACAAGACCCGTTCCGTACCCGAACGAGCCATTCTGCTGAAGAACGGCGAACAGGTGCGCGTCTACCGGCTGCACGGCTACATTTTCTTCGGCAGCGTCTGCCCCCTGGTCGATCATCTCAGACAATCCATGAGCGGCGCTTCGCGTCCCGCTTGTCTGATGCTGGACTTCGCCGGCGTGTCCGGCTTCGACTTCTCGGCCGTAAACGTGCTGGGGCGGTTCCTGCAGACGGCGAACGCAGCCGGAGTACAAGTCGTTCTGAGCGCAGTGTCGGACCAGATGAGCAACGGGTTGAAACGCAACATTCCGCCGTCCGTATTCGCCAAGTTGCAACTGGAACCGGACGAGGACCGGGCCCTTGAGCTGTGTGAAGACGTCATCATCGCGGCATGGAAGGCGGACCTCAACACGGCAGACCACCAGCGCGCTTTGCTCCTGTCGCACACCGCCGATGACCTCGAACGCCACCTGGAACGGCAGATTCGTTTCGAGGACCTGATGGAAGAACTGGGAAGCCGGCTGAAGCCCCGCCGGTACTCCACCGGCGAAACCCTCGCAGGACCGGACGCGCAAAACGAAGGGCTGCAACTGTTGATTGCGGGACGGGCTTCCGCCTTCGATTCCGCCGGCACGCGTCTCTATCAGTACAGTCCCGGCGACGCGATCTGGCCGGCCGACCCCTTGGACGAGAAGGCGAACTCGGTGATTGCAGACCAACCCTGCCGAACCATGGTACTGACGCCGGCCGTCCGGCGCCGGCTGGACGAACACGAAGAGCGGCTTGCTCTCAAGCTGTATCGATACCTGCTCACCGAGCGTTTCCGGACAGAACCGGCGTCCGGCCCCTGACAGCCAGATTCCGGCAGATGGAACACATTAGCGGTCGGGGTCCATACCCCTCTGCTCCCATTCGGCCAGAAGCGCGGGGACAATTACCAAGGCGCAGACCAGGGCCATGATCAACACCACCACCAGCAAGTTACCAAGGCTGGCCATGCCCGGGTGAGACGAAAACCCGAGTGCTCCAAAGGAAGCCATGGTGGTCAGGGCACTGAACAGCACGGCTTGGGACGTACTGCTCCGCAAGACCTCGACCATGGAGTGTGAATCAGCTTCCCGTCTTCGCAGGATCAGATAAATGCCGAACGCAATTCCCAGGCCAAGCACCAAGGGTAAGGCAATCACGTTTGCGAGATTCAGGGGAATGCCCAACGCCAGACACGTCGCCACCGTCAACAACAGCGTCAGGACCAGCGGCAACAGGACGAAGAGCGTTTCACCCGGGCGTCGAAGCACCACGAGCAGCAACAAGGCGGATAGCAGGATAGCCAATAGGGTCGCTTGAATACAGGCGTCGACAATCGTGTGCCCGGCTTCCAGGATGCTCACGGGCGAACCGATCGCCCCCGGCGCTTTTTGCTGCACGCTCGACACGAACCGCCGGAGTGCCTGGTTTTCTTCGACGTTTTCAGCGGGAAAAACCTCAACCCTGGTCCGGCCGTCTTGAGCAGTATAATGACTGATCAGGCTTTCAGGTAACGTCTCCAGCGTGATTTCATCCGGGGACAGCAACTTTCGCAAGCGATCAAGCCACTGCGGCAAGTCTCCTATCAGCCGCACGCGGAGGTCATGGACGAAACGGGTCGATCCTTGAGACTCGTGCAACAGGTCATCAATGGCTTGCATGAGGTTTTTCAGATTCTTGTCGAGATCACCCTGCCGGTTTCGCGCTTCATGCGCGCCGAGGGCGGAGCGAAAGTCTTTCAGGGCCTGAAACTCTTCCTCAACGCTGAAAGGCTCGACAACCGCCCGGGGGATGAGAACAGGCTCCAGCACCAACGCCATTTCGTCGATCATGGCCAATTTTTCTTCCTGGTCGCCGGGCACGAAACTCGACAGCGTGAGGACCTGATCGACTTCAGGCACCGACCGAAGACTCTCCGCCAAGGCATCCGCGGCAGGCAGATTGTCGGCCAACACCTGAATGACGTAGGGAGAGGTGTCCGGGTCCGCGAGTAATTCCTGAAAGGTGGAGACGCTTTCAGTCGAAGGGTCCCGAAGGTGTAAGGCATTAAAATCGAATTTCAACCGTGGCGCCACCACGACTGAGACCAACACCACGGGGACGAGCACCCCGAGAATCACCCGCCGGTACCGGACAATCGCGCCCGGGGCCGGATTTTCCCCGGAACGGGCTTCCGTCGCGTTCGTGGGACGCGCCACGCGGGATCGGGAAAGCGGGAACACGGTCAGCAGTGCCGGGAAGAACGTGAGGTTCGCAAAGAGGGCGATACACATGCCGACCCCGGCGATGAGCCCCATTTCCGCGAATCCCCGGTATGCCGTGGGCAGAAAGGAAAAGAAGCTCAGGGCTGCGGCCACCGCCGCCAGCGACAACGCCCCGCCAACCCCGTTGACCGCACGCCGCAAGGCGGCCTCGTGATCGCCGACCCGGGAAAACTCTTCACGATACCGCAGGCCGAACTGGATCCCGAAATCCACGCCGAGCCCGATGAACAACACCGGCACGGATGCGGAGATAAAGTTCAGCGAGCCGACGGCCACTACCACGAAGACGGCCGTCCACAGTAAGCCCACCACCAGCGTACACAGCATCGCCCCCACGAGCCGCAGGGAGCGAAACCCCGCCAGCAATACGAATGACACCAGGACCAACGAAAGCCCCCCGGCCAACTCGACGCCCCGGACAACCGTCTCCCGCTCTTCCGCTTCGATCGGGATGGGACCCGTCAGCCGGATTCGAACACCGGACCGCTCTTCAAACTCTGCACCGTGCCGGCGAAGGAATTCCAGCGGACCCTCGGCTGCTTCCAGGCTCGAATAGTCCAGCCTTGCTTTCACGAGCAGAAACCCGCGCGACGGATCGCTTTTGCCCGTGACGTCTTCGAGCATGGTCTGTTTCCAGGACGAGGTTGGCGGCTGCCCGAGCCGTTGAGCGTCGATCGCCTCGCTCAACAGGGCGAAGGCGTCGGCAAGGACCTTCTGCTGCTCGGGTGTGGGGTCTTCTTCCAACGCCAGGGTGAGGATGGAAAAGAATCCGCGCAGACTGGGATCCTGCGCGACCGTCCCCAGGAACGGGGACCATTCGGCCAGCCGTTCATCCAATCGCCAGAGTTCATCGACGTCGAAATACAGCAGTCCGTATTGATCGAAAAACTCATCCTGCTGGGGTTGATACACCGATGCAAATAACGAAGGATGCCGCTCCAGAAGCGTTGCCAATTCGTGAACCGCGTCGCGCCTGTCCTCGGCGGAACCCTGATCCACGACGACCAGGATCAAGTCGTCGAGTTGCGGAAACGCGGCGTAGAAGTCGACTTGCAGCTTTCTGAAATGAAGATCCGGGTCCAATAAATGAACCGGGTCCGTGTCGAGTGCCAGGTTCTTGGCGACATACACCGCGGACAGGCCCGTGGCGACGAAACCTCCGATCACGATCCAAACAGCCGCTCGCCGGCAGTGATCCACCAACCCAACCAGAAAGGCCTGGTAGCCGCGCCCTATCCGGTCAAGCATGGCGGCTCAACTTCTGCAAATGTTTATTCATTCGTTGACCATTTTCGTCTTTTTCTTCCCCTCCTTTGTAAGGACGGGAACTTTTTCCGAAGAGGGAAAAGTCGGGAGGTAGAGGCTATGCCTAAGATGACGAACCCCATGGCTGTATGGATGATGGGCTCTACCCCACCTATCCTTCCCTTACAAAGGGGAGGGGAAGAACTCGATCGGTCACACTCAGGCTAACCATTCCGTCAACGAATTACTGAACATTTACAAGAATGTCAATGAATCCAAGTGAACCGCTACAACCTCAATCGTCTGAGCCGTAACGCATTGGCAATGACCGACACCGAACTGAACGTCATGGCGACGCTGGCGATGATGGGGCTCAGGAGAAGCCCCAGGAAAGGATAGAGGACGCCCGCGGCAATGGGCACCCCCAGAGAATTATAGCCAAACGCGAAAAAGAGATTTTGCCGGATATTCTTCATCATGGCTTTGCTTAAGGTCCGGGTACGGGCCACGCCTCGAAGATCGCCTTTCACCAGGGTAATGCCCGCGCTTTCCATCGCCACGTCGGTGCCCGTTCCCATGGCAATGCCGACGTCGGCTGCGGCCAGCGCCGGAGCATCATTGATGCCGTCTCCGGCCATGGCCACCACGTGGCCCTTCTTTTGGAATTGTTTCACGATCTGGTGTTTCTGTTCGGGAAGAACCTCGGCCTGAACGTGTTGCAACCCCAGTTGTCGACCAACGACTGCGGCGGTCTGTCGATGATCACCCGTGACCATGACGATTTCGAGTCCTTCACGTTTCAGAGAATCAACCGCTTCGACCGTGGTGGCCTTGACCGGATCGATTACCCCGATGAGACCGGCCGGCTGCGCGTCAACCGCCACCAGCACCACAGTTTGCCCTTCTTTCCGCAACGCGTCGCTTTGTGCATTGATCTCCGTTAATTTCTGCGAAGGCACACCCATGTCCCGTTCGAGAAATTGTCGATTGCCCAACGCCACGACCTTCCCGTCCACCTGACCTTCAACGCCTTCACCTGTTTGCGTACGAAATTCTTCGACCTCACTGAAGGGAAGCCCTCGCTCCCTTGCACCGGAAACGATCGCTGCGGCCAAGGGATGTTCGCTGACGCGCTCGACGCTGGCTGCCAATTGGAGCAAATCCGCTTCACTGAATCCCGATGCGGGAACGACCGATCGCAAGACGGGTTTCCCCTCCGTTAACGTACCGGTCTTATCCACCACCAGCATCGTCACCTTTTCCAATCGTTCAAGCGCTTCGGCATTTTTAATGAGCACGCCCGCCGCGGCTCCCCGTCCCATGCCGACCATGATGGACATGGGGGTGGCCAACCCGAGAGCACACGGGCAGGCTATAATCAGCACGGCCACGGCGTTCACCAGCGCATAGACCAGGCGAGGCTCAGGTCCAATGCTCGCCCACACCCCAAACGTCATGGCCGCAGACAACACGACAATCGGGACAAAATACCCGGCCACGGCGTCGGCCACCCGCTGAATAGGGGCACGACTGCGTTGAGCCTCGCTTACCATCCTGACGATCTGCGCCAGCAGGGTTTCCTGGCCGACGCGTTTGGCTTCCATCAACACGGTGCCGGTTCCATTCAGGGTGCCCCCTGTCACCCAATCCCCTGTCCGTTTTTCAACCGGAATGGCTTCGCCCGTAACCATGGATTCATCCATCGAGGTTGAGCCTTCCAGCACCTCGCCATCTACCGGGACTTTTTCCCCCGGACGAACACGGAGACGCTGACCGGCTGCGACCCGTTCCAAGGGGATCTCCTCTTCCTGGTTGTCGTTCCGCACGATCCGTGCGGTTTTCGGTGCCAACCCGAGAAGGGCTTTGAGCGCACCCGTGGCTCGACGCCGAGCCCGGAGTTCCAAAACCTGGCCCAAAGCCACCAGGACGATAATCACGGCTGCGGCTTCAAAATACACGGGCACGTCACCGGCCGAGGTCCGGAAGGCTTCCGGAAACCGGCCGGGCAGAATCGTGGCCAAGACGCTCGAGAGATAGGCCGCTCCCGTGCCCATGGCAATGAGGGTAAACATGTTGAGACGGCGGGTCACGATGGAGGCCCACCCGCGCTCAAAAAACGGTAACCCCACCCAACCCACCACGGGTGTGGCCAGGACGAACTGCAACCAATTCGACCATCGAGGAGAAAGGACGTCCTGCAAGGGTTGGCCGGGAATCATCTCGGCCATGGCCAACACCAACACGGGCAACGCCAAGGCCAACCCGATCCAAAACCGGCGGGTCATGTCCGCCAGCTCGGGATTGGCCTCTTCTTCCACCGTGACCGTTCGTGGCTCGAGCGCCATGCCACAGGACGGGCAGGCTGCGGGTTTCTCCGAGACCACGTCGGGACACATCGGGCAGATATAGTCGGTCCCCGGCTTGGCCGGCTCCTCTTCCATGGACTGGGTGTACTTGCCGCTCAGATACCCGTCAGGATCGCCGCGAAACCGTTCCTCACACCGGGGACTGCAAAAATAGTACGTCGTGCCGGCATGTTCGTACGTGCCCGCGGCGGACAACGGATCCACCGTCATGCCGCACACCGGGTCTTTGGCCATGGGCACACTGGCCATCATGAGTTCGCGGCGTTTCGGTTTGGGGCGAGATGGGTCGGATAACATCGCGATTGGCCCTTCTGAACCGATAGAAAGTCCCAAACAGGCTTATAGGAAGATCATACCGGTTCCCGATATATGTGTCATCCCTGTATGTGTTCAGTCATTCGTTGACAGAATGAGGAACTGCCCCCAAAGTGGGAACCAGAAAGAAGGGCTCTTTTTTCGCTCCCCTTTGTAAGGGGAGGCCAGGTGGGGTAGAGCCACGCGTCCATGGGGCATAGGGGTGCGCTGTTCCTGCCACATCTTCTACCTCCCCTTGCCCCTCCTTACAAAGGAGGGGAACTGAGGCACAGAAGGAGACAGCGGAAAGTGTCAATGAATTAGTGAACATTTACAATTCCCCGATCCCCGATTACAAACGTCGAGGACAGGCCATGATCGGGAACCAGCTTCTTCAGGTCGGATGACGCTACGCTCATCCGGCCTGCTTTTTCCGGGACCACGCCCGTAGGCGCCGAAGAAAGGGGGCTACCTCTCCTTGTTTACGGGGACGGAACTGCGAGCGGGGCGTTTGAGAGGACGGGAGACACCGTTCCCACGTGATAGTTGTGACACGTCAGACACGAGTCTCCCGCTCGTTCCGACGTATGACACGTCGTGCACACGGTTTTCTGCATGGCTTGAAAGTTGCTGGAAAAGGTCAAGGGATCGGTATGCTCGAACGCTTTCATGACCTCGGCTTCAGGATTCAACGTGTGACACGTGAGACAGCCTTTGTCATCCAGCAGGCTGAAATGGACCGCATGGGTGAAGCGCGTCACCTTCCGTTCATGGGCAACCGGACGTGCAGCGGCCCAATGAATCCGTTTCCCTTGACCGGCTTGGGCATCGACACTATGACACTTCATGCACAGCCCGGGGGCTTTGGGGTTCGATAAGTGTGTGAAGAACGCCGTGGCTGAACGTCCGTGTTGCGTTCCTGATGCTCGGGCGGTGAAATCCAGCCATGCGCACACGAAAGGATCCGCATGCCCGGTCGGACGATAGAGCAAGACGAAATCCGCATCCTGCCGATACCAGCCGCCGGTCATGACCTGCTTTTCACGTTCGCGGTCCAAGTGGATCTCCGCTTCACTCTCACGATCTTCAGGACGTACGACCCTCTTGCCGACCCCGTAAGCGGGCACCTCCATCATCAACCGGGGTAACCATTCCTGCTGCGCGGCGCGGATCACCTCAACCGGCAATTGACCGACCAATTTCGCCAGTTGCCGTGTGCCGAGGGTCGTTGTCGCCTGAAGCCGGTCCAATAGTTCCCGTTGTCCTCTCACGATCAGGTTGTACAGCAGCTTCTTGACGGCCCACATCATCCGTCCCACGGCGACGATCTCTTCATCGGTGGCATCCGACAAATCCGTGAAATCGTCGAACCTAGCCAGGAGGGCCAAATCTTCAGTCACGGCCGGGGCTCCTCCCAGCAGCAACTCCATGAACGGCGTGAGCCCTTCTTCCATGTTTTCATCAGCCGGCCATTCGCCAACGGAGATCCCATGCTCATGCAGCGTGTCCAGATCCACACCCGGCAAACGCAGGACCGCAATCCCCTTTGCTCCAGCCCGGCCAATGCCCTTGATCTGCCGGGCATGACAACTCGCGCAGGTGGTCTCAAAGGTTCCCGTTCTCATGGTTTGACCGGCATCATCAGGCTGATGGCAGTCGGTACACGTTTTGGGAGCATCTCTCTTGAATTCGCCGAGAAAGTGTTTTCCGATATGAGCAGTATGGTCGAAGGCGATCCGGGCACGCCGTTTATAGGGGTAATTCGCAAAAGGCGGATGACCGCCGGTCAAATCCGAGAACGCCAGCGTATGGCAGGCATGGCATCGTTGCTCGTCCATCGCGGTCAGGTTGAAATGTTTGCCTCGATGCTCCTTGTGGCACGTCGCGCACGCCAAGGGCCCCTCTCCCGTCTGCGTCAAACCCGCCCCCCAGGATGACACGGCCAGGAGAAACGACTTGTCGGTGGGCTGAGACATCAGGCTCAGACGTTCCGTGACAACAGCCAATTCCCTGGGGGAACGACCGTGAGCTTCAGCTCCAAGTTGATGACACGTCAGACACAGCTTGCTGTTTTCCTGTCCCGTTCCCGATGCACCCAGGGCACCCACCCAGTCCGCGAGGTTTCCATGGGCGGCCGTGTGACAGTCCGTACACGCGGAGGTTCCATGTTGGAACGTGAGTTCTCCGGGAGACAAAAAGGCCGATCCTTTCGGGCCTGAAAGGAACAGCAGCGAGAGCCCGACTGTGAGCATGGAAAGCCAAAACGTCATTCGACGACGTGTGGCCCGAATGCCGAGATCGCGGCTGCCTCTCCGCTCCTCATGACCTCCGCTGTCCGGCTCACGCACGAGTTAATGCCCCCCCACCGTATAAGCCGATACCACGACCGCGTGAACCAATGCGAGAATCAGCAGGCTGTAGGACAATGGGATATGGATGAATAACCAGTACTTGAGCGTCCCCTGGAGGGCTTCCTGGAAATCGAGGTCGTCCTTCATGCGAATCAAGTCCCCCAACTCTTCCAGGCTTCCCCGCTCTTTCTCGCTCAGGAAACGATCCAGGGCACTCAGTTCGGTCAGGAGCGCTTGACGGAAGCCGGTGGACGCGAAGAGATGGCCCCAATAATTGCGAGGACCTTCGATGAACGACGCCAGTCGCCGATCATAAAAATCTGCAAGCATCATTGAACGGGACTCGGAAACAGTCCGCTCCACGACAGCCTCAACCTTCTCGCGGAGGTTGTTTCGCATCGTGGGAATTCGCTCGAAGATCACCTTTTCCCCATGTGTCGCGAGTCGCCGGGGCAGCATTCTTGATAGGACAAGCCCCACAAGCCCGCTGACGGCAACAGCCGCGTACAATAGCGCAAGCGTCAATTCCAAGGGACCGTTGGGGACACGCAGGCCAATATGCAGGATAAACACTCCGATGGTCAGCAGGCCTGCAGAGACGTGAATCCTGAACCAATCGAGGGGTCTATCCGACGACAGGAAAGCGAGGCGCTTCAGATAATTGCACGTGACCAGTATGAGGACCAGACCAAAGAGCAGCCATCCCGAGAGGAACGGCGCCCGGTACGGCGACATGAGGGATGCCGCGTAGACGCCGGCGAGAAGAAGCATGAGCAGGCTCCAGATCGAGAGCGTACCCCAATGTCGTGCCACGAACGCCATCATCGGTCCGGCATCGCGGCAAGGGATGGACTATCTTGTGCGGTCACTCGTTCGGGCGGCCCTCCCGGCTTGCCTTTATATTGCTCCGGCTGTGGGAGGATTGGGTCCAGGGCGGTCATTTGGCTGCCGTGACGGGTGTTGGCCAGCTCTCGAGTCGCCGAGGCAATCGTCTCGGCCGCCTCCACCAGGGCGGCTTCATGACCGATCTTCAATTCGACCCCCTTGATGATCTTCAGGATTTCCTTGATTTCCTGGATAGGGTTTGCCGCATCGATGGCCTGAAGCGTGTCCACGACACGTCGGACGTGCTTCGTCGTCGCGGTGACATACGTCCCTTCGCTCGTCGCCTTGGCCAAGGCACGAAGACCGTACTCCAGGTCGAGGGCTTTTCCCACCACGTAGAGCATGCGCTTACGCTCCGGGGACACCTCTTCATTTTTTTTGCCTTCAGAACGGAGAAACTTGTGGCGAATTTCACCCAGCGACCACGACACCAATTCAAAATCGTCACTCCGGGTTCGGTGCTCTCCGACGTTCACCAATTGTTCATCGGACACGATGTGACATTGATAGCAGTTTGCCGCAAGACGATAGAGATCCCCGGGCCGGATCATGCCCGCTTGCTTGATTGCGGTCAGACGTTTGGCCTTATGCTCGGGCGTCTCGTGTTCACGGGTCACGTTCTTCCCGCCATACTCGCCATGAATCTTGAGCCAGTCCTTTGCCGGACCGTGGCACGATTCGCAGGAAATGCCGGCGATGGCTTTCACCTTGTTCCGCTTTTTCCCGGAGGTGAAGTGGCAGGTTACACAGGCTTCGGCCTTTTTCACGCGCTTGATTCCCATGTTGCCGGCAATCTCCTTGGCCTGTTTCTTGCGCGTGAACACTTTGAAGGTTTTGGAGTGCCCGGTCTCCCGCCAGACGTGCATTTCCGCTTTGTGGCATTCACCGCATTCATCCGGACCTGCAATTTTCGAGGGATCATTCCCCAGAAAACCAGAAAAGTCCTTGGCCTCAGGCTTCACCTCGCTAGTCGAGAAGACCAGGAATCCCAGCAAGATACTTAGCCATACCGGAACCGTTCGGATTGCGCCGTTCACAAGGTTCATGGGTCTGTCACCTCTCGAAGTGGTCAGGCATGGGGTTTACGTTCATCACGGTGCATGCAAGTAACGATTCCTACGCGTCCAAAATCAGATTGCCCGTTGGAATGGAACTACACATCAAGCACAAACCGGCTGCCGGTCTCTCTTCAAGTGGTGCCACATGAGAGACGGCTCCGGACTTGATGGCCGTGAGACACCTGCCACAATTGCCTGCACGACATCCGAAACGCAGGTTGATGTCGTTTCTTTTGGCAAGTTCCAACAATGAGCCTACGCTCGGGTCCCATGTACACGTCCTGCAGGATTTGGCAAAGACGACTTCAACGCCGGGGAACGTGGCCGCGACTGCTGGTTCCGGACGCTCGTGCCCGGGATACTGCGCGTTTGCTGCCTGCACGCGGGGACGGAACCCTTCAAGGACCAGCCGGCGTTGTTGTTTTCTATATCCGGCCTGACGCCATAGCGAGAGGAGCAACAGCGGTATCCGAATCAGGGCCATTCCGACAAGCCCGCCGCCGATTCCTTGCATCACCAACTCCATACTTGCCCTCCTGTCACAGTCTTGTCTTCCGCTGATTTCAACAGGTTGCCCCCTCAAAATTTCGTGAGCCATTCAAGCCGCGCGCCATAGGCCGGATCGCGTTCTTCCTGAACCGCTCCGAAGGCATCGAGTCGGGCAATAAAGTGGCGGCCGACGGCTTGTTGATACCGCAGGCCCGCGGCAAAGGCTCCACTCCGGTCCTCACGATTGTTCGTATTCTTTCGACCTCCCAACTCGACGATGAACTGTTTGCGGGTCCGATCGAGAAATTTCTGATACCCGAGACTACCTCCCACGGCATTGTCGGCCCCGTTGCCCAGCGCGGCCCCATACCGGCCCAATCCCACCGCGGCAAACAGGATCCCGGTTCGACCAAGCGGCCCGCCGGTTTCAGGACCACGGATGGCCGAGGAAAATTCCCCGATCCCCCAAAACGTATTGAGATAGAGAAAGTCTTGGGTATGCTGCGGGGTCCAGGAAATTTCATTGAACACCAGTGTGCCGCGACTGGTTTGCGGCGTCTCTCGCTCCATCGGAAACGAAGTATTGAGGGTCGACGTCGTATTGAACGGTCCAATGCGCTGTACTCCCCGAATCCCGGCAAACAACGCATTGTCCGTGTTCTCCCCGGCTTCGAGGTAGACCAAGTCCAGGTCGATCGTCGTGGTTGGAAAGTCCGTTTCCGTAAACAGGCCGAAAAGCTGGGCATCAGGATCGAGCCGGTTGTCGTCGCGGTACACGTTGTCCCAGGCATAGAAGACGCTGATCCGTACGTTTGACGTGCCCGGCAGTTGAAGGTTGTTCCGGACCAGGGAAACGGCGTCGGGATTGCCCAGGCCTCCGCTGTTGATCAGGATGCCGTCCTGAAAGAGCACGGCTTGCCGGCCGACCGAAAAGCCAATGTCGAGCATCCTGGTATCTCCAGTGTCGAGCTTAGGAAAAATCTCCCCCAAATCCCCTTCAAAGAATAAAGTCCTGACCACCGCGTTGAATTCGTCCCGAAAATCTCCATCAGGCTCGAACGACACGCTGGTAAACCGGTTGTCCCGATCCAGAGGTCGCAATCCGATCAACAGACGATCCGAAGCCGACAATTTGAGATTGGCGAAAAGGTCGAGACGGTGCGCCCATTCGGAAACGCGCGTCGCGCCGTTGTCGACGGTCTGCACGGCCATCCGGTGCGTCCCGAACACCCAGAGGGAGGGACGCCACACCGCGCCGGTCGGCAGTTCGACTTCCGGCCCGAGCGGGCCGGTCCCGAGAAACGGCTCCCCCAATTCCAAGATCAGCGACGGCCGGTCCGGCACCTCCTCCACTTGCAGCGGGATGGGCATATCCGACAACCGACTGCCGGACTCCGTCTCCCTGGATTGTTCTCCTTCTTTGTCCCGGCTCCCCTCGCCGGCCCATGCCGGCGCACAGCCAAACAGCAACGCCAACGCCACGCCGACGAAAAAACCGGCTCGTATCTTCATTGGACGGCGTTATCGTCCTTTGAGGAAACGTCAAACGTTACATTGCGCTCCCATAACGTCACGTGTCCCGCCAACACCCCCTCGGCCACGCCGCGGGGACTCATGCCATAGTCGAATCCAACCTCCTTGATGTCATCGATCAAATTGACCGGCACCATGCCGAGGATCAGCTTGATGTTGGCGGCATAGGGGCCGTTGCCCGTCAATCGGGAGCCCGGGATTTCGTACACCGCCCAGCGACTCCCATTCGGTTCGATGTTCTTCCTGTGCTTGCGCACGTTCACCGGACGTCCCAGCAGGATGCTCGACTGCGTCAACGGCCGCAGGAACGGCAGCGGATCAAACGAAGGATTGACCGGGATGATCCGTTCACTCTCGCTGCCGCGGAAATTCCGGGTGACGAATTTCGATTGCAGGTTGAACAGGTAGGGATCCGGCGGCAACTCACCATTGTGAACGTACAGCGAATGCAAATCACGGAGATCGCCGTTGGGGTCCAAGTCGCCGGACTTGAACACGACCGCTCCATCGCGGTCCGTCACCGTGACCTGCAAATAGACGAGGCGTTCCGCATCAAAGCCGCTCGGCACACCATGGCCAGTGGTGCCGTTCTTCACTTGCGCCTTGAAACGGATTCCCTGCTCATCGGCTTGTTTTATCGCCACCGCGCCGAGCACAAACCCTTGCTGCAACAACAGCTTTCGCTGAGCCATGTATTTGTCCAGCAACGCAAATTGCTGCTCCAGAATGTCACGGGCGTCATATCGATCATCAACGGAATCCCAACGTTCGGGGAACACCGTGTCACCAGGGACTTTGTCCTCAAACTCATCGGTCCCCCACCCTGCTTCATAGTCAAACGTCAGCCACTCCTTGATGGTGGCCAACTTTGCAGCTTCCGGATTGTGCGGAAAGATGCCCGGATGGATCACCGAATGATCCGGCCCGGGAAACATATGGTTGGTGCGCTTTCGCGGCTTGGTCTCCACGTCTCCGACTATAGCGGCAGGCGCCAGGGCGTATCCCGACGGTCGACCGGGTTCCGTTCCCATATGGCAGTCCTGACAAGTGATCCCCTGTTTGGCGGCCGGCGAAGTCTTATACTCGCTGAAGGTTTCCTCAAGACGAAATCCATTGAGCAGATTGACGTCGTGACACTGACCACAAAATCCGGGGGTGACGAGTGTGAAAAATTTCTTCGCATCGGTATGGATGGCGCGGCCCGGTTTGCCCCGTTCGGTATTGACCCGATACTCGTCGCTTTCGATCACGCGCCGGAGTTCCGTGTTACCAGTCGGCCCGTAAACCGGGTCGAACACGTCGCCTTCCACGCTCTTCACCCGCCCGCTTTCTTTCCCATAGGCTTGGTTGACCCGGTGACAGACGATGCAGGTAATGCCCTCACGAGAAACCGGATGCCGGTCAACGTTGCTGATGAATAAGGGCTCTCCGAGATTCATCCCCACGCGGGTGTGGCAACGGATACAAAAATCGCCGTTGGTGCCGTTGGTCCGCTTGAGTATGGTGCCATGCATCGCATTGAACACGGGACTCATCTGAGCATAGGCGTGCGGGGATACCGACCATTCCCGGAAATGATCCTCGTGGCACGTTTTACAGGAGGCTGCGGAGGGAAATCGATTGTCCACAAAGGATGCCCCGTGGGCGGCGCCTGCAGAGACTTCTTTCTCGTCCTGACGGTCGTCGCTTGGCCGGGCTTCCGCATGCGATAGGATTGCTGAGGCAACCAGTGCGACCAATGGAAGAACAAGACTTCCGAATTTGAGGAGTGGCATCAACGCCCCCAACAAAGGTAGTTGGGTAGTTGGGTAGTTGGGTAGTTGGGTAGTTGGGTAGTTGGGTAGTTGGGTAGTTGGTGCACAATCGTCCTGACATTTTTCCGAACTATACCGAACTTCATGAAACAAGATTGACAGCTTTCAACTACATTGCATGTCGTGAGGAAAATCTGTTGGCAAACAAGCCTTGCAAGTCCAGAGGCTCTGCGTAGCAGGCAAATTTTCGCGGATTATAATGGTTTCAAAGTACCTGTCAATACGTAGATATCAGAACGGTCATTCCAGGGCAAAATAGACCAATGAGTTCAGGAATGGCCATAATAAAAAGTTGAAAATGTCGCATTCTTGCTCATTGGCAAACCTTGTTCTTACACAGTAGAATAGTGATTGTTTCCTTGGATCAGAGCCACAGTCGTCACCTGAAAAGGAGTCGTCCATGAAACGATCTTCAAATCTCGCCTTGCTGATCGGCTGCATGACCGGCGTGTTGTTGACCATCACGTTCGGAGCCTGTAACCCAGGGTACTCGGCCGAAACCTCCGCCGGCGGCGATGCTACGGTCCCAGTGCATGCTTTCACGTTGAACGATATCGACGGGAATCCGCTCGGCCTGGACACCTTTACGGGAAAAGTCCTGCTCCTGGTGAATACCGCCAGTATGTGCGGCAATACGCCCCAATACGAAGGGTTGCAAACGTTGTATGAACAGTATCGGGAACGGGGTTTGGAAATTCTGGCGTTTCCGGCCAATAATTTCGGAAAGCAGGAACCCGGCACGAACGAGGAGATCAAATCCTTTTGTTACACCAAATACGCTTTGGAGTTTCCCTTATTCAGCAAAATCAGCGTCAAGGGAGAGGATATGCATCCCCTCTACCACTACCTGACCACGCAAAGCCCGTTCCCCGGCGAGATCGAGTGGAACTTTCAGAAATTTCTGGTGAATCGGGAAGGAGAGATCATTGCCCGTTATCGACCCGGGCTGAAACCGCTCTCGGCCCAAATCGTTCAGGACATTGAACGCGCGCTTGACAAGAGTTGAACGTCGTCAGACTTCAAACTGCACGACCATTTCCTGTTCGATCATCCAATCCTGCAGCACGAGGCCAAGTCCATCAGGACCGCCTCCCGTCACGTGCCGATAGTAAAACTCGACGAGACCTTGAAACACCTGAAGGTTCAACGGCCCTTCATACCCTTGTGGGGACGTCATGCCTAGCGGCGCGTCCCCCTCCGGGTCAGCCCGCACGTCCGCATACACGTCAACGAACTCCTGTCCTTCGATTTTCAGATCAAAGAAGACGCGTGAACAGATCTGCGTCTCATGACTTCCGGCTTCAGCAGTATTCACGAGGCAGCGTCGGAACGTGACCGTCACGATTGCCATGGAAAGGGGTTCTGACCTTGGGCGAAGGATCTGGTTCCTTGATGAGGCTTGGTTTAATTCATGCCGAGTTTCCGCCACAACTCATCCCAGCCGGATACCCTGGTTGCGCCCGGGGCTGAAAACGTCCGGTTCCAGGGTTGATCCATCAGAAAGACGCGGACGCCCTGCTCCAAATAATCACTCACGTGCTCCGGATGATCGTCCACCGCCAGGACAAGGCCCTCCGCCACGTCGGGCTTGTCCTTGGTGTGATGAAGTTCATCGAACGGGATGCCGTGTTCTTCCAGCCAAGTCAGGGTTTGCGGTCGAGCCGTCGGTCGACGCGCCGTGATCAGGACGATCCGATACCCTTCCTGAAGTTGTTGCAGCACCCGGCGGGCGCCGGGAACCAATGGAAGCATTGGAATGCTCCGCTCGTGAAAGTAATCGAATATCTGTTCAATCAGATCCGGATCCAAATTACTGGTATCGAGGCCTCCGGCGCTGGCATACGTCTCTGAAGGCCACGGGCTGCCGGTCAATTCATGAAAAATGCGCTGAACTTCCTGTTCGGCCTGAGCCACGACGTTATCGATATCAACGGCAAACCCCGGTCGCATATGCGTTCAACTCCTATTGTTGATGCAAAAAAAATACCAACTGTCGGGTGACGCTGCACCTGTCCTGAGCGTAGTCGAAGGGATAACCCGACCTACCCTTCTTTCAGGAAAGTTTGTCATTGAAACGGGTATGGCAAAACATACTACTTATAACACGGAAGTGTCTATTCCTTGATCCGAAGCGTGCGCAGCCGGTTGAGGGCCGCGGCAATTTCAAAAGCACGAGGCCGGGCGAAATTCCCCGGATGTCGCTCGCCCTGGTGATAGGGATCGAGGACGTCCAGACCGGCGTCGTCAAACAGGGCGATCATGTCTTGTACGATCGCTTGCAAGCCTCCCCCCATCACACGGCGGGACGCGAGATGGAGCGCATACCCGATCGCCCGGGTCTGGCTGGCGTCCACGAGTTGTTCCACCCCACTCAGATCAATCACCTCATGCCCAAAGGCTATGGCCTCCACGGACCGGGCCTCGATTTTTACGTCGCGTTTTCCACGGGAAGGATCGAGACTCTCCCATGCGGGAACCCTGGACCCAACCCCGGCTAACGGCGACGTCGTTTCGATTTCCCGTTTGGTCCGGAGCTCTCGTGCGATGCGTTGCGCTGCTTCCGTCACGTCGAACGGCCGATAATCCTGCATCGCCATCACCGTGTCGGCCACGTCGAAATAATCGCCGCAGCCTCCCATCACCAATACCGTGGACACCCCGTGCCGTTCATACAATTCACGAACGCGATCCACGAACGGCGTGATGGGTTCGTGCTCTTTGTGAACCAGCGCCTGCATGCGGACATCCCGCACCATGAAATTTGTCGCGGACGTATCCTCGTCCAATAACAGCGTCGTGGCTCCGACTTCGACGGCTTCGAGAATCGAAGCGGCTTGACTGGTACTCCCGCTTGCATTGTCCGTTGAAAATTGCGCGGTCTCCTGCCCGTACGGAAGATTCTTGATGAACCCGCTGATGTCTACCCGTTCGATGGAACGTCCATCTTCGGCTCTGATTTTGACGGCCCGTTCCGTGGTCACCACGTACTCCCGCCCGTCTGCCGGCACGTGAGAATACACCCCGCGCTCCAACGCTCGCAGGACCGTGGACTTGCCATGATACCCGCCTCCCACGATCAACGTGACACCTTTAAGGATCCCGCAACCTTCTAACGAATGCGTGAGCCTGCCGTCCTGTGCAACCGGATGCAGAAGGGGAATCGACACGCGCAGCGAATCGGGGGTGCGAAACGGTTGCGCCCGTTCAGGTGATAGATGCCGATCTGAGGCCCCGCTGCTCCTTGGAAGAATCGCCCCGTCGGCGATGAAGGCCACCAAGCCCAACGCGTCGAGTTGGCCGCGAATCGACTCCTGATTATCGACACAATCCACAAAGGCGCGTGCGCGTTCCTCATCAACGGATCTCCATTTCATGGCCCGGTCCGCAATCTCCACTATTTCCTGACAGAGCATGGCCTCGGCTTGCCGGCCCTGGATCGTGCGACCGTGTGCCGGCAGACCTAACGACAGGCGCGCTTCGACCCACTGTGACGTCACCACCATCGCCGTTCGTTCCAACACCTCCTGGCCGCCCACGTCAATCGCCATGAGCCCGCTTTTCCCGATCCCGCGGTTGCCGCGGCACACGTGACGAATCGCCTCATGGACTTCACGGATCAAGAAATCCTGCAACGCCACTCGCCTGACGCGGCCTGAAAACAGATCGGGCGGGAGTTCGGCGACGGTTGCGGGAACCCGCACTCGAATTTTCGAAGGAGACGCAAAGGGATCGCCCTGCACGTGGTCGATGAACAGGGTGAACCGGGGAAAAGCGTAGGCGCCTTGCAGATCCTTGTACGCTTTATACCCCCGGCCATCGATCCGGACGAGGATGTTTCTCAGGTCATCGACGGTACGCATCGGGAAGCGGATGCTATTGGGAAGGCTCGGCCCGTCCGGCGCTCACGCGCACGTTCGACAATTCCTCCAACGCGAGCATCAAGGCCTGCGTACCGGAGCGTCCGTGCCCATGAGCTTGAACGGCAAGATAGAGTTGATGGACCAATGCCAGCCCGGGCAGAACAAGCCTCATGCGCCGGCTTTCTTCCAGGGCCATGCCCATATCCTTCACGAAATGTTCGACAAAGAACCCGGGATCGAAGTTTCGAGCCAGGATTCGAGGCGCCAGGTTGTCCAGCGCCCAACACGCCGCGGCACCGCCCCTGATGGATTGCAGCATGGTTTCCAAATCCAACCCCGCGCGGGAGCCATACAACAACGACTCACAGACCCCGATCATCGTTCCGGCGATCACGATCTGGTTGCAGAGCTTGGCGTGCTGGCCGGCGCCCGTGGCACCCTGATGGACAATGGTTTGACCCAGGGATTCAAACAGCGGCCGGATCGCTTCCATGACGCCGGTTTCTCCGCCCACCATGATGGACAACGACGCGTTGCGCGCCCCGACGTCGCCACCCGATACCGGTGCATCCAGGAAATGCGCGCCACGAGCCTTGATGGTCTCGGCGATGGTTCCGGCCAGACTGGGAGGCGCGGTCGTCATATCCACGAACACCATTCCCACTCGCGCCTGCTGAACGAGGCCTGCTTCGCCCAGGTACACGTCGGACACGTCCATGGGGAACCCCACCATCGTGAAGACCACGTCGGATTCGGCGGCGACCTGTGCCGGCGACTCTGCCCATCGCGCCCCTTGTTGAAGGAGTCCTTCGGCTTTTGATCGCGTTCGTGAAGAAACCGTGAGCGCATGGCCTTTGGACAGGAGGTGCCCGGCCATGGCCGCCCCCATCACACCCGTCCCGATCCATCCAAGACGTAGCGGAGAAGGAAGTATGAATGGTCCGGACATGAAGTAACGTTTACCCGGCCGGCAAGGCCGGTTGTTGTTGAGTCAGGCAATGCAACGTCCCGAACCCCCACGCCAAATCGACCGCGTGGATTCCGATTACCGGGCGGTCCTGAAACACTTCACTCAAAATGCCCAAGGCTATCCGGTCATTGGGATCGTTGAACGTCGGAACCAGGACCACCGCATTCGCAATATAAAAATTGGCATAGCTCGCCGGGAGCCGGCGGCCGTCAAAGTACAGCGGGGCCGGCATGGGCAACGGAATCACTTCGATTTTCGCTCCGTTCTCCAACGCCGCGTTCTCCAGGCGCTCCCGGTTTTCGGCCAACGCGCGATAGTTGGCGTCACCGCTGTTTCGTTCCTGACACAACACCACGGTCATCGGATTCACGAAGCGACACACGTCATCCACGTGCCCGTGGGTATCGTCCCCGGCAATGCCTTTGCTCAACCAGACGACGTTGGTGACGCCCAGGGATTCCCTGAACACCGACTCATAGTCCGAGGCCAGAAACCCCGGATTACGGACCTGGACAACGCGATCCAGCAGACATTCTTCGGTAGTCAAGAGGGTCCCGGTCCCGTTCACGTCGATGCTGCCCCCTTCCAGGACCACCTTACGCCCCTTGTGGACGACGGGGAAGGCACGGCATTTCAACCGCGCAGCCAGTTTCACCGGCACCAGATCGTCGTTTTTCCAATCCGGATAACGGGCCCACGCGGTAAACCGGAACCGCGCGATGGCGGCTTCCGAAGGCGGACGATTCCGTGTCACAAAAATCGGACCGAAGTCGCGAGTCCACCCGCGATCCGTTACAATCCGAAAAAAATCGACAGCGGACAGATCGGCTCCGGCCCGTGTCAACACGCTCCGCGCACGACCCTCATGGCTCCGGGACTGCACGAGGATACGGACCCGTTCTCCTTCCGCCAACTTCCGGACTATCTCTCCATAAACCCAATGAATCGCGGCCAGTTTCCCGGGCCAATCAGAAGCATTATGAGGCCACCCCAGCCAGGTCGCCTCGTGCGGCTCCCATTCCGCGGGCATGCGAAAGCCAGATCGGGCAGGGACGTGGTCCGGAGCCTTTTTTCTAGTCGCTCTGGTCAAAGAACCGCTTCGTGAGGCCGCCATATGCATCAACCCGACGATCCCGGAGAAAAGGCCAGTTGCGCCGGACTTCCTCAACCCGGCTCACGTTCACTTCGGCGAACACAATCTCTTCCTTGTCGACCGACGCTTCAGCCAGGATCGCGCCGAATGGGTCGCACACGAACGAACTCCCCCAAAATTCGATCCCGTCTCCCCCCGCATCGGGTTTCTCATGGCCCACCCGATTCACCGCGGCGACAAACACGCCATTCGCAATCGCGTGACTGCGCTGAATCGTTTGCCAGGCACTTCGTTGCGAGTCGCCTTCCTGTGCTTTTTCCGATGGATGCCAACCGATGGCGGTGGGATAGAACAACATCTCGGCACCCTGAAGCGTCGTGAGCCGCGCGGCTTCGGGATACCATTGGTCCCAACAGATGAGGGTGCCGATTTTGCCCGCACTCGTTTGAATCGCCTGAAAGCCCCTGTCGCCCGGAGTAAAATAAAATTTCTCGTAGTAAGCCGGATCATCGGGAACGTGCATCTTGCGATAGAGACCGGCAATGGATCCGTCGCCGTCAACCACGACCACCGAGTTGTGGTACATCCCGGCCGTCCGTCGTTCAAAAACCGGGACGATAATCACCACGTTGTGCTTGCCCGCCACTTTGCCCAACTCCTCGGTCGAGGGACCGGGCACCGGCTCGGCCAAATCAAACAACGCCGGATCTTCCGTCTGACAAAAATATGGCGAACGAAACAGTTCCGGCAAGCAGACGACCTTGGCTCCACGCCGTGCGGCTTCCTCAACTTTTGCCAGGGCAGAGCCGAGGTTCTCGTGAGGCACGGCCCCACACGCCATCTGGACCAAAGCTACCGTCAAATTGTTTCCGGGGTTCATGAGATGAGACTACCGAAACCTCCGCTATCCTACAACATTCCTCTGCAGCACTTGATGGAAGACGCTATCTCTAAAGGGAGAATGGTTACGAAAAAATATCCTGCTTTCCCGTTTACTTGGGAGGTGCTTCAGTTTTCAAAAACACTGGCAAATTAAAACCTCCGCTCTTCCCGAATTTTTGCATCCTCAATCAGACCACTTAAATAATCGATATATTTCCCCAGCCACGATTGGATCTTCGCTGAAGAAAATTCTTTCAACCATTGCCTTGCGGCATCACGTTTTCTCGACAGGTAATCACTTTCAGGCCCGCTCCATCCACCCGTATAAAAATGTCCTAACAGATTGTATGCTACACGGTCATCATCACAAAATTCTTCGATAAATAAACTCGTCAGCCCGCCACCTGTTTCTTGATCCAGGGTTTTGGGTAAGATTTCCAGAATCAGCCATTGCCGTTTCTCCGTATCTTCCTTGAGCCATCTCAACACCTTTTCCGCCGGCAGGTATTTGACCGGGCTTTGTTTCGACATATCTTCAAAGCCGATAGGAGCAAGCCAGTGAATCACTGTACGACGGTCATCTGGTTTTGATACTAGAATCTCCGATATAACCTTCCATGCTTCGCACGGACAATCAAAAACGATCTTATCCGCGATTTCCGCAACAAAACTTGTGTCACCATGATGAGAAATTCGTCTCATATTTCTCAATATTTCGTTCAGCAAATTCACGCTTCGCGTTGGATGTTTTTTTATGAACTCTTTCGCTATCTCATTCCAGTAATACATAGTCATGAGGTCAGCAGTCTCGGAAAGCATAGTGAGAACTTCAAATACCAATGCTTCAGGAAAATCGTCAGGGGAGCCTTGCCAAAAGTAATAATTGTATATAAGCCATGTGCAGACTTTGAAAGTAGTCTGATCGGGATGTTCCAGCAGTGTGGTAATGATCTCCTGAAATAACTGGTCCGATATCTTGTCTTTGTCTTGTTGGAATACGAATCCGGCAAAAGCCGTTGAATCAATTTCCTCTTCCCTTAACAGGATTAACATCTCATGCAACAGTGATTCGGTGAAACCGAAAGACCCGATACAAGCAATGGTGATTTTTCGTGTTTTTTGATTGTGCAACAAACGGTGCAATAACGTTTCCCAACGCTTTTCGTCCTGAGCACGTAGACCGCTGAAGTACCCACTTACGAAGGACGCATTGTTATCGGCATGACCCGATTCGATATGTCTCAATAATTCCTCCTCAAATTTTGATTCAGCCAGTTTCCCGCATTCCATTCCCAACTCCGGCAGTCGATACCCTGATGCTCTAACCAGTTTGGGCAGGTATTCTGAAAATGTGGTTAAATCTCTCATGTATTCCCCGGCCAAGGTCCGCACTCGTTTGCCGGACAGTTCTGATTCCTTACGTTCTCCTCCATCAAACAAATGACCCTCTTGCCAAGTGCTGTGCAGGACGTAACGTTCCGTTCGCTCCCAGAGTGACGTACCCGTCAACACCTTATCCAATTGTCTGATTCTGCCAAGTATTGTGTCGGCATCCTCCGAATCACCACTTCTCCGCCAGAGTGTGCGGGTGACAAACCGGGTAAGCGGTTCTCGATTTATCTCTTTGTCTTCGGCAAGTTCAAACAGGATATCCATGACTTCACTTGCCATCGCTTCGATTCGCACAAGACCTTCGCTGGCGGTGGCGAGTACATCCGGAACTCGATTCTGATCTGCTGCATTAAACCCCTTCATTTCAACACGCAGGAAGCGTAATACCTCTCGCCAGTAATCAAAGACTTCACCGTATGTCTTCGGACGCCAGAATTCGATGGTTGGTTTCAGTCCTTGGTACTCAGCGCCGATTACCCTGAAACCACCATCGGTTTTCAGCCATTGTTGACACATTTCCAATCCAAGGGCGCGGCGACCGGCATCATTGCTCATGACCAGATCTTTCAGAATAGGAAGCCGTTTTGAGGGCGCAGCCTGAGTCGCTGCCCACCCCAGCCCGACGTTGAACAAACTGAGCAAGAGCCCTTTGGAGTTATTCGAATATCCTGCATTCTCTGCCAGCGCCATCGGTATTAACACGTTTACCGCTCGTGTAAAGAACTCATCCCATGCGGCTATCTTTTCCAAAGCCCCGACAACATCCTGGCGACCCGCATGCCAGGCATAGAGTTGTTCATGCGGCCATGTTTTGATGGTTCTTTCCAGTAACGCCAGCGTGCCCGCCGGATCTGCTTCCGACAGGTAGTTCAGAAATCGCAAGCCTGTTTCCGAGACCAGAAAATTGCGGTCAGAGAAGGGGCCCGTTGGGGATAGTATCTCCTTTACCACGGTCTGGGCTGGCGATGCTCCATGGGCATAAATAAACAATTTTAAGAACCAGCGTTTCATGCCGGGTGGAATTCGTTCCATGAATGCCTGAAATGAAAATCCGTGGCCGTAGTTTTTCCAAAAATCCACCCACAGGTGAATGTGCAAGGCCTTTGGCACGATAAATAACGTATGGCTCCCTTGTAATATCCGTTTATCCCGGTAGTGTTGAACAATCTCTTGAAATTTTGCCCAAGTGATGGCATGGTCGGCTTCTTTGACAAGATTGCATATGAATTCACCTTCTTCACTGACCGGCGATTCAAAACCGAAGCGGTGAAAAAGGGCTATGTGGCGTAAGACGATCCGGTGTTGCTCGGCATCCCGGCTGTCCATTGCTTTATGTCCGACGATAAAACGATCCCATATAGGAACGTCGGCAGGAGTTTTCAGGACGTGGTCGGGATTGCTTTTCAGATTTTCGCCGACGAGGTGGGCGACGCGCGGGGAGCCGCTGCACCACCCTGCCCAATTATGCAGATCGACATTTTGTTGAAGATAACCGAACAGGATATTTTTGATTTGCTCGTCTGCAAGCGGGGGGCAGTGATACATCCGCATTGCACTATCGTAGGTTTCGTCCGGGCCATGATCGATCGTGATTAATTTAATCCCTCTAAGACCTTTCAAGGCCGACCAGATGGAAGTTCTGTCACGATTATCGCAGTCATCAATGACTAACGTGACGGAATAGTGTCGGTCAGGTTTGAGCAGTTCCTTAAACAATTTACTTTTTTGAAATTCTTCCCCGCTCGGCTCATAGACTATTGAGGGGGCGATATGATCGTCAGACACCGATTCAAGCACGAGACGGGTCTTTCCGATACCCGGTTCACCGATGACGCGGATGTGTTGAACAGCATTTTCGTGGAGAGCCGCTCTTATTTCCTTGATCAATTTCTCCTGTTCACTGCCGAGTTGCAGCACACCCTCCATTTGAGGGCTACCTTTCCAGACCTCAATGGACCGGAAACCACCGTCGTCGAGACCGATCAGGTCAAGACAAAGAGAAGGGTATTTGTCCAATTCGCCGGCTATCTGACCCTGCCCGTACACGGCGACTTTTGGCTGGGCATAACCACAGGCCTGAAATAATTCGGTCAATCGAGTGACCACCTCATCGTGTTGAGGAGGCAGCAAATCGTGACCCAACGTGATGAGGGCATACGTCCCGTTCTGCTCAAGACAGGTTTTTACTGCATGACCCAGACGTTCCCTTGACGGGGCGGCATTCGATTTGCCGAATAATTCTTTTTTCAAGTCGCCGGTTTGCCAGGGTTTGAACCCTGATCCTGTTTTGATCTGATAATAGGTGCTACCTTTGGCTAATAGGGAATCTGATGTCGGTGAATTGTCCACCTTTGCATCGATACCGCCATCCGGTGCGTTGGTGTTTAATGACAACACCACGTCTTTTGGGCTAAGCCTGTTGGCGATGGCTTCACATCGTAATAACCTGAGAAACAGGCTGGTGCCTTGTTTCGAGTCCAACTGGCCCAGTTCGTTCGGGAGAGGGGCAAATATCGAGGGTACGGTAGTAAGACGCCGATTTATTGAGCTTGGCTTCGGCAGGATTTGCACGGCTTGTACGTTCACGTTCACGCGCAGACCGGCTTTTGGGGCTAGTGACACAAGCGCATCAAGACTGAATTTGTCGACTCGACCTTTAAGCAAGTCGTTCAGACGCGGCTGGGTAATGCCAAGTGATTCAGCTTTTTGGGCCTGCGTCCTGATACGTTGTTGGACGTGCTCCCGTAAGGCCGTCATCAGCGCAGACCGTTCTTTGGTACCAGCGGATGATTTACGCCTCGTTTCGGCTGGACGTTGTTTTTTTATGGTTGCCTTTTTTCCCATTTCCGCTATTTATATCAATATCGATATAAATAGTGCAAGCAATTTCAATGAATATAAAGCGTTGTTCATCATCTCAGCTTTGATTATACTATTTCAAATATAAACAACATATTATGGTTTCATATCACCAAAACTTGGAGATTCCCCTACACCATTATTTCACTGTTGAAAATATTTTCAACGTTTATTGAATATAGCGATTTCGATGATAAAAGAAGAGATAAGAATAGAAGAGGCGAGACAGGCGATTTTATCGACCTTACTGCGAATCCCGGAATTGACGGACATTCAGGTCGATCCGGAAACCTTGACGGAAAAATCCAGAGCCGACCTACTCGTCTCGTTTCGAAAGCAGAACGATCGGAAAACCTTGTTGGTTGAAGTCGGTTCGTCCGGCCAGCCACGTCTGGCACGTGCTGCCGTGAATTCATTACTTGTGCTTCGGTCAAACCGGCCCGGCTCCCATGGTGTATTTGTCGCGCCGTATATCTCCGATGCCTCCGCAAAGATTTGTCAGGATAAGGGAATTAGTTATATCGACTTCGTTGGCAATTGCTGGTTGCACTTTGATTCGATCTTTATGGAGATAAAAGGGAATCCCAATCGTTTTAGCAGAAAAAGTGAACTGAAATCGTTGTTCAACCCCAAGGCCGAGCGGATACTGCGTGCCCTGTTGCATGAACCGGGACGTCAATGGTTGACAGCGGAACTCGCCAAAGCAGTAAACGTCAGTCCGGCTCAGATTTCCAACGTTCGTAAGCTCCTCCTGGAGCGTGAGTGGATACAGGATCAAAAACGGGGCATCAAGTTGATCGAACCCCTGCAACTGCTTGACTCATGGCTGGCCAACTATGCATCGAAGCGGAATGCCGTTTACGAGTTTTATGACATGGGCTCGGCAGGTGAGATTGAAGCAACGATCGCGAACTTTTGCAATCAAAGACAGACCAGATATGCCTTCACCGGTTTTTCAGGCGCGTCACGTTATGCTCCGTTTACAACGTACAAAACCGTTACGGCTTACATGGATAACGTGAAGGCAAACAATCTCGGGAATTTGCCTTTTAAACCCGTGACCTCCGGTGCGAACGTTAGAATTATTTCTCCCTATGACGAGGGGGTTTATTATGGGACGCGCTCCATAGCAGGGCAAACCGTTGCATCTGCCATACAGTGTTATCTTGATCTGAAAAATGAAAAAGCAAGGGGTGAAGAAGCGGCCGGGGCTTTATTGGAGCAAGTGATAAAACCCTCATGGCAGTGACAAAAGATGATTGTCCGAAATTGGCGGTGAAGGCGGCCGAGTCGGTGCTTCTCGAACTCGTTCACATCCTCGGGGAATATCTTGATAGCATTGTCGTCATAGGAGGCATGGTACCCAGATATCTGATCACGGAGCCGGAGGAGCCCCACGTCGGGACAACTGACGTTGATCTCGCTTTGGATCATCGCCGGTTTGATGAACCGGGCTATCAAACGTTACACACGTTGCTGACTCATCACCATTATCAAGTAGACAGGGATCAGCCATTTATTTATCGACGCGAAATTGTGAGAGATGGCAATGCCGTTAGCGTTCAGGTAGATTTGCTTTCAGGTGAATACGGCGGCACAAGTAAAGATCATAGAACGCAATCGATACAGGACGTGCGTCCACGTAAAGCACGAGGCGCCGACCTTGCGTTTGAGGAACCCGTCCACGTCAAGATAACGGGAGAGTTACCTGGTGGCGCAAAAGATACGGTGACTATTCCCGTTGCCGGCATTGTGCCTTTCATCGTGATGAAGGCCATGGCCATGCGTGACCGCCTGAAACCGAAAGATCCGTATGACGTCTATTATTGCCTGCGATATTTCCCTGGAGGAATGGACAAAATTGTGGGGCACGTGACATTGCTAAGAGAGAATGCACTGGTAAAGGAAGCGCTGGAAATTCTCAGAGAGAAATTCGACTCCCCGGAACACGTGGGTCCTTCCCATATCGCCGAATTTCTGGAACTTTCAGATCCGGATGAGGCCGACCAGACAAAACGGGATGCCTATGAAAGAGTGCTGTACCTGACAGAGAATAGTAAGAAGTAGGATGCCTCCGTCACGAGACGGGCTGATCCGCGAAGACGGAAGACGGTTCGGGAGAAAGCAGGGCGGCGGGTTCTTGGGCGGCAAGTATCGCCAGCGTCACGCCGGCCAAGGCCTTGTGGACGGCTTGATCGCGTTGGCTCAGCAGGGATCCAATGATGTCGGTGCTCTCCTGCACCATGTCGGTGGGCGTCTGGTCTTTATGCGCGACGAGTTGCAGCACTTCCAGCACGGTGATCTGTTCCGGTGGGCGTCCCAAGGTGATGCCTTTGGGTTCGGCCGTTCGATACACCAAGCCGTGATTCACGAAATTTTCGACGAGGGCTTCCAGCGCGGAAAGAGGCACCCCTAATTTCGCAGCCAATTGCTGAACCTGATAGGGTGGCTCACCGGCCGTATACTGCCGTGTGACGTGGACCAGCATGGTCAGGGCCAGATGTTCCTGGAAGGCCGCGGTGTGCTGTTTCCATCGGAGGCGGGTCAGATAGGCGGTGGGATGTTGATGATAATACGCCACTTGCGCGCCGACCAGGACGATCAGCCAGCCGACGTAGAGCCAGATGAGGAACAAAATCAAAATGGCAAAACTGGAATAAATGGCACTGTAGCGCGTCGCTCCGGCGACGAAAGACGCAAACAGCATCCCGACGACTTTCCACAAGATCCCGCCCGTCACTCCACCCACCAGGGCTGACGCGACGCTCACTTGCGTATGAGGAACGAACTTGTACAAAAACGTGAACCCGAGACAAATCAACACAAACGGCATCAGGGCCGTCATCCAGAGCACGGCGATCCCCACGGGTTCGATTCGCAATATCGTTTGCACGAGCCAATGGCTTTGGGCCGAGGCGATGGTGGCCACGGCCGTAAAAACCAGCACGGGTCCCACCAGGACCACACTCAAATAGTCGGTAAATTTTCTGGTCAGAGGTCGCGCGTCGCGCACCCGCCAGATATAATTGAGGGCTTCTTCGATTTTGTCGATCAGTGAATACGTGGTATAAAACAACCCTGCCAAGCCAACGGCTCCCAGGGCACCGACTTTGAGGTTGTTGACGAATTCGACAATGTGACCGGCGATTTCCGACCCTTTTTCCCCCAACGGTTCCAGGCCTTGGACAAGCAACGGTTCGAACTGTTGATGCACGCCGAAGGCTTTCAACACGGAGAACGTCACCGCCAGAAAAGGAACAAGAGACAATAGCGTGGTCGAAACAAGACTCGTCGCCCGGATGCTGAGCACGCCATCACGAAAATCCGAGATCGCCACCACGATCAACCGCAGGGGTTTAATGTAGAAAGCTGACAAGCCCTGAAGCGTTGCGGAGTTTTGAAGCCACAAATCCCGGCGAAAAAATTTCTCGATTCGATGCAAGACGTTCACGGATATTCCTTCATGACTCGTGATTCCAACAACACTGGTTCACCAGACACCCTGATACTACGTAGGCTACAGCGGACGTCCCCAAAAGTCCAGACCGACTCCACCTTTCACGAATTCTGCGCCAGTTGGCGTACCGGCCTGGTTTTCTGATGAGCCCGCAATGATGAAACCATTTTTACCCCAAGGGATGGCATGGCTTTGCTTGTTTCTCGTCCTGACGGCTTGCGAAGACAATGTGCCCGTGCCTCCTGCCTCAACCCCTGAGCCCAACGTGTTCAGCGAGAGTGACGATGCCGAGAAGGAACGCGTCCTTCTCGAAGCGCTGCGCGAGGCTGAGGCCACGGGACAACAGAGCAGCGATCTTGCCGCGGCGTTGCATGACGTCGGTGAACTGTATCGTGTCCGAGGGGATGTGACGACGGCCGAGCCTTATTTCTGGCGTGCACTCCCCGTGTGGGCGGCTTCGGTCGGGGCCACGGACCCCCGCATGGCCATGAGTTTGAGCAGCCTGGCTTTAGTGTTCGAAACCAGGAAAGACTATGCGAAAGCCATCCCTCTGGTGGAACAGGCGCTAAACATCCGAGAGATGGCCTATGGCGTCGATCATCCCCGGCTCATTCCCAGTCTCGAACAGTATGCCGGGTTACTTCGGCTTGTGAATCGGATTGAGGAAGCGGAACGGATAGATGCTCGGCTGACGCATATTGCGGCGTCGTGATGAACGGATGAGTCTGCGGAGAGGATAGGGATCCAGGGCTTTTGCCCCCTCACCCCAGCCCTCTCCCACAAGGGGAGAGGGAATTGGAGGGCGAAATTGTCAGTGAATATCGCTACTCGTGTGACGCCGTATTCACGTCGATGGAAAAATGCGCTCGACGATTGGACCGGAAACATGGTGCGCTGAACACGTGGCAGACCGGCCTGTCCTTTCCGTAAGAGACCACCATCATTTGATAGGGAGGAACCCCTAAATGCGACAAATACTGTTTGGCCGTCTCAGCCCGTCTTTCGCCGAGGACGTAATTGTACGCCTGCGTTCCCCGCTCGTCGCAATGCCCTTCAATGGTCAGGCGGGCATGCGGATGGGCCTTGAGCCACTCGGCATTGGCTTCCAAAATCCGGTGGGACTGCTCCGAGAGTCGCCAACTGTCATACGCAAAATAGACATCCCGAAGAGTCCGTGCGCCGGTTCTCCGAGCAGACCCCTGAGCGGCAGAAGTCTCGGACGAGGGCCCGGAAGCCGCCAACGTGTCCCGGTTCAGCATCCCGCCCATACCATTGCCGGTTCCGACCCCCAACGCCGCACCGGAAGAACCCGCTATTCCGCTTCTTGTCGAGGCAGGAAAAATGGACGAAGCTCCTTCTGGTCTTCCTCCGACAATCGCGATCTTGCCCTGACCGTCGTTAAGATCGGCGGCTGATAACGCTTCTACTGTCTCGGAGTCATTCCCATCTGCCACTAAGGACTCCTCAAACGGGACAGAGGAATCACCATACAGGTCTTCGTCATGATCCGTCCCTTCATGGTTGACCTCGCTTGAGATCAGATCCTCCCCCCCACTGACGCCGCGAATCGACTTCTTTCCACAAGCCGACACCAGCAACAGCAAACACGACAACGTGATCACAATGATTGGTTGATGTGTTTTCATGGTATACCCTCCTTCTTACTAACCGGATGCTGCCTGTTCCATATCTGCCCTTAACGGCAGGTTGTTTTCCGGACACGAGACTTTCGTCTCTACTCATAAGAAGGTGCTTGCAAGAACGGGGCCAATTTTCCGCAATGCGGCAGCTGTTGTTGTTTCAACACGCCTCGAACGGACCAATCACCAATGTCTAAAAGGCTTGCCAGTATTGGCCAAAAGCCTTTTCAAGAGGGAGATATGACCAAGAGAGAAAGAATACCCGAGAAGGAGGTTTCGACAACAACGGCGGGGATAGCTGATGTTTTTTTTCAACAAGCGTGGCTTTTAGTCAACGCTGTGAATCACGCTTCTTTGACGATGCGAACCGTTCAAGCGCCTGCGCGTTCATTTTCTCGGACACGAATTGCCAGCAATGCCCGCCTTTTTCTTTTGCGCGGTACATCGCCCGGTCGGCCTGCGCCAGCAAGGCATCAGGATCGGTCGCATCGGCGGGAAACAACGCGATGCCCACGCTGGCCGTGACCGGGATCGTCTGATCTCCCACGGTGGCAGGTCGGCAGACGGCTTCCAGGATCTTCTGCGCCACGTACACGGCGTCCTGCTCCCGGTTCAAATCCTGCAACACCATGGTAAACTCATCGCCGCTGAGCCGGGCGATGGTATCCGTCCGACGCACGCAACACACCAGACGGTCCGCCACGATTTTGAGCAACGCGTCCCCCGTCTCATGCCCCAGGGAATCATTAATCGATTTGAAATGATCCAGGTCTACGAAGAGGACCCCGACTCCCCGACCGTGTCGTTCGGCCTGGGCCAATGCTTGCCTGAGACAGTCCGAGAACAGAATCCGATTGGGTAAATCGGTCAAGGGATCGTGATGCGCCAAGTGTAATATTCGCGCTTCCGTCTCTTTGCGAACCCTGGCCAGGGACAGCATGATCGTCATGTGCCGTGCAAAGCCTTCAACCCATTGAATCGTGAATGGATCGAACGCGTCCCGATGCGCGCCACAGATGGCCAGGACACCGAGCACCGAGTCCCGCGTACGGAGTGGAGTCACGAGTTGCGCCGGGTAAGGTCTTCCGCCCACGAGACACGGCGCCCCGTCAGCCCGGTCACCTTCCTCTTGGAGATGAAGCGTCTTGTGCGTATCAAGTACGGATTCCACGTCACGCCGTTCCTCGTCGGTCAACCCGTCACGTGACGGATCCGAATGTACATCACCTGCCCGTGGATACACGGAGAGCTCTCCGTCAGCCCCCCGGATCGCCACCCACACCAAAGGAAACGAAAAGCGTTGCGTCAATTGTCGGCACAGGCGCGACAGGCTTTCTGAAAGGGAATTTCCCTCGAGAAGTCGTTCGCCCAGATCCTGGAGCAGCGGGAGCAGTTCTTCCGGGATTGACGTCTTCATTGCCGGATCTCATTCGGGAACGTTGAGGATTCCCGTGTCGACGTCGCGTTGGACCTGCGCATAGCGTTCTGGCGTTCCGACGTCTGACCAGTACCCGGAAAACACGTACCCGGCGACCATGGCTCCCCGTTCCAGCCACCATACGTAAGCGTCGATGATCGAAGAAAATGCCCCTTGAGGGACGTGACGCAGCATCAACGGATCGAGCACGTGAACGCCGGCAAACATGCGACGGCACGGGGGCGCGTCGTTCTCTCGAGCCGCACGCCCTTTCCCCTGAATTCGCATGACCCGGTCGTCTCCATCCGTCTCGATCACACTCCAGTGTTCAACGTCAGGATCATCACGGAGCACCATGGTGGCAAGCGCTTCTTTTTTCCGGTGACATGCAACCAGGCGGGAGACATCGAGTTCCGCGATCGTGTCTCCGTTCAACACAAGAAAGGGCCCGCCCTCAAAAAACTCCTCGACACGCTTGATGCCGCCTCCCGTTCCCAGCAACACAGGTTCATGTGAATACGAAAGGTTCATGTGCCATTGCGAGCCATCACCCAACGTCTGTCTGATCTGCTCGCCGAGGTAGTGAAGGTTGATCATCACGTTCTCGACACCATGACGACGCAGCAGGAGGAGATTCCACACCAGGAGCGGATAGGGTCCCAGGGGCAGGAGCGGTTTCGGAACGGACTCCGTCAACGGACGGAGTCGGATGCCGCGACCCGCTGCCAGGACCATGGCTTTCATGGGATCATCCTCACCGCCATTCAGGAACATAGGGCGTCAGGTGCAGAAGGAGCGGTTCCAATTCGGGATATCTTTCCAGGTTTCGCCGCACGTAGCCCAATGTCCGGGGGATATCCGCAAGAAACTTGGGGTTCCCCTTGACCCGATCAATATACACGAATCGGCCGGCGGCTTTCAGATTGCGTTGAATACTCGTGAAATCAAAGAGCCGCCGGAACGCCGCACGATCCGTCAACAGCAGGCGCTCCTGATCATCCGATTCCAGCCCTGCACACATCCCGGTAACGTATCGGTCAATCATCTCATCGACAAACGCTTCATCCAATGCCACGTAGGAATCCCGGAGAAGCGAGGCCAGGTCATAGGTTGCCGGTCCCAATAACGCATCCTGAAAATCAATGACCCCCAGTCGATCACCGTCCACCATCAAATTCCGTGAGTGATAATCGCGATGCGTGAACACCCGGGCTTGGCCGGCAATCCATTCGGCGATGGTGGAAAACCCCTTGCGAATCACCTGTTCGTCATCCGCACATATCGGCTGTTTGTCGCGCCTGGCCCAAATGCCGTATTCCAAGAAATGCTCGAACTCCCACGTCAAGAGCGGCTCATCAAACGAGCGGGAGAAAGCCTGACAGTCATCGGCACCGCATGCCGTCAGTCGAAGATGGATCCGAACCAACGTATCGATGGCCAATGGATAGTATTTCCGAACGGCAGGTGCCCCATCCCTGCTACACGCATGAAACAGAGTCAGGTCACCGAAATCCTGGAGATACAGGAGCCCGGCGGCTTCATCATAGAAATGCAGTTCCGGAACCGGAATCCCGGACCGGGCCAATGGCCGCAGGACATTCAGAAACGGCAGTTCCCGGACGTCCGCAGCAGCACCGCTCACGGCCTCTTCCGAGACCTTGAATCCCTCAGTGTCCGCCAACTGCATCAGGATCAGCGAGGGAAGGGGGGCGTTTTTCAACGTGAGTCGATAATAGCGCCGATTCGACGCGTCCCCGCGCAACGGCACGACGTTCACCAACTCGGCTCGAAAGGGCAGCCGGGTCCGTAGCGTCGTCTCCAACAGCACCGAGTCAGGTCCGGGAGGTGAAGAAACGGCTTCAGGTCCCATACCGGCAAATTATAAGGTGTCTCGCCCGCCCTGTCACTTTGCAATGTCGGAATAACCAAAGGTAAGCTATACTTCCATGAAGATCCTGTGAAATGGTGAACCCTTTCGTGACAAGCCCATTAACCGAACTGGCTACCCCGGGTCGAGAGCAAGCAGACAGAGACATTCAAGCGTAGCACCACACACAAAATGTAGGGCAGCGGCCGAAAAGTGACTGCAATTCTGGCTACTGGAAACATGGAAGAAAAAAGAACCTCAAAAACGTCCACGCCCTTACAACCACTGGCTGAAGTATTTGGGCACCTCATAGACGATACATCAGCCAAGGGGACACGATATCGCTCGAATCGTCTTTGTCCATTCAATAACAAAGTCCCTAATTGTACTAAGGACAAGGCAAAAGATCCTTTAGGCGTATGCAGTATCTTTCACGAGTCTGACCCGGTTATCACCTGTCCCATCCGTTTCCGCGAAGACTGGCTCATTACGGATGACGCCGCGTCATTCTTTTTCAAAAGCACCGCATCATGGAGTTCTTTGACGGAAGTGCGTCTGAACGATGTTCGTGGAAAGTCTGCAGGAAACATTGATGTTGTCCTTGTTGCATATGATGACAAGGGTAAAATCTGCGACTTTGGGGCAATTGAATTGCAGGCCGTCTATATTTCAGGAAATGTCCGTGAACCCTTCGCATATTACATGAAGAATCCAAAGATTCACGCTCAAATGGATTGGGCAACCCAACCCAACTATCCAAGGCCGGATTACCTGTCGTCTTCTCGCAAGCGGTTGGCTCCTCAACTCTTGTTTAAAGGAGGGATTCTTCATTCTTGGGGCAAAAAAATAGCTGTGGCATTAGACAAAAACTTCTTTCAGACTCTTCCAAAATTGCAGAAAGTCAGTAAATCGAAAGCGCAAATTGCATGGCTGATATATGAGCTTGCATTGGTGAATAATAATGGTCATGAGAGTTTCTCCCTGACAAAAGTTGATGAAGTTTATACTGAATTTGAGCCGGCACTTTCGTCGTTCACGACACCTGCCCCAGGGAACGTTCACGATTTCATGCAGTTGCTTCAGGAAAAACTTGACGAGCAACTTGAAGTGCCTCCCACAACCAAGATCATTGAAAAACCTTTCT
>MPMZ01000021.1 GCA_002238765.1 Nitrospira sp. bin75
GAGTGGCTCTACCAGATCATTGCGCGCGGTCCGTCCCTGCTATTGCCCTGGAATCTCCTCCCGCAACACGTGTTCTGGCTGGGACTCGATATCCTGATCTTCGGCTCGCTGGCAATTTGGTGGACCTGCCGGATCATGGCGGACGAGCTGCGGTACCAGGTTGCCGGCCGCGAGAAGGCGGCCGCGGACAAGCTGCTCGAAGCCGGGGAAGAGAGTGCCGTTGCGGATCGCCGCATGCGGGAAGTCGAGGAGCGCGAGCAGCGGCTGGAGGTGCGTGAATCACGGGCGGCGGCGCGCGAGTCCGAGGCGGCGAACCGGGAGCTGGAAGCGCAGGCTCAGGTCGAGGACAAGGACGCGGAGATGAAGAAGATGAGCGTGGCGTTGACACGGCTGAAGAAAGAAAACAAGGATCTGGAAGGCGAGGTCAGACAGTTGCGCGGAGGCTCCTGAACGTCGGGTTCCCCCGCCTGCGACGGCGCGGCCAAAGGTCAGGTGGCCCTGGCGGCCCGCATGGGCGTTCCGCAGTCGCTGGTGAGCAAGATCGAGGTTGACGAGCGGCGCCTCGACCTGCTGGAACTGCGGGCCATCCGCGGGGTGCTCGGCCTGTCCCTCGGCGAGTTCGTCGCGCGTCTCGAGAAACACCTGGGCGCCGGCGGCTGAAGTAACCCGCTGCGCCTGATGCGGCGCGTCCACTCAATGCCTGAGCGCCACCGCTTGTTCTGCCTCCTCAGTCCTGGATGGTGACCGTACCGTCAAAATAGCCGGGCGGCATCTGCACGTCCCACAGGGCATTGTTGGCGATGGCCAGCCCGCGCACGCGAATCGCCGCACGCCAGTCCGGCGCCTTCAGCCTCGCCAGCCGGGTATGGCGCCTGGCGCCGGGCCGTATGCCAACCAGGCAGCCGGCGTCGCCCAGCCCCCGGTAGATGTCCGGACGGGTGAAACTGTGACCGCGCTTGCGGATGATCCCAAGGAGCAGGTCCACCGCCGTCGGCGCCGTCAGGAAGGACACCTCCGGGGTGATGAACAGGTCGCCGGGATTGCTGCCCAGCCGCAGTCGTCTGGACCACGCCGCCCGCCGCAGCGCCTGCAGGAAGATGCGCGGCACGTCCGGACGCTGCCGGTTGATGTGGCCGGTAAAGTACAGCATGGAGCCGAACATGCCGCCCGGGGCGCCGGGCTCCGCGCAGGCCATCACATCCACCGCCAGGTCGAGCGTCACGAGCGACTGTTCGTAGATCTTCAGGAAACAGGGCGCCAGGGTGCTGACCTGGGCCTGCGTCGGCTGGGCGTCAAGCCAGGTGACGTCGATCCGGTTGTCTGACGCCTCCTCCAATTCCCGGAAGGACACGCCGCCGCCGAAGAGCGGCTGCCAGCAGGCGTCTCCGGCCTGCAGCCCGTCCTTGAAGACGTGCCAGTCCTCCACTCTCCCCATCTTGATGCGCAGCCGGCACAGGGTGTGCGCCAGGTAGCGCAGGCTCATGGCGAAGAAGAGCGCGAGGCGGACGCGCGCCTCGAAGACGGCCCGCTCCCGCCTGTCCCAGCGGTCCGGCATCTTGTTTCGCCACATCACGTTTTCCTCCATGACCGGCACCGCCTTGCAGCCTTCGGCCAGGCAGGCGCGCACGAACGGCTTGCCGCTGCCCTGCGGCGCAGGGAGGCCGTCCAGACGCTTGATGATGCGGTCGACGTAGGGCTGCCAGAGGTATTCACCATCCTCCGGGTCGCGCTGGGGGATGAGTTCGGCGAGCTCTTCGGCCTCGGGTACCGGCGGCGGAGCCGGGAGAGTCGGAGAAGTCGGAGGCGTAGAAGGAGCTGCGGGACCTGTCGGCTTGTCGACATTGCGGTTCCAGAAGGCCATGGCGGGCCCTCCCTGTTCGTATGTGGTTTCGGGATACGGAGAGTTTAGGGAGCGTCCCGGATCTGTCAATCGGCATGCCGATTGCCGTTTGTCTTGGCCCTCTTCGGCGCCTGGGGTATACTGGCTTCATTGCTCAAAAACCCCGGATTTCTTTCTTCTTTGGTACGTGAGTTTCACCGGGGTTCTCTGGTACCCGAAAAGACGGTCTTGCTTCCTGCTTTCGGCGAGGGGTTTCCGTCTTGTCCTCCGCCTTTGTGTCCAGGCAGCGTTGGCGAATGTCTGCCGGTGCCGGCCTTCGGACCTGAAGAAGACCCTCACGGTCTTGCTTCAGGGTCAGTCCATAACCCTTTGCTGTTTGACCGCGCCAGCCTGATGGCGTCCTCCATAAACCACTCAGCGTAGTTCTCCAACCCTGAAGGAGGCGATGGCCTTGTTCACGGTGCAACTTAAACCTTTCGGGCTCCGCGGAGGCGTCGAAGTAGTGACGTTGGCGGAGGCCCTTGAGCGTGATACCCGAACCGTGGAACGGGTAAGGATTCCCGTACGCGGTGCAGCAATGAATCTGATGGCTTTAGCAACCCAACTGACCTGCATGGTCGGTGCCACCCGCAAAGGCGTCCCGAGACGCCACCTGCACAGCGCCCCCAGGCGTATCATGGTCGACGTCCAGTCGACTTACCGCCTTGGGCATTGCGTGCAGCAATGCAGGGGATGCGAGCCCGGCGTCTAGCCGCAGGCGAGCAGGCCCCAAGAGACGCCATCCCGCTACGTGGGCGGGAGATGCGTCACTGACGCGTCCAGCGCAGTGACGCATTTTTGAAGCGTCTTGTAACTGTTTGTCCTTCAAGGACATGGCAGGACTTTGGGATTGAATTCCTTCCCGTGCCCTGCCCGTGACGGACCCGGCCGTGTCCGCGCTTTCCAGAGCGTTAACCATGACGGCTTGCGGTAACCGTGCAACTGCCTTCGAGGCGGTTGCCGTCCAATAAAAGGCAGCCTTTGAGCGCTGTATGGACAAGGCGCAACCCCGCGCCCTTGGGCCCTTTAAGCCATCCCGCCTGCGGCGTGGATGCGGGCCACTTACTCTCACCACACGGAAGACCATCGGGGTATGTTACAGATCGAGTTTGAGCTCAGGAAGATGTGCCGCGAGCACCGTGTTGACGGGCGTACCACGCAGAGCGACCGCCTGGAACTGGCGGCTACCATCGCACGCGATCTTGATGCCTGTGGCTATCACAGATTCTCCCGCCAGAAGAGCTGTTCCAGGAAGCTGAAAGACAAGCACGTGCGCGGCCTCGTCCAGCACTGGACGGGGAAGGGGCTGAGCCCCGGAACGATCAACAACCGGCTGGCCTTCTTAAGGCTTGTCTGTGACTGGACCGGGCGTGGCGGCGTCATGTCGAAGCGTAACGCCGACTACCACGAAGGCAAGCGGATTCGTGAGGCTACGGTGAGTAAGGCGGCCTATGTCGGGACGGAGGTCCTGAACCGGGTCCGCAACCGCTACGCGCAGGCCTCTCTGAGGCTCCAGGTGGCCTTCGGGCTGCGCCGCAAGGAGGCGCTGATGATCCAGCCCGACTGGGCGGACCGTGGCAACCGCATCGTCCTGCAGGACACCTGGACCAAGGGCGGCAGGCCACGGGAGATTCCGATTACCACCCAGGCGCAGCGCCAGGCCCTGGACCACGCCAAGGCGGTGGCCGGCAAGGGCTCGATGATCCCGCCTTCCCTGTCGTACAAGGGCTACCGGGACGGGCTGTGGCAGAATGCTTGCAGGAGCATCGGCCTGACAGGCACGCACGGCTTCCGCCATGCCTACGCCCAGGACCGCTACGAGGCGCTGGCGGGCTTTCCATGTCCGGTACGCGGCGGGCCGAAGAGAGACGAGATGACGGCTGAGCAATTGCAGCTGGACGAGTGGGCCAGAGGCCGGGTGTCGGCGGAGCTCGGTCACGGGAGGCGGAGGGTAGTTGAAGCCTACTGCGGGAAGGGGTAAGAGTAGATGGCTAAATCGACAAGGGTGACGTTCGAGCTGCCGCCGGCGTCGCACAGGGTCCTGGAGCAAGCGGCACAGGAAAACGGCATCAACGTGCAGGCGGCCGCATCGCTCATCCTGCAGGCGGCGCTGGCAAGGCGGGTCAGCGGCCTGGTACCGAAGCGACCGCAGAAGGCGAAGAACGGATCGGGCGACAGGGCGCCGGCTGAGCCCCCGGTTGCCGCTACTTCAGGCCCTGGCAGTCCCAGGGCTACCGATGCAACGCCGTCCCCCGGTCCTTCGCAAGGCTCTGAAGCGGTGTAGCCTCGCATGGGGTGGCACCAGGCAGTCGTCTGCACCTTCCAACAAGTGTCGCTCATCGACAGGAACCCGGATATTCTGGGCGGCACGCCCGTGTTCGCCGGCACCAGGGTTCCCGTGCGTATCTTGATGTAACATCTGGAAATGGGCGACCGGCTGGACGAGTTTCTGGACGACTATCCCACGGTGTCGCGGCGCCAGGCCGTCGCACTTCTGGAGCGTGCGACCGCGATGCTGCTGTCCGGCATCGATGAAGCTGTTGCTTGACGAGTCCGTGCCCAGACGGCTCGTCGTGTTCTTTCCGGAGTCGTACATCGTGCACGAGGAATTCGTTACGTGTTCAACATCCTGACCGAACCCCTGATTCAGACTCGTACGGGACAGGACATGCGCGTGATGTCTCTCCCTGAGGTCTACGCGAAATTAATGGCAGATAACGTGGACGCCTTCCCGGCCCTTCGGCCTCACCAGCGTCACGCCTGGCACGCCTTCCTGGTGCAGCTTGGAGCCATGGCGATGCACAGGGCCGAGGTGAACGAGCCACCGCGTGACCCGGGGCAATGGGCCGCGCTGTTGCGAGGACTTACGCCCGACTCTCCGGACGACGCGCCTTGGCACGTGGTAGTGGATGACCTCATCAAACCCGCCTTCATGCAGCCGCCGGCCCGTACCGTGGACCGGAAAAGAGAGTACAAGATCAACGTGGCAACGCCCGACCAGCTGGACATGCTGATCACTGCCAAGAATCATGACTTGAAGGCTGCGGTTGCAGTCCGGGCCGGCATTGACGACTGGCTTTTCGCGCTGATCACGCTGCAGACGATGCAGGGTTTCAGTGGCGGTGGGAGTTATGGTATCTCCCGAATGAACGGCGGGTTAGCCAGCCGACCCATGTTAACGATGACCCCTTCCAGCCGGGTGGGGGCGCACGTGCGGCGGGACATCATGGCGGTGCTGGAGTATCGTCCGAGGCTGCTGGCGCAATTTACAATGACCGAAGGCGGCGCCGGGCTCCTGTGGATTTTGCCCTGGGACGGCGGAGCAGAAGAAGCCTTGGCTGTCGACGGCCTGGAGCCTTTGTATATTGAAGTGTGCCGCCGCATCCGGTTGAGCATCGACGCGAGCGGGAATCTGTATGGCATGCGGGCTGCTTCCAAGGCAACTCGGGTTGCAGGTAAGGAGCTCAAGGGACGAACGGGCGACCCGTGGGTGCCCGTCAATCCGCGTTGGAAAGGCCTGCCCCTGACCCCCAAAATTGGCTGTTTTACCTACAGAAAGATCACGGATTATTTGACTGATTGGGAGTTGCCGCCGTTGATGCGGCCAACGGAATCCGAGAACCAGGCGCCGCAACCCATGCAACTGGTGGCGCGCGCCCTGGTGCGAGGGCAGGGCATAACTGCGGGCTATCATGAACGTATCATTCCGGTGCGACACAAGGCCGTGCAGTCGCTTGGAAAACCGGCCGAGGCGCTGGAACTCGGAATTATCGCCCGAGAGCGGGTGACTCAGGTAGGCGTTGTCCAACGCATCCTGCGGCGGGCGATTCAGGTTTTCGCGGCGCGTGGCGACCTCGGCAAGATCACCACCGAGCACCGGTCGCTGGCCCAGCCGTGGGTGAACAAACACGATGAAATCATCGACCGCACGTTTTTCGAAGCGTTGCAAACCGAGTTCGAGGCCCCCGGCGAGCGCGAAGGCATCCGCAAAGCGTGGCTCATGAACGGCAGAGACGGCGTTGTCGACCACGCCCGCCGCCTTCTTCACGCCGCTGCGGACACCCTGCCTTGCCTGGGCGTCTACCGCTACCGGGCGCGTGCCAACGCCGGGGAACTGTTTGAGGGAGGACTTCGGGCCGATAGCGGACTGCCGTTTCTCTTTTCGACGCGCAACAGGGAAGACCAATAGTGGCAGTCACAGCGGTAACCGGACGGGTTGGCGCCGCCGGCGAGCGGGAAGACCGTAGAACATGGGGCGGCTATGCTACTGGCTTCGCCCAGCAAATGTCCGGTGCCAACTTCCGTCGCGGGGACTTGGCGCAGTTGCGTCGCATGAACCCGGACACGCCCGACGCGCCGGTATACTGGCGGCTGCTGGCCAGCCGGGAATTACTGGGCGATCCCGAGTGGGAACGCAAGTGGGCCTTGATCCTCCACGGCATAGCCCTGATGACCCGGGCCCCCATTGGAGCGCAGGTCGGCCGAGTCGCCCACGATAACCAGACGCCTGTGGGCCGCGCGTTGTTCCAGGGCGGCGAAGCCGGCCGACGGGAATCCGGCTATTTCAGCGAGTCGCGCCTGAGTCGCCTTCTCACGGCGCGCGGCCCGGCCCTGCGCGCGTTGCTCGGGAGAATGTTCCGCATGATGGCCGCCGCCAATCAGCCGTTCAACTGGTTCGAAATGGCGCGCCTTATACTTTGCGAGGGACACGACGAGGAAGGCACGGAACAGGCCCGCCACCGCATCGCCAGGGAGTATTACCGGGCGGAGCAACGCAGCCTGCGCACCGCCGGCGAGCAACGCCGCAGCACCGGAGCCTGAAAAAATGGTCACCGCAAAGTTCCTGCAGATTCACACCCTGCATTCGTATCCGGCCGCGCTTCTGAACAGGGATGACAGCGGGCTGGCCAAGAGACTGCCTTTTGGTGACGTGGTGCGCACCCGTATTTCGTCACAATGTCTGAAGCGTCACTGGCGCATGGCCCAGGATGAATTTGCTCTCTCTGCCATCGTACCGGACGCGGACGCGATACGCTCCCGCAACGTCGTGGATCGCGAAGTGATCGAGCCGCTCCAGAAAGCCGGACGGGTCACTGAGGACGTGCTGACGGCTGTACAGGGCGCTTTCAACGTCGGCGTCTACGGCAGCGGCGGGACGGCGGAAGCCGGGCGTCAACCCCTGTTGCTCGGCTTGCCCGAAGTGACCTATCTGCGTGAAAAGGCTGCGCTCATCTGCGACGCCTACCCGGCTGACGCCAAAGCGGCTGCCGCTGCGGCTGCCGACCTGTTCCGCGCGCGCGGAAGCGAAGGCGCCAATTTCGCCGCATTTCGCGATGCCGCCCGGTTGCCCGGCGGGCTGGTGGGCGCCCTCTTCGGGCGCATGGTCACGTCCGACCCCGCCGCCAACATCGACGCTGCCATTCACGTGGCGCACGCCTTCACAGTGCACCGGGAGGAGAACGAAAGCGATTATTTCGCCGTGGTCGACGACCTGCGGCGAGACGACGAAAGCGCCGGGGCCGCCCACATTGGCGACATGGAATTGACCGCCGGGTTGTTCTATGGCTACGTTGTGGTGCACGTTCCCGGTCTCGTCTCTAATCTGGAGGGCTGCTCGCCTAAAGACTGGCAGGACGCAGACCGCGGCATCGCCGGTCAGGTCGTGGACCATCTCCTTCGTCTTATTGCCACTGTGTCGCCTGGTGCCAAGCTGGGTTCTACCGCACCCTACGGCTATGCCGAACTCATGCTGATCGAGGCTGGCAGCCGGCAGCCTCGCAGTCTGGCGAATGCCTTTCGCATTCCGGTAAGAGCCCAGGTCGAGCCGGCAGTATCGGCATTGGCAGAGGAGTTGCAAGGCCTGGACGGCATGTACGGCGTCAAGGAGGTGCGGCGCATCAGCTCAAAGAAGGATCATGGCATTCCCGACACGGAGCGTATCGACCTCGACGGCTTGGCAAGCTGGGCTGCCGGTGCCGTGCGCAAGGGTGAGGCGGTGTAGAGTTGCGCCATCTGATTTTGGCTCTGGAAGCACCCCTGATGGCTTTTGGCGGCGAGACCATTGACGCCCGCGGCGTCATCCGTTGGTTTCCGGCGGCCTCGATGCTGACCGGGCTTTTCGGCAATGCCCTGGGATGGCGGCGGGAGGAACACGAGCGGCACCCACGGCTTCAAGACCGGCCGGGGGGGGAGGCACACGCGCGGCACCAACGGCTTCAAGCCCGGCTGGTGTTCGCCGCCCGTATTGATCGGGAACCTGTCGGCAGCTCACGGATGACCGACTTTCAGACTGCCCGGCTCCGTGCCGACGACCGCGGCTGGACAACCCGGGGGGCGCCGGAAGGCAGGGGCGGCGCGCCAGGCACCTACAACGCACCGCATCTGCGCTACCGAGACTACTTCGCCGACATGCGGGTGGTCGTGGCCCTTCGGTTGGAACCCGACGACGAAACGCCCGAGCTGGACGCCTTGGCGTCGGCGCTGCAGGAACCGGAGCGGCCGCTGTTCATCGGGCGCAAGTCATGCCTGCCGACGGTGCCGCTGTTCGCGGGCTTCGGCGAAGCGGATACCTGTCTGACGGCTCTGCTCGCCTGGCCCTTGGGCGAGGGCCCCGCCGCCACGCCGTCATATCCGGAAAATCGGCGTCTCCTGTGGCCCGACGGCGAGGGCAGTGAAAGCGTTACAGCCAGCCACTCCTATCTTCTCACCGACCAACGCAACTGGCGTACCGGCCTGCACGGCGGCGGGCGCATCGTGTGCGAGGGCGCAGTGTCTCATGACATGTTCGTCCCATCCGCGGGGTCGCCGGGATCTCAGCAAGCGGGAGGGTAGACATGGCTATGGCGTCACTGCAAATGATTCGGGGCGACGTTAACGTCTCGGAATTGCATCGCTGGATGGGCCAACGACGGTTGGTTGATACGGACTACGCCATGCACTGCCTACTCGTCGAGAGTTTCGGTACTGGATTGGCGCCCAAGCCGTTCCGTCTTCTGCTCCCTCGCGCCGGGGGTTGGGGCACCCTGTACGGCTATGCGTCCGGTGACGCCGGATCCCTGCGACAAGCGTCCGGCATGTTTGCCTGTCCGCTGCAGTCCCGGATCATTCCTGCGAACAGTCTGGATGACAAGCCGATGCCGTCGGAATGGCGCCCGGGCAGGCAACTGGGCTTCGAGGTTCGTGTTCGACCCGTTGTGAGGCGTTCCCGCAATGCCGAATGGCGCCCGGGCAAGGAATGCGACGTATTCCTACTGGAAGCCAACCGCCACGCCAGAGGAGAAATGCCCAACAGCCGGGAGGCCGTCTATATCGACTGGCTCACTCGGCAGTTCGAAGTCCGCCGCGGCGCCCGCCTCGTCCCGAATCGGACAAGGATGGTATCCTTCCAGCGCAGCCGCGCCGTCCTAAGGCCTGGCCGTCGCCATACCGAGGGGCCAGACGCGGTCATGCGGGGTGTCCTGACCATTACGGATGCCGCCGCCTTTTCGAGCTTTCTAGCGCGCGGCATCGGGCGGCACCGCGCCTACGGCTACGGCATGCTGCTGCTCCGCCCTGCCTGACAGGGATGCCGAGTGTTCTGGTGCACGTCTGGTCCGCAGCGGTATGAACGTGCACCCACTGCCCCGTACGCGCGGGGATAGACCTTCACAAGTGCCACCTTCCAGACCAGGTTGGGAGGTTCCCCCGTCTGTGCGGGGATAGTCCTGTCTGTCATCGTCGGATACGTAAGGTCCCGGCATTTCCCCGCTCACGCGGGGACAACATTTCGACTGTCGAGCGGGCGCGGGTCGGCAGGCGTATCAACGGCAGACCGAGAAGCGCACGGCGGAGACGTCCCTCGTTTTCTCCTTGCCACTTGTGGCCGAGGGCGCCAGGTTTGACGCTTGTCGACTACGGCCTTCATCGGGTCGGTTGCGGATGGGGGCGAAATGACACTCTAAGGGCAAGTCAACGCCTTTTTGACCACCTGTATTCGCCGTTGATCAGGAGATGTCCCCATCCGAGGGGTGAAGTGTGCGGCAGGAGCTCGGGGTCAACGGGTAGGCCGGCGCGCCTTCGCCTGGCGACTGCTTCACCCAGGCGGGCGGTGTTCCAGTAGATGACGATGGCGGCCAACAGGTTGAGGCCTGCCATGCGGTAGTGCTGACCCTCCGTGCTGCGGTCCCTGATCTCTCCCTGGCGTCCGATGCGGAGGGCATTCTTCAGGGCGTGGTGGGACTCCCCCTTGTTGAGTCCGATCTGGGCTCGCCGCTGCATGGCCGGATCCAGGGCCCAGTCGATCATGAAGAGGGTGCGCTCGATGCGGCCGACTTCACGCAGCGCCGTGGCGAGGTCGTTTCGGCGCGGATAGGCGGCCAGCTTGCGCAGGATCAGGCTGGGAGCAACCGTCCCCGCGGCCAGGGTCGCGCCGAGCCGCAGGATGTCGGGCCAGTTCGAGGCGATCAGCGACTGGCGCAGCTTGCCGCCGATGAGGCCGCGCAGTTCCCTCGGGCAGGCGGCGGGATCGAAGAGATAGATACGCTTGGAGGGCAGGTCGCGGATGCGCGGCACGAAGCGGTAGCCCAGGATCGAAGTGACGGCGAAGACGTGGTCGGTGAAACCGCCGGTGTCGGCGTACTGCTCGCGGATGTGGCGACCGGTCTCGTTCATCAGCAGGCCGTCCAGGATGTAGGGCGCCTCGCCCGCTGTTGCCGGAATGATCTGGGTGGCGAAGGGCCCGAAACGGTCCGACACGTGGGTGTAGGCCTTGAGTCCGGGCTCGTTTCCGTACCTGGCATTGACCAGGTTCATGGCCTCGCCCTGGCGCGTTGTCGGAAAGAACTGGCCGTCGCTCGACGCGGTGGTCCCCGGGCCCCAGAACTTGGCCATGGGGAGTCTGGCTTGTGCCTCGATGACCATTTCCAGGGCACGGGCGAAAGCGTTGCCTTCGACGTGCCAGCGTGAGAGCCGCATGAGTTCCCAGTAGTCGTGGGTGTTGGTGGAGTCGGCCATCTTGCCGAGACTGAGGTTGATGCCTTCGGCCAGGAGGACGTTGAGGAGGCCGATCCTGTCCCTGCAGGGGGCTCCGGTGCGCAGGTGAACGAAGGCGTCCGTGAAGCCGACCTCGGCATCGACCTCCATGAGGAGGTCGGTGATGCGCGTCTCCGGGAGGCGCTTGTAGAGATCGAGGATGAGCTCGTCGGCTCCTTCCGGTGTGTCGGCGGTGAGCCGGTCGATGTTGAGACCGCCGTCGCGAATGACGCCGCCAGGGATGGCTCCGGTCCGCGCCGCCTTGGTTAGTCTGTCCAGTCCGTATGTCATCCACGCCTGACGGTCGGCCAGCCACACGCCGGCGTCGAGCGGCACGGCCAATGCGGCATTGCTCGTTGTGGTCGGCAGCGGCACCAGTGCCCGCGTCGGGTCGCTGTGGCGCCGTGAGCGCGGCAGCCAGATGTCGCCGGACCGGAAGCCGTCGCGCAGGTGGGACAGGACGGCCACCTCCCAGAGCCGCTTGTCGCCCTTGGGCTGCGCATCGAGATGCCGGTGCCACTTGGAAGTCGGACGCAGAAAGGTTCTTGGATTGTCGTGGCTGTGGCCGTCACGGATCAGGCCGGCGGCCTCCCGTAGAGGTTTTGCAACCGGGGCGCCCTGGATATCGAGGGCCCGCAGCATGCGCGGGGCGTAGCGCCGGAGGCGTCCGTATCCCTGCGTCACGTGGGCGAGCGGGTCGTTCGAAATGGTGTCGGTCAGACGTTCGGCCACGGCCACCAGGTCCTGAAGCCCATCCCAGCCGAGCTTGCCCGGCACGGCCTGTGCGAGCATGGCGGGTTGATGCCTGGCCTCGAGCAGTGCCTGCCCGAGATCAGCGAAGGACCTGAGGGTACGGCGAACCGTTGTCCTGGCGTCAGCAATACGGGCGTCACAGATCTTTTCTGCCTCCCGCCAGGTCCTGCCGACGATGCGGTCATGGGTCTCGACGAGAGTGTCAGCGAGAGCGGCCTGCCATTCCACGACACACACCGCCAGGATGGCCAGGCGCCGGTTGTCCAGCATCTCGCGCAGGCCGTCGGCGAAGTGTCGTTCCCCCTGTCTTCTCAGGCGGGCGACGCGGTGGGCGGGGAGGTCTTCGAGGATCTGTTCGGAGAGACCGAGGCTTTGCAGAAACTCCAGGCGCTCCAGCAGGCGTCCGGCGGCAGCGGCATTGTTGCCCGGTTCGGACTGCCGTAGCCAGACGAAGCGCGTCGTGCGGTTTTCCAGCGTTTCCGTAAGCAGGCTGTCGAGAGCCATTCGTGTGGCGGCGTCGAGACGGCCGGCGATTTTTTCCTCGATTCGCCGCTCGGCTGCCACGGCAGCGTCGGCGCACAGGCGTTCGAGTGTTGTGACCGCAGGCAGGATGACCTGCCTTATTTGGCATTCCTCGACGAAGCGTCTTGCCAGCTCTTCGTTGGAGCGCGCTTCCTCGGCCTGCCCGTCCAGCCAGGACCTCAGGTCCCTGGCCGTGCGTCCGGCGAACGGGCGGTATCCGTAGATCGAGCGTAGCGCCGTCATGTGTTCCTGGCGCGTCTGCCGGCGCGCTGCATAGGGCAGCAGGGACTCCACGACGATGCCCAGCTGGGCGCCGATGAAGGCCACGACCGCCGACGGAATCAGTTCGCCGGGCTGCAGCACGCGACCGGGATAACGCAGGGCGCAGAGCTGAAGGGCGAAGCCGAGGCGGTTTTCGTCACGCCGACGCCGGCCGATGTATTCCAGGTCGTCGTCGGCCAGGGTGTAGTGCCTCCTTAGCGACGGCTCGTCGGTTGGCAGATCGAACAAGGCGGACCGCTGCCGGTCCGTGAGAACGGTTCGTCGGGGCATGGTCGGCTCAGTTCCAGAAAGGGGTTGGATGAGGGAGATGGGATCAGGCGTCAAGAAGCCGTATGCCCGGCTCCTTGAGTGTCCCGTCGGCGTGCAGGTAGTGGTAGAGCGTGCTCGCGGGGATGCTGCCGAGTTCACGGCAGATATCGGGTATCGAGCGTGTCTGGTCGGCCATGAGGGTTTGGGCGTAGCGCAGCTTCTCAGGGGTCATGACGCGGGGACGGCCGCCTTTGCGTCCACGCGCCCGTGCAGCCTTGACGCCCTCGCGGATGCGCTGGCGGATGACGTTGCGCTCCATCTCCGCGAAGGCTGCCTGGATCTGCAGGAAGGCACGGCCCGCCGGCTCGGTGGTGTCCATCGGCGAATTGAGGGCGCGGAATCCGATGCCGCGGTGGTCGAGTTCGTCGATCAAGGCGATGAGCTCACCCGCCCGGCGGCCCAGGCGGTCGAGGTCGAGGACGACCAGGACGTCGTCCTTGCGCAGGTAATCCAGACAGGCGGCCAGTTCCGGTCGATGGGAGGCTCCGGAAGCGCGGTCCTCGAATACGCGCTCGCACCCGGCGTCGTTCAGGGCATCGAGTTGGCGGTCGAGTACCTGACGGCCTTCGGCAGTGGATACCCGGGCGTAGCCAATGAGTCCCATGGGATGATGTCCTCTCGGTCTCGAAAAAGATGTTCTGAGGACATTCTATCGTAAAAAGATAACTTCTGGGTTGTCGTGAGAATTTGGCGGCAGAAAGCCAATCGTGGCAGCGTATCGCGGCGGGTTACGACAAAGTAGTGATATTCGTGGATGCGAAGGCGAGGTTATGAGGGAGTGGTGAGAGGGCCTCGGGCGCTTAGAGTGTCATTTCGCCCCCATCCGCAACCGACCCGCATTACTTGAAAATGCTGATGGATGCGGTATTCGGGAGACAGCAGTTCAGAAACGAAATCACTTGGCAACGGACGGAAAGCCACAACACGGCTGATCGGTACGGCAACGTTGCCGATATTCTGTTGTACTACTCAAAGTCCGACAAGCCGACGTGGAACACCCAGCATCAACCTTACGGAACGGCTCAAATGAGCCGCTTCCGGCATGTAGACGCCGACGGACGGCGCTACAAACTGGAGAACCTGACGGCGCCACGCCCTGATTCCGATTCGGGCAAGTTTGAGTGGCGCGGCACCACTCCCGGCCCCACACGCGGCTGGGGTTACAAGCGCGAACAACTTGAAGCATGGTGGGCAGAAGGACGTATTCAGGTGAAAAAGGATGGGACGCCGCGCATGGATGGGCTGAAAAACTACCTTGATGAAGCAGAAGGTAAGCCCCTTCAGAATATCTGGACCGATATCACAAGGGTATCGAATACGTCATCTGAGCGCGTCGGCTATCCCACCCAAAAGCCCTTGGCCCTACTCGATCGTATTATCAGGACGTCCAGCGACGAAGGCGACATGGTGCTTGACCCGTTTTGCGGCTGTGCCACCGCCTGCGTCGCCGCCGACCGCCTCGGCAGGCAATGGGTCGGCATCGACCTTTCTCCCCTCGCGGGCCGGCTCGTCGAGACGCGCATGCGACGAGAAGGCGCCCTGCTGTTCAAGGCGATGCGCCGAGACGACATCCCACAACGCACCGACGTTGCGAGCCTGCCGAACTACCGCACGCACAAGCACACTCTGTACGGCAAGCAGGAAGGGAATTGCACCGGATGCCGTACGCACTTCCCGTTTCGTAACCTCACGATTGACCACGTGGTACCGCAGGCAAAGGGCGGCACGAATCACTCGGACAATTTGCAGTTGCTGTGCGGGGCATGTAATTCGATGAAGGGAACAGGCACGCAGGAGGAATTGATTGCGAAGCTGATAGCGGAGGGTATCAGGGTGGCATGAGAGTCGCCGAGCCAATGCGCAAGGTGTTCTGCAGAATGTGAAGGAACCATTTCTCAGTCCGACAAACACATCTTCAGATCTCGTTACTTGTAGCAGCTTGAGAACATCGGAAGCCGGGCGCGAGATCATCGCGATTTTTGGCTCACATTAACTGAGACTATATTTTGGTCCCGGCTCAAATTAAATGAGAATGAGCCCACATTATGTGAGACGGACTCACGTTCGTGAGAATGAAGTCGGAGCCGGTGGGATCAAGCGTTGCGGGATCCCTTCATGGGCTATTCCCTGCGGCCAAGGCCGTCCTGATGCTGCGTCGTCTTCGGCGCTGCCAGAATAGATAGGATCGTATTCGAAATCTGGCAGAGTTTTGTGCGACGGATTTTCTTTCGGGAATGGGTGGTCTCCGTGGCCTCCGCAGGAGGCATCCGAAAATCCCTCGTTTACTTTGTGGAAGGGGGCGGCATAGCGTGGAGGGAGACAACAGATCAAGCGGCGCCAGGCGGGCACTCGGTGTCATTCTCAACAAGGTGAGCCCGTCTCAGATAATCTGCGCTCATTCTCAGATAATGTGAGCCGAGGCACCGTTTCATTCTCAAATAATCTGAGCCCAAAACGTCGCTGTTCTCAAGCACAACGCCGGATGTTCTCAAGTCGCTACAGGTACCCAGCGAACGCTCCTCGGGTGGACGTCGACGAGGCGACGGGATTACCAAGACGGGTAACGGGCATGCACGTCGGGTGCTGGTCGAAGCAGCCTGGAGCTACCGGTTCCCGGCACGCAAGACCGCGCACTTGCGGCGCAAGGCGGACGCGGCACCGCCTGCTGCCCAAGCCATTGCCTGGGCGGCGCAGAAGCGCCTGTGTGGGCGCTACCGGCATCTATATCACGCGGGCATGGCGAAGTGTCAGATTACCACCGCGGTGGCCCGTGAGTTGGTGGGATTTATCTGGGCGATAGCCTGCGAGGTAATGGGCCGGCCGCAGGTGACACGGGCCCTGATCTGAACGCCAGGCCGTCGTCTGGTGCGATGCTTGGGGTCAGGGCGTGGCAGGCCGGTGAGGAGAACCCTCGGTTACTCTACGAGAGGCCCGGTTAAACCAAGCCAACCCACGCGCTTAGAGAGAGGCAGCTCCGCGACGAAGTGAAGTCAGGTGGTAACCAACCCACGAATATCAGTTTGATCCACCGTCGCAAATCATGCCGACCGCACCCTGATTCCAGCATCTCGAGAAAAGCGATCCCCATGATTGTCGGTTGACAAGGTCAATCCATATCAGAGTAATTCTGTGTACAAACCTTGCGATGACGCCTGCATGGGGGCGTCATTCCGACTCTGTCTTTTTCAAAGACGTCATCACAAACGTGCCAGAGTTGAGTGTTTCACCGACAAACCATTCAACATCTACTTGCGAAGGATCGGTAAATCCAGACGATGTAACATGCGGCCCGATAACGGTCATTCGTGGACCGCCTGACTTCAGCATTACCACATCGCCTGCTTGGAATTGTTCTGCCATTGAATAGTTCTCCTTCGAGGGGAGCCCCCCGGTCGGAAGCCCCCCGAAGGCTTCCGGCCCCTGCGTCGTTCCTCTCCATCCGCCATCATAGGCCGCCGCCCTTCAATTCCCTCGCACGTCACACACCGCCGCCTCCTCCCGTACCGTCGCGGCGGTACTCCGGCCGGACGCGCTGGCCGTGGGCGCACGTGGCATGCGGCATCGGCGCACATCATAGTCGCCGCCGTCGCGCGCAACAATAAACCGCGTTTTTGGCATCCCATATCGCCCCAGAGGAAAAAACGTCCTAAACCTGTGTGGGGGGGGGGTCAGCCAGGGATAAAAAACCCCTTAAAATCGATTCTCGCGCTAAATTCGCCCTATTCTGATTCGGTTTGCTACCCTGTTCCGCCCTCGGTCGAGTCGGCCACCCGCTCAAGATTCCCCACTTGGGGGAGGGCGTACAACCGTGACTCGCGACAAAGAGTTGATATTCGTGAATGCGAACGACCCGGTACCCCCCCTTTCGGCTCGAACTCCGGCCCCGTCGGTGTTTCTTCCTGTTTAGACACGGCTCCCCGCTCCACTGACTGACGTTTCAGTCACCCGTTCCGAGTGTCTCCTTACTCATGCGCCCCGTAGCTGCGCACGCGCATAACTTGCCAACGCCTCGGCGAAGTTCTCCGCCTGTACGTCGCCTCCCATGAACCAAACCGTGTCCCCATCCCACATCGCATTCGCCGGAATTGTGACGCCCTTGGGCCTGAGGTCGTACTTGAGGGAGACCATCGCCTCATCATTCCATGCGAGGGCCTCTTGCATGGAGGCCACGGCAACACCCTTCGTCTTGTCGTTCCCGGCTTCAACCACATTCTCGTGGTGTTCTCGGCATCGCTCGTAAATGGCTTCGATGGCCGTTTGTGTATCGGGTGCAAGGTCGCGGTAGAGCTCCACCACCACATGCCTGCGCACGATTCGGCGGGTCGGTTCCTCAAGAAGCCTTAACCCTTTGATGCAGAGTTCGACGATTACCGCAAAGAGCACAAGACGCCCCATCCCCATCCCGTAGCGGGAGCGGTCCATCCCGTCCTCAATGATGCCGAGTTCACCAGCGGGAATTCCGTGCAGGGGACATTTGCGAAGATGCCGTGCGGCGATGGCCAAACTGTCGGCAGCTTCGATCAATGACGCGGCCTCGCGCAGTCCCTGTTCCCTGTCCACCCTCGTAGCCCCCAGACGCTTCTGCGTCGGTTTGTTGTAGGCCTCTCGTGGCACGGCCAGTTACAACACAGCTGTTCTGAAGTGCCAAATTCGGCTGCGGCACCTTTGATCCGGACAGGTGGAGCGCCTACGTCAATTCCCGATGTGCCGGAACTCTCCAGTGCAGGACTGCGCATAGGCTTCGTCGCCAACTGCTATTTGGACCTGAACGGAATAACTCATTCGGCCGCTCGATAGCACTGTGGCGTTCAGGGTTGCCTGCATTGCAACCAATCCGATCTCATCATTAGCGGCTGCGATTTGTGTGTCGAAGCGCATGTAGTCGCCCCGAATAATGCCAGTGCCGTAGCCGGTTCCTCCGCCATACCTCACCTCTGTCGTGAGGTGGTTGCCGTATTGCCTGATGCGAACAGTGTTCGAAAAACCCATCCCTTCAAAAATATCCTGAATCCAGGCAGGCACATTGCCCGTGCATCTTTCGCCGGACTTTTGCCATCTGCCCGAAACGTCAACAGGTACCAGGAAGGCGTTGAGGTCGTCCCGCAGTTCTCGAAGCTCCCGCAGGATTTCAGACGTGTCAGTGTCATGGGAAAAGACCGTTTGCGCGGACAGGACCATGGTGCCAAGCAGAACGGCGAAAACGGCGCGTCTCAACATAGGGAATTCCTCATCTGCAAGTCAGGCGAGCCGCAGACGGAGGGAACTCCAGCTGGTGGCCCCTGCGCACACCGAACGGCAAATCCGAGAGAACCCGCCCGCAAATGACGTGACGGCGAGCGAACTCGCCGCAGGTGGTGCCGAGGAATAGCACAGAAGGGAGGCGTTGTAATCGCCCTCGAACGGGGGACATGAGGACTGGGGTGAGACAGAATCGGGGTAGCTGTCGGCAGGTGGCGTGTCGGATGCCCCCCAGATCGCCTCAGAGGCAAAAACTACTCGAACCCGAACATTCCCATCCTGAGCCAAAAAACGACTCAGAATCGATCCTCGCGCGACATTCGCCCTATCCTGATCCGGCCCGTTACCCCATTTCGCTCTCGGCCGTGTCGGGAGGCTTCTCGCAGCCGCCCGCTCAAGATTCCCCACCCGCCAGCCGAAACTCCGTGCCTTTCGCACCCGGCTCCCCACTGCCAGGGGATGATTTCGGCGTTTTCCGGGCATCCGGTGAGGCGTCCCGAGGGTCTGCGCCGCCAATACGCGCAAGTCCAGCAACGGCGCGGGTTTCCGCGTCTGCGAAAGTTTACATAAGAGGGCTTATCGGCAGTTGGCCGCCAGACGCACGAACGCCCCGAGGGCCGACTTCCCCCCGAGGCGCTCGTATCTACATCGCTCCGTGACTGCACGACGAGTGCAGCGAGAGCATCATAGCACCAAAGGCAACGTATTCGACCAAAGCTGTAAAACTATCATGCTCGCGTCTGCTCACGGTGCAACCTGCTAGCTTGCGAAGGGGAGACCGCAGCAGCGAATGCCTGGATTGAATACGTTGGGTGTTTGTCGCCTTTGGATCAAGCGTTGCCTAAACGCTTTGTACCCTGAGCACGCCCCAACGTGGCCAACCAGGCATAGGGCAGCAATGACACTGATACCGCCAACCATGCTGCCGCCAATGGCCGCCAGGCCGGACGTGATGCCGGCAGCAGATAATCCGGTAATCCCGCTGAAATACAGCGCCGTAAAACCTGCCGTACCACCTGTGACAGCGCCAGCGGTACTGATTGCTACTTCATCGCAATCCATGATCTGTTTCCTGTTGTTTGAACTGCCAAAGTCACCTGCTGAAACGCCCCTAGGCAGCAACGATTGCTGTTGGGGGGTGACCTTAAGACCACAAGACCGAAGAGAAGGCAAGTATTCATGGTCTGCACAAATGTATACCATTACAGAATGCGAAGATGCTTGGACAGTCCGCGGCGGGTAATCGTCGGAAATTGACATAACGCGAGGTTATCGGAACTAGTTGCCAAACCCCTCTTGGGCATCCCGGGTAGGCCGGCAACTTCGCATAAACCAAGATTATGTAAACATTCGGATCACGGGCGCTCTAACCTAGTCTCAGAGTGTGTCGCGCTCAGCATCGCAGCCTGCAAACTGTCAGGGTTTGATATCAGAAAATGCCCCGACGCTCTTGCCGTTCCCAAAATCTCACCATTTCATCCAAGAAAGAATCTGCTGACTGTTGTTCTCCGTTTGGCAATTCGATGTTCAGGGGACGGGCGAAATCCTCACTGAAATCGGAGGAAAAACCAAGTTGAACATGCGTGTTCGCTTTCGCCTTAAAGTGCTTCGTTCCGTTGGTTATATTCCTCGCGAGGTCGAATTTCTCAACCATACGATGTTCGATTGGTGGGTATACTGATTTGAAATGACTCTCGGTGAATTTAGTCTCGTGAACCCATTCATACATATGGTAGACAAGGGTAATTGTGAGCAAGGCATGTCGTGAAGAAGAATTGTCCTCTATGAAGTTCTCATGCTGCGGGATGATCATCTCGTGCAAGAAATTTCGAGGAGTTACTATGTTGAAACTGGCACGATGCGTCATAGCAAATGCAACCCTTTTGTACTAGACATCATCGTCTTTGGTGCGATTGCCCACTTCGAGCGGCGGCTCATCTCCAAGCGCGCGCGACGGCATTGCGGCCGCCAGAAAACGTGGCAGGAGGACCGGCCGGCCGCTGCTTGACCGTGAGACCGTCTCGGCCGCGCAAAAGCCTGATCGAAGCTGGCCTGGCACTAGGGCAAGCTGCGAAACAACTAGGCATTGGCAGGACAGCGGCCTACAGAATCGCGAAGTCGGCACGCGGAAGTCGCCCATCCGGGTTTAAAGTGGCCTTAGTAATTCTGGATACAAACCTAGCGATGACGCCTACTAGCCAGATTTGTGTGAAAATGCACTCCAAGGATTCTATCGAGTCTCCTGGGATAAATCCGACGCGTTGCTGTGACGGACGTTGACAACTTGAACCCTTTCTGTTCCTTACTACAACGCATCTCATAAAAAGAGTGCTTCCAGTTGTTCAAATCTGAGGAAGGTCCGACAACGAAATAACAGGAAGGGGTACATTAGGGTTGTGGGCTTTCTCTGCCGCTCGGCGGATCATTTTCTTGACCGCCTTCTCTAAAAATCGACACTCCGATTCCGTCAGATTTGTGGCGACCGCGTTTCCCTTTCTGGCCCCGGTCGGGCCACCTTTGTTCGCACAAAGATCACCAATTCTATCAAGGACGGATTTCTCAATTTGAAAGACATTGGCAGCCTCTGAGCGGCGTCCATTATTTATTTTCGTCGAATACTGTGGAGCGACCAATTTGCATAAAAAATCCAGGCAGAAATTGGCCATGCCTGTCAATTTCTCATGCCCTTGACGATAATCCATGTACCGCTGATACATTGTCTGAACATCTGAATTAAGGCTGACGTCCGATGGGGGCGAGGGATATCGGGACGCAACATACGTAAGCCTCGAAGAACCGCCAACTTCCGTATTGCCGATTCCCCTCATTCGGATTTGTCCGGGTGTCGGATTTCGATCCACAATCTCCGCTCTGTCGAATTTGAGTCGAAAGGCCGGGCCTCCGCGTTCAAGGTTGGCATCAAACTCCCAAACACGGATGTAATCTTCGACGGTCTCCTGTGCCTCACCTTCCGTGGCATAATGAACTTTGAACTCAAAGCGCGCCTTATTGTCTTGGACTTCCAGCCCAAACTTTGATTCCTCCCAACCAACAAGCGGTTCTGCATTGCTGTAGTCAACACTTGGAATGTCTTCTTGCTCGACGCGATAAATTAGCGCGACCACATGAGGATCGTTCATCGCCAGTTCCTTCTTTTGTCTGTGCCTCCCCGTTGTTCGCATAAGACGCATTCTGTAAACTTCCCAAGTCATTCCACGAGCAGGACTGGCTGCCGTCCACCTTTGGGACTCATGCATAGCCAACCAGCGAAACCCGCAAGACTTGCGGATTTGTGCGATTTTCCAACTTGCCGTAAAGGTGGTTATGTTGCCTTGCTTCAGCAGCTTGCTTCCGATGTCAGCACTTAGATTTTCGTACCCTTGGCTAGATTGCATGAACGGCAAAGAAGCTGGAGATTGTTGACAGTTGTTGCTCCGCCCTTTTTCACCGGAATGATGTGGTCGAGCTGCAAGTTCTCTTTGCGGCCGCACTTCACACATTCCCCCTCGTCTCTTCGCCAAACCTGCGACCGCACGGCATCCGGGATTGGCTCCCTGACGGTCTGCTCATAAGGAAGCGGATCTAACGGTGTCGTGAAGCCAGCAAGCTTGTCCGGATAGTACCGGGCAAAATCTTTGATCAAACCAACTGCTTCCTGAGCCCTGGGACTGGCCGCTGCCGCACGTTGCCGCTTGTTGCACGTGCGGCATTCGTATTGGATGGACCTACCATTTGGGCTAACCGACAGCAGGGACATCATATTTTCGTAGCAGCTGGGACAACTCTTGACCAGAAACGACGTGCTCGCAATTTCTGCTAGTTCGCTAACGACGGCTTCTCTCCTTCTCCGTTCCTCTAGCCGTTTTTCCCGTTCCTTTTCTTGCTCCTGTTTCCGTGCTGCCTCTGCTCTCCCCCACTCTACCTCTCTCCTTCTCCTTTCCTGCTCCCGTGCTACTTCCCTCCTTGCTCTTTCCTCCTTCCGTTCCGCCTGTCTTATTGCCTTTTCCTCGGCGCTCTTCGCCTTCGCTGCCGCTCGTTGAGCCTTCGCTTCTGCTACCGTTGTTTCCCAGTCAGCCCGGACCTTTTGCCCCCAGGCGTTGTTCCACAACTCACGTCCAACGAGCACGGTGAACACCAACACCCCAAGTCCAAGCTCTTGCATGATCGAGATGTCTATGAACTGCTTCACTACCCACCAGACAAGGCCTCCAACACAGCCCCAGAGAAAATACCTGACGAATTTCCTCCAAAGTTCATTTTTCATGCATCACCTTCGCTGGCGGATCTTCTGGAGTCTCCATCAATCAGGCTAGAGAGCCGGGCGGTCACGATCACTCGCTTATGTCCTCGCCATCTTTCCACCACGTCTCGTCTCTCCATGTGCGTTTCCAGACCGCGGCGCTCACGGAATCGAGGGCAAGGCGCCTTCCAGCAGGGTTATAGTCCGTCATGCCGCCCAGCGCGCCGAGAGCGCCTCGGCCTGTTGCAGGACGGTCTGCACGGCGGCGTCCTGCAGGTCCGGGGGGTAGCCGTACTTGCGGAGGATGTGTTTGACCAGGATTCGCATGCGCGCCCGTGCCGACGCCCGGTGCTGCCAATCCACCGGAGCGTTGGTCTTCAGGCTGCTCAGCAGTTCATGGGCGATGAGGCGAAGCTGGTCATTACCCATTACCTCAACCGCGCTCTCATTCTGGGCCAAGGCGTCGTAGAAAGAGATTTCCTCCTGGCTCAGGCCTTCGTCTTCGCCGCGTTGGTGCGCGGCACGAATGTCCTTGGCGAGTTCGATCAGTTCCTGAATGACCTCGGCCGTGGTGAGGGCATTGGTGTGGTAACGGGCGATTGCCTCTTCCAGTCGGTCGGAAAAGGCTCGCGTTTCCACGACGTTGACGCGGCTGCGCGAGCGTATCTCGCCGTTGATGAGCTTGCGCAGCGCCTCCATGGCGAGGTTCTTCTTTTCCATCCCCTGGACCTCGGCGAGGAACTCGTCGGAGAGGATGGAGATGTCCGGCGTCTCCAGCCCGGCGGCTTGCAGAATATAGGGTACTAGCCAGATTGGTGTGAAAATGCACTCCAACGATTCTATCGAGCTATCTGGAGTCGATGACCCGTTTTCAGCGAACAGTGTGATGCGGCAGCCTCGATGAAATCGCCGATTAGCGCGTGCTTGCGAGTCCATCAGAGCATGGCGAGGATCTAAGGGAGGTGTCGAAGAAAATCTGTTTCCAGGGTTCTATCTCACACTTACGGAACAGCGAACCCGTCAGGTTTTACCTCACGATTCGTTGATCCAAACGGACGTTTTGTCCTGACACGTCCGTCAGTCATAGTCGTCACCGATCCCGACATATCCCAACCCCGTGTGACCCGCGTTCTTGGCCGTCCTCCTCCACAAACCCGCTTGAAGATCGAGCCGGAAATCCGGAGACTGACGACGCCTTACAGTGCATTTTTACAAGAATCGGGCTGGTACCTTTATCACCAAGCACTGGCACCGCTTAAGCCGAGCGTAAAGTACTGGAACCTGTGCGAATCCGACACTTTGTCATGGCCCAAGACGGCCAACAAATAAGCATCCTCGGCACGGGATCCGTTGAAGCGCCGGACCCACTCGGCAAGATGGCCGGCAAGGCTTTCAGCGTCTTTGACCTTTTCATGGCGCCACTCCTCTCGCCAGTCGTAGCAGACCATGAGACGCACACCCGCACGCCCCAATAAAAGCCTCGAAAAACCGCTTTCAACTGTTTCAATGTCGCGGGTGCGTGCCCATCGGTGGTCCACGAGCAAGTGCGCGTCGACGAGCCACCCCTCGGTTTTTCTCAACCCGACGGTATGGTGGGTGTATTCGAGCCAGGTCATCGCATAGAGCCATGCCAAAGACTCGGCCTTGGGCGCACGGCTTGGCTGCACGCACACGTAGCAACCAAACTCCTCTTGACCGATTTCGCAGAGCTTGGTGTAGATGGCTTGGGTCCAAGACCCCCATGTCACATCCGGAGCGAAACGAACATCGTCAAGCCCCTTCCGAATCGCGTTCATGATGTCGAGCTTTCCTGGCATACCCACACCCTTCCCAACTTCGACCATGCCCGGCAGGTTGACTCTGGTGTTATGATGCTCTCGCTGCGCTCGTAGCGCAGTCACGAAGCAAGAAGCGATGAAGACGAGCGCCTCGGGGGGAAGTCAGCCCCCGGGGCGTTCGTGCGTTCGGCGGCCAACTTCCGATAGGGCGTCTTATGTCGCCTTTGGGTGAAAAAAGCCCCGCCGGGGAATGTCCCGTTGGGGCGGCTGGGCAGGTTCGGATAACCCCAGGTTATGTTGCCTTCCGTTACCTTCCAATGATCAAGCCGCTGCCCCTACAGCCAGATCCGGAACAGTATCTTTTTTGGCCCCAAGAAGAACCGGAAAGATCTCCGTCCGCTCCCTCGGCGTCTGAGAAAGCATTTGAAGTATCTCTTGAACGACCTGCCCGGCATTTACATTCAGCCGATCGGCTAGGAACCGGGTCCAGTAGTCTTCTGGACTGTTGGGCGGCAACCACGTCCGGAGGACCCGGAGAATGGCGTTCTTGTCGCCCTCCAGTATCGCCGTTTCGACGATACTGGTGGCCCTCTCCCAAGCGTAGACACGTGAAGGAACGTCGAGGGGCAGATACACGACGGTAATCCCCAGTTTCTCGTCAAACATGACGCCCCGATACCGAGGCATCTCGACGGTAACGGCCAGATCAATCGGGTAGGCCTGCAAAACCCGGCGGGTTTTTTCCTCCAAGAGCCGTCGTCGCCCGATTTTGAGGGAGGCGAGTACGGCAAATCGATAGTCCAGATCGGTTTCGTGCTCGCAGAAGACGACGTCAACCTTGTCTTCCAATCCCGGATATTTGTGGGTGGCGGCATTTTTAAGGCCGCGTCTGGCATCCCGGAGCATGCGGAAACGTCCAAATGCAGCGATGAGGTCCTCAGCATTGGTACTTTCCTTGCTAACTCGGACACAAGACAGGTTGTCAATATTGAGGTCTTCCCGGCCAACTTGGTCGGATACCAAAATAGACCGGGCGCGGTCGATGCCTTCGCAGATTAGGGAGTAATACGGCTTCATTCGACGGTTGAATAATTCGGCAACGGCATATTCAAACGCCTTGCCGCGCCAGCCATTGCTGTAGCCGGACATCTTGCGGCGACGGTTATACAGGCCGCCAATCTCCCGAATGGTGGGCAACGGGCCGAGGGATTCAAGATCCGGCTCTGATAAGAGTTCGGGAAGGGCCGATAAATGAGCATAGATGGAGATGCCGAGAAGATCGAATTCGGATTCAACTCTCACCAAATGGACCTCTGAATCGACGATTCCGCTAAACATACAATCTCCCAATTGACTCAAAGCTACAATCTGTAGCGACCTGGAATTACCCGACGTCGGAATTGAGAACCTCACCCTTTTAGACTCAGGGTTGAGAGAGACTCACCCTACGAGAAAGGGGGTTTGACGTGCAAGACAACGTCTTTCGGAGATTGCGAGAGAGGTATGAGAAGCACCAGCAGGCTCAACCTATCGAGTTGTCACCGAACGGAACCTGTCAACGACTTTGAGACACTGACGACTGCGATTTACTGAGTAGTTTCTCCTGTTGTGGATGTTACGGGTGGATTGATCCAGACCGCTTCGGGTAGGGGGTCTGGCTTTGGGATGCCCCGAACGAAGCGCTCGGGATGACGGGCCCAGGCGGTTTGAAGGGTCCGCCCGCGCCTGCGCAGCACGCTCTCGGTTCGATGGTGATGGACGTCGTCCGGGGTGAGCATGGCAATGCCGCCATGTCGATGCTCGGTGTTGTACCAAGGGAAGAACGTTCGACAGAAGGCGGTGGCGGCGGTGATGTTGTGGAACCGCCCGGGGAAGCCTGGGTGGTACTTCAGGGTCTTGAACTGGGCCTCGGAGAACGGGTTGTCATCGGACACCTGGGGGCGGCTCAGCGAGCGCGTGACCCCGAGGTCGGCGAGCAGTTGCGCGGTGCACTTGCTCGTCATCGGCGCCCCGCGGTCGGAGTGCAAGGTGAGGACCTGGGGCCGGACACCTTGTTTGTTGCAGGTCTCTTCGATGAGACGGGCAGCCAGCGCCGAGTTCTCCCGGTCGGCGACCATCCAGCCGACCGCATAGCGGCTGAAGATGTCGAGCACGACGTAGAGGTAGAAGTACGTCCACTTCGTCGGCCCCAGCAGTCTGGTGATATCCCAGGACCAGGTCTGGTTCGGGGCCGTGGCCACCAGTTCGGGTTTGGCGTACTGGGGATGCTCACGCTGATTGCGCCTCTCTCGAACCGGCTGGTTGGTGGCCAGGATCCGATACATGGTGCGCTCCGAGCACAGGTAGTGGCCTTCGTCGAGCAGTGTTGCCACCACCTCCGCCGGCGCACGGTCAACGAAGCGTGGACAGGCGAGCACATCGAGGACCTGCTCGCGTTCGGAGTCACACAGCGCCCGGGCGGGCGTTGAACGGGGCTGCTGGTGCCCGGGAGTTAACCTCTGACGACGGTAGAAAGTCGCCCGCGACACGCCCAGCGCCCGGCACGCCGGCACGACGCCGACCTGCTCTGCCAGCGATTGGGCTGCCATCAGGAGCGCGTTTCGTGTTCGAGGTTCAATCCCAGCAGCCCGGATATTTTTCCCTGCACGTCCAGGATCGTGTGCGCGGTGTGCAACTCGTCTTCCAGGCGTTCCACTTTCGCTTCGAGCATTCGCACTTTCGCATCCAGCGGGTTGCGTTCGGCCGGTTTTACGCCGCGCTTCTTCGCGGCCAACTCCCGCAACGAGCCCTTTCGCCGCGCCTTTCGCCAAGTCGCCAGGTGAGAGCTGTACAACCCCTCGCGGCGAAGCAGGCGACCCACTTCGCCGGGCTGTGTACAGCGATCGGCCTCCTCGAGGATCCGCAGCCGATACTCCGCGGTGAACTGGCGCCGCATCGGCTTGGCCACGACCTCCGGGTCAGGGGTCGCTCCGGCGCGGCCGTCCCTGGGGGCCTCGTCGCTACGCTCCTCGACCCCCAGGGACGAATAGGGAATCTCATTCAATGTCATTGGGTCTCTCTCTGCGGCCATCGGTTTTCACCTCCACCGCCCTACAGTAATTCAAAGGGGTACCGGTGTCTCACTCATGTTGGCAGAGAGGGGAACGATGTAGCACTGCTCTACAAGTTGGCAGGTGAAGCGTTGAAAACAGCTGAGGCTGATTTTGACAATTGGCATGAAACCATCAACAGCTACTGTGAGGGCAACCTACACCACGATCCGTTAAGCTAACTTCCGATAGGGCCCGTTATATCGCCTTTGGTGCTATGATGTTGCCGCTGCGCTCGTAGCGCAGTCACGGAGCAAGAAGCAAGATACGGCGCCTCGGGGGGAGTCGGCCCCCGGGGCGTTCGTGCGTCTGGCCGTCAACTTCTCATAAGTGCCATTATGTCAACTTTCGGAAACGCGGAAACCCGCGCCGTTGCTGGACTTGCGTGGTTCCGGCCTGAAGTCTCTCGAAACGCCCCACCGGAAGCCGGGAAAAGACCGGATTTGGGCCCGAGCGGTGGGATAGAATTATCAGGAATGCCCGTTTTTGGGCCGTGAAGTGGGTAATTTCGAGCGGATGGGGGTTCGGGTATGGAGGTTTTCTAGGGTACCCCAAAAAAACGCCCCAGAATCGATTCTGGGGCGTTTTTTTGGGGTGATGGCTGCGGACAGTGAAATGGGGAGGGATGCCTGTGACACCATTTCAGGCCGACATCGTGGACGCCATTCGGGACGCCTTTGGCCAACTGAATTTTCGATTTGACGGGGAGAACTTTTGTGTCTGGGTCCCTTGGGGTGAGCCTCTTTCAGGGCGAAACGGCTGGACCAGAGCCATCAACACCGCCCTATGCAGGGTTGGGCAGGAATTCGGCTTTGAAACAAGGGTCAGGCCGGACAAACACGATCAGGCTGGGGGGTCTACCCCGAATGGTGGCGAACTCCTCTGGGACATCACTTGGCTGAAAAAGGATGGCCAGGGGCGGATGGTTGATATGCCCTTGATTGCAGAGTGTGAGTTTGGGTTTGCTTCTGTTGGTGAAAACATTCTCCCGGACTTCCAAAAACTTTTGCTGGCTCGTGCTGGCGTGCGTCTCATGGTTCATGAACATTGGCGTGAACGTGGGACCAGAGAACCGTGTGATCCGCAAGCTGTGGCCAACTACCTCGCCCAACACATTCAAGCGTTCGGCCGCACCCAGTCAGACGATGTTTACCTGCTGGCCGTGTTAGAGGGGGAGGATTATCGCAAGATACGGTATTTCAGGCTTGGAGCGGATGGCGAGGCTGTCGAATGGGTCAAGGGGGAACCATCTCCGTTCGGGGCCGACGAACCCTGAAAAGTCTCTCCGTGTGCCGGGCCTGAGTAGTTCAAACCAATACCCTTGAAGGGACTAGGATCGATGAGCTACGTAAAGAGCGCGTTGGTGACAGGAGAGCAGATCCAATACGAAGGACATTTCCACTGGACGGACAAGCTGACCGCGCTGATTCTGTGTTGTGTGGTCGTGGGGATTTTCTGGGTCATCTCGATGTGGGCTACCGAGATGGCAGTAACCAACCGGCGGTTGATCTATAAGCGCGGTTGGATTGCGCGAAAAACCGAAGAGTTAGGCTTGCAGCGAATAGGGGAAGTCAACCTGACACAAGGCATTCTCGGACGAATCTTGAACTACGGCAAGGTGCAGGTACGGGGCTTGGGTGGAGGAGATATAATGCTCCCGAAAATGAGAAGCCCGCTAGGCTTCAAGAAAGCGCTTCAGGAAGCACAGGCTCAGGCCGAAATAACCTCTTAAAATCAAGGCAATTCGAACCAAAAATGTCTTCATTTCGTAATCTAATCACCCGCGCTGTGTCAGGCTCGCAAGCTCCCCTCGACACAGCGCGGTACAAGTCCCTCCACACAAGGGTATTTCCCACTTACACGCCTTGGCTTCGCGCCACGCCAGATCAGCGCCCACCCGAACGCCTCCATGTGCACCGATCCCAGGCCGCAGGCAGCGCAATGCGACAGTCAGTTGGCACACTACAGGACCGGCTCGTCGTCCTCGTCCAGGCTTGCCTCATCGTCACAGTATTTCAGACGCCTTCTGCGTTCACGGACTGCCGCCACCGTCGCCAGATAGCGGCAGTTCTGACACTCGCCTTCCGGCGTCAGGTACAGCATGTGACGGCAGGTTATACAGCGCGGCTGACGGTCATCGGACAAACGCTTCTTCGTGCCATTCATGACGGTGGGAGTACCCCTCCACTTGACCACAAAACCTCTGGCCGACCTGTGCGCAGGGCTTCGCCATCAGACGGCCTGGCCCGACGCCTGGAACAGGTGCCTCGAACACTTCCGGATGGTGAGAGTCATTGAGCCGGATAACCTCCATAGGAGGCATCGCTGAGGGCTCGTTCCGCGAGGCTGCGGAGTGTCCTGTGCGACCGCTCTTTGGCCTCATCGCAAGGTTTGTAGCTGAAATTACGTTAAGCCGTGTGTGGCCATGCGGGGTGAAGTGCTCTGAGCACCATATCGCGTGTCTCAGAAACATCGCTGTCCGTTTTGAGACTGCCCGGATTATGGGGACGAATAAAGGGACAAGCCGAAGGTCCTGGGCAGGTGCATTCAGGTATCCCTCAAGAGTGTTCCCGAACTGATCGTTAAAGAGACAGCGGGCCGTCCAGCTTGCGACTGAAAAACCATGTCAACCGCATAAAATCTTGTCGAGACCGCCTTCGCGTCGAGGCAGACTGCGCGGCATATGGGTACCGATGAGGCAACGAGCTGCAGGATCGCTAAAACGCCACGCTGAAGCCGTACAACCGAGTTATGCTGCTTAGCGTAAATCTGAGTACAAACCTTGCGATGAGGCCTAACTGGTCTGCATCACGCGATCCAGACCTCCGACGGGCCCAGACCCGCAACAAATCGCCCCAGGGCTGCGCAGGAGCTGCGATCCGAGCCCAGGCAAGGGTCCAGACAGGGGTGATTTCCGGGCTCAGAGCCAGTCCTAGCCACCGAACTCCTGGAGGCGCAAGTTCTCGTCCTTCCTCAGTCAAAAGACGGCACGGTCCCGATGGGCGTCTCGTTTCCCATTGTGCCGTCCTCGAGCAACAAAGTCATGAAATCGTCATTGATGCCTCGATGGTACACAAAGAAGCGCTCGCCGGAGTCGTCAACCGGCTGAACCGTTATGCGTCTGAGGTGTGGTGAGTTCCGGCGGATTTCCTCCGCCGCCTCCCATGCGCTCTTCCTGCTCTCAAACTGTCTCACTCTCATGTCTTTCTCCTGTTCCAAGATTTAGTGTCGTCGTGGCTCCTCAACAGGCAGCCAATCATTAGCAAACCGATTTGTCGGAACAGCGGCCTTCTTTCTGACCTCCTGTCATGGGCTATTCACAGACTGACCGATTCGCTCCCAACGCACACGGCCTGTCTTTTGGTCCCACGACCAATATATCCTTTTTGCAAGGCCTAGGATCTGCGGGTCTGCAACAAATCCCCAAAACCGACTGTCCCGGCTGTTGCCGCGGTTATCGCCCAGCGTCAAGTAGTAATCGTTCTCAACAACGCGCGGCCCGATGGGCTGCCGCAGGGTCGTTCCCGGTGGAAACAGCGGCCCGTAAAACACCTGGAATCCGTCCATAGCCTGACCATGCTTGCTCGGGAAGAACACCCCCAAGGGAATGGGCACACGTTCGCCGTTCAAGTAGAGGTTCTGGTCCTGCCGAATTTCGGCCGTGTCCCCCGCGCGCGGGACGACGACCGGTCCGAAGTTGTCGTGGCCTAGCGGTGCTGTTTGATTCAGGTACCATTCCTGTCCCAGCGCCTCGCCGTTCACGTATACTTGTTGATCGCGCACGTCTACCTGGTCACCTGGAAGGGCGACCACGCGCTTGATGAAGTCGAGATCTTCGTCCCAAGGATGCTGGAAGATGATAATGTCGAATTGTTTGGGATCGGTGGACCGATAGAGAAACCTGTTTACTAGGATATGGTCACCGATGAGCAGGGTGCCCTCCATCGCCCCAGAAGATACTCTGAATGCCTGCATTACCACATGCCGCATAATCCGGTTCAAGGCCGGCTGCGCTACAAAGACACAAGCTAACCAAACCATCAGATAGAAGTACCACCTGTTGTATGACTTCCGTGCGAAGGCGTCTCCTTGCAATCGGGCGACTCGTATTGCATCAACGGCAATGCAGAGATACACCGAAAGTACGGTAAGAACAGGAATGGCGACGTTAAAGGGAGGGAGGGATAATTCCATCCCGATCACGAGACCGACGATGACAACGGCCCAGAGCAAACAGAAAAACACAATACCTTTTGTCAGTTCACCATTATGTATCTGGCCAAGACCCGGGAGTAACAAACTCAGCACTGCTGCTTGCCATGGTTTTCTATGGGGCTTTGGATTGGTTCCGCTTACATGAGTGCTCATATTTCAACCTCGTGTCGCATTAATCGGGTTACTGACTTGAACCGCGGCCGTTTGATAGATGCCCAAAGGCATCATCGCACGATTTCCCACACCCTGAAATCGCCCCAGGATGGTCAGGGGTATCCCTCTCTTTCAATCAGGTTCAGCTGCACACCCGAGCGCTTTCCAGCCTCATACACGCGCTTCACTGTAGTCGGATACCACGTCCCGCCCCGTGGCGCCCCGACACCGACTGCATTCAGCATGTCCGCGATGGCCCGCCAGCCGCGTCCCTCATCCCGGCAGTTCTGGATCTGAACGAAGACCCGTCCGACGTGCTCCATCTGCTGCGCCCGCCTGGTCTGTCCGGACAGCTTCCCGGCGCGCCTTGCCGTGCGTTTGTTCCGGAATGTCATGCCTTACTCTCTGCCTGTTAACATGAACAAAGTCATGTTGATGTTAACATACCCTCACGTGCTACACTCCCCTCCGAGAATCCGCAACTCTGTGACGGAGACAATGCCATGCCAAAGATTGACGACGAGACACTCCGGCAACGCTACGAGAAGGCGAAGGCCGAATGGGACGAGCGCCAGAAAGAGAACCGCGCCCGGCAGCGCCGCGAGAAAGCCCAGGCGGACGCCCGCCGCAGGACCATCATCGGCGAGATGGTCCTGCACCACGTGCAGGAAAACCCGCACGAACACGATCGCCTCATGAAGCGGCTGGACGCCTTTCTCAAGGACCCCGGAGACCGCGCCCTGTTCGACCTACCGCCCAGGTCCGAAGCGCCCGCTTCCGTCCCTTCAACGGAGCCTTCACCCCCCGGAAATTCGTCCCCTCAGTAGTCCGATTCCGGCCTTGCCGATTGCCTCTACATCTGCCACAATTCCACCATCCCTTGCCCCTGCTGTGTGAGGCTCGTAAACTCGCCCCGACACAGCAGGGGCATATCCCCATTTTACATGGAGTTATGCCATGGTAGGCGCGCCGCATAACGCCACAGGTTTAACGCCACACGACTTGTCGGCCAAGTTAGCAGCCGTCAGGGAGCGGCGGCGCTTATCCCGAAGGCGGCGCTACCGGCGCAGCAAGCTGGATCGCTACCGCGCCGAGCTGGTCGCCCTGCACCGCATGGGCGTCAGCTACCGGGACATGGCCGTGTACCTGCGCCAAGAACACCGCAAGCAAGTGGACCCGACAACCATCCGGCGCTATCTCATCAAGCTCCCCGAAGTCATCAACCCGGAAACGGAGGTCGACCGTGCCGGTATTCCGCACGCCTGCTAGCCAGGCGAAAAAGGCGCTGCGCCGCGTCCTGGCCCTCAAGACGCCGAGGCACGACAACCGCAACGACGGCAAGGTGCACTCGGTCGGCACCGCCAGGTCGTACGAGCGGGCGCTCACCCGCGTTGCCAAGTGGATGCGGGAGCGGCGCGACAACAAGGGCCTGGAGAAACTGACGGCCGAGGAAGCCAGGACGTACCTTGAGAAACGCGCTCTCAGCGTCCGGCAAAAGACCCTGGACCAGGAACGCCAGGCGCTGCAAACCCTGCCCCTGGTCGGCAAGCTGGAGCGCGTCAAGTCTGACCCCACACTGAAACCAACGCGCCTGGCTACGGAGGGACGGGCCTACACCCCGGAGCAGGTGGAAGTCATCGCCCAGGCGCAGACGCCGAGGAACGCCCTGGCAACCCGCATTGCCTACGCCTCGGGGGTGCGGGCGACCGAGCTTCTGACCCTTATGCCGGCATCAGAGCGGCCAGCCTCGGAGCACCGGGAGTGGTCTCCGGATCGCTTCGACGGGATGGGCAACGTGCGGCTCTACACCGTGGACGGCAAGGGTGGTCTGAAACGCGAGGTGGCGCTGCCTCTCTACCTGGCCGAGCAGCTGGAGGCTTGCCGCCTCAAGAAGCCCGAGCGCGTCACCGATCGAGGCGTCCATTGCAAGCAGTATTACGACCTCGGCGGCGGCAACGCCTGGAGCAAATCGTTCAGCACCGCGAGCAAGTACGAACTGGGCTGGTCGACCGGCGCCCACGGCCTCCGACACGGCTACGCCCAGGACCGCATGGACGAGCTCCAGGGAAGCGGCTACGAACACGCCTCCGCCCTGGAGACGGTGAGCCAGGAACTCGGGCATTTTCGGGCGGATATAACGAGGGTGTACCTACGGTGATAATCCTGCTCATGCTCGTCGGTATTGTGTTCCTCGTCTATCTCCTGTTCAAGGCCACTTCCAGCGATGCGCCTGAGCCGGTGATCTGGTTCATTCTCGCCTTAATGGGAGGCCTCGGTTATCTCCTGTACCAGGATGCAGACGTCTTCGTGGTGTTGTGGACCGGCGTCACAACCTGGCTGGCTACGGCGATGGCCAACATTGCAGCCGCCGTGAGCGACTTTCTGAGTGGCATGGCGGCGTTCTGGAGCTGGGTCGGCTTTGGCCTGACCATGGCTATCGTGATAACTGGCAGCATCAGCATCCTCTGGCCAATGGCCAGGGGACTGGCCAGGATCGAGGTCAATCGGGCAAAGGCGCAGACCGCGGCGGCAGAGCGTCATGCAGAGGAGGAGCGGCAAAAGCGTATCGATGCCGAGCAGCGAGAATCTGCGGCCCGGAAGCTGGCGCGGCAGGCCGTAGCGGACAAGGCCGAGGCGGAACGCTGTTCCCAGGGTCTGAGCGGGCAACTCGCGGAGGCCGTCAGGCTGGCGGACAGCCGCGGCTTGCAGCTGCGCGAGATACGGGAGAAGAAGCGGGCCGAAAATGCCGGTCTGCCGACGCAACCCGATACCCCGCAAGGCGACACCCAGCAAGCCGTCCAGGCGGCGAACGGCCGGCACAAGAAACCGCACGGCACACGAGGGAACAAGCGAACCGGGAAAGGGACCGGGAGAGGCCGGTTGCCGAAGAAGTGAGCCGGGGCTATAGTGGCGCCGTTAGCAAGAGGAGCGCCACGGCTCTGACAATGAACGTGGAACGGGACCGGGCCCAGAGTACGGAAGACTCCCGGTGGCGCAAGCCGAGTACAGGGCGAATCCCGAGAATCCCCACCAGGCCTGAATACGCGGTGCAGGGGACGAATAGAGTCGGGATCGCAGGGAAACGAGGCTCCAGGACGGCCCAGGATCGGTTTTTTCGGGTGGGGTAATGGTTTGGGATAGGGGGAAGACTCCCGATCCGGCCTGCATCCCCTGGCGGCCCTCAGACACCCTGAAACAGGGTGAGTCCCACAAGGTTCCCGTCTCCCCGCCAGGCCTGAATACCCGGCGTGGCAGGCAGACTGAAACGGGACCGCAGGGAAACGAGGCTCCAGGACGGCTCGGAATCGATTCTTTCGGCCGGGGCAATGGTACGGACAGGGGGAACTGGGAATTCTCCCGATCCGGACTGCGCCCCTTGGCAGCCCTCAGACACTCAAAAAACAACAGGCGGGATCAGCGCGGGCCTGGGTGATCATCACAGATCACCGAACCGGGGCGAGGCGGCGTGAATGCACCGCTGCCGTGGCGCTTGCTCAACCAGGCGTCATGCTTCTGACGGAACCCGAGACAACGGCCCCTCCCTGGAGTTCCTGCACAGAGCCGAAGGGAGGGGCCGTTGTCGTGTTCAAGCAACCGGATTTTACGCTCGCCGAAACGCGTCAAGGTGAGCCTTCGGCCTCCAACTGCTCCCGAATGATCTCGATCTGACCTTCATTCCGCGACACCCGACGGTCAAAACTCATGATGGCTTCCAGGACCCCTTCGAAGCGTCGGCTGATCTCCGTTTGGTGCGCGTCGAAGCGCCGGTTGAACTCCGCCTGCATGCGGTCCATGCGATCGAACACTTGATCAAAACGGGTGTTGACGGCCTCGAAACGGGCACTCGTCTCAGCCTGCATGCGATCCATGCGGTCGAACATTTGATCAAAACGGGTGTTGACGGCCTCAAAACGGACGTTCGTCTCAGCCTGCAAACGGTCGATGCGCTCATGCACGAGGTTAAAACCCGTGTTGACGTTCCAAAACAGACCTGCCAATGCGACAAACATAACCGTCCACGCCAGATAGTCGATCTTCATGCTCGTTCGCCTCGTCGTTATTGTGCGCCGTAGCGGCACGCCTCCCCTTTATCTCAATCACGTCCGAAGCCGAGCGGCGGCTCCAGGGCTTCCAGGCCCCCGAAATCGTACTCGCAGACAGTCTCCAGTTTTTCGGCGGCCGCGGATCCCTCGAGACTATCGGGCAGATTATCGAGCCAGCTCTGATACTCGACTTGCAAGTCGACGAGCGTCTGAACGGCATCACGCCAACGCTGCAGACGGGGGTTACTTAAATCGCGGACCCACACCCCTTCCCCCCTGTCACCCCCTATCCCCCAAAACCACCATCGAGAGCCTACACCTAAACCAAGCCAACCGACACCGGAAGCAAATGAGCCGCTCGCTCCGCTCACGGTTCCGCACGCCTCCGGTGCGCCAACAAATCCTGGCGCACACTCCGCGTACGGCTCAAGAAGCGCTCCGCGCAAAAACCCGACTACAATCGAATTCAAAACCAAGAAACCATCACACCACCTCGCGCACGAATTCGCGCACGCATTGGCTACGCCACAATATAAAGGGACGCAAAAAAGCCCACCCCCGGCAATTCGATATTTCAGCCCCCAATGACCAGCCAAAGACGTCGCTCACAGCGAATATAAGAGGACGTAAAAAAGCCCACTTCCTGCAAAGCCAGCCAGGAAGTAGGAACAAGCGGACAAGCAGGTCGAGGCTGCGGCCAAAATGCGGCGGATACCACCTCGGCTTAAGCCGTGTCGGATCGCCAATTCCCGCTGTGAAAAACCCTCGGCAGCTTCCCGGCGGATGGCCTGGTCGCGGTCGGCACGTGCTTGAGCCCGGATCTCAACGTCTGGACGCCTCGCCTCGCGGTGCTGTGCAGCATTCCGACGCCGCTTCTCATCCCGCGAGATGATCGTCCGCATCTGACGCTCCTCGTCCGGCGTGATCTGGAACGTCTCGATCAACTTCGTATTGCCAATCCAGTACAACCCTCTCGTCCGGTCTCCAGGATGTTCCATCTCGTGCTTTGCCCGACGATACAGCGTACTCAGATCACTGTCCCGCCACTCGCGATTCCAAACGAAGCCCGAGTTGAACTCACGTGCCAGCGCCTGGGCCTCGTGAAACATCTGCCGCGGCGTCGTGACACCACTCGCCAGCATGAACAGCAGCGACCAAAACAGCGTCTCCTCTCGAAGTCCTTCTTTGACCATCCCTCCACGCAAACGCTGCAGGGTACGTAGGTCCTGCAACCGCGCCCATGCCAGACCGCGAACTGAAAACCGTGCCGGGCCTTCCCGGCCGCCGCGCAGCAGACGCAACTCCTGCTGTCCCGCTTTCTTCAACGCCCGTCTTGTCCGTAGGGCCTCCAGTTCCCGGCGCGTCCACGGAAGCACCGCCTCCGCCAACCGTTCAAAGTCGTAACGCAACGGCTCGCCGTCCATCTCCTCGACGTGCAGCACGCGGACGCGCTCACCCGACTTGGTGTTCACCGTCTGCACCAACCGCAGCACCTGAGAGGCCGATCTTGCTTTCCAGTCCGCATGGAAGGGCGAGAATCTCTCCAGCAGTGCCTCCTGAACCGCGTTCCAGCGCGGCAGCGCCGCCTGCGGCAGCGGCTGCTCCAGTATCCACTTGGCGTACAGGCCGCGCCCGCTGCTGATGATCACACTCGGCAGTGGTACTCCTTCATCGCCGCAATAACGGCGTAACACCTGGACGACGTGATTCAGATTCTCGCCGGCAAGGGCTGACTTGTATACGTCCAGATCGACGAAGCACAGGTTGATATGCCAGAGGTGAATGACTCGCCTGGTCGGACGAAAGAACTGTGCCTGAGACAGGAAGCTGTCGCGACTGGGATCCAGGTGATCGAGGACGAGGGGCATGTGCTCGATGCGATACGAAGACTGGCGGGAACGGCGGCGCACCTTCCCATAGGCGCGACGGTCGTGTTCGATGTCGGCCGGGCTTGGTTTGGTGAGAAGGGCGAAGAAACCGGGCGCTTTGGCTTCGTGCAGAAGTCTGGCTTCGGGGAGAGAACTGTGGTTGAGACTATCAACGAGGGGCAGGCTGAACTGGTGCCGTGCCATGCGGTGCTCCTGCGGTGTTGGGAGCACGCTTGACTCGGCCAGGCGAATGATCTACTGTCACACTTGTTGCTTACGTTAATCGCTGGCTTCGTCAGCGTGCGAAAAGGCCGTCCGGATTGGTCCCCGGACGGCCTTTTCTGCGTCCGGCAGACGGCTCATGGCAGCGCGGACACTGTATCGCCCTCACCAGCCATTTGCAAACTGCTACCCACTTCTCCGATACCCTTACCCTTCCAAATTTTGGCATTTCACGACGCCTTCGTGCATAATATCACTCCTGCATCTATACATGGTTGAATGCTTGCATGCAGTCTTTTCAGAAAGCAACGCCATGCAAACCGTCGCGCTTATCAGCCAGAAAGGCGGCGCGGGAAAGACCACCGTCGCCCTGCACCTTGCTGTTGCCTTCGCTGCCACAGGCCGCAACACTGCGGTGATCGATCTTGACCCGCAGGCCTCTGCGATCAACTGGGCCGACCGCCGAGAAGCCGAACTGCCCGTGGTCATCTCCGCCCACGCCAGCCGGCTACAGCACGAAATGCGACGCGCCCAGGACGCCGGCTGCCAAGTCCTCGTTCTCGATACGGCGCCACACTCCGACAGAACCGCCCTCGACGCCGCCAAGGCAGCAGATCTCATTCTCATGCCCTGCAGGGCCGCCATACTCGATATCGAGGCCGTAGCCACGACGCTCGATCTCGTGCACACGACCGGCAAGCCCGTCTACGCAGTCCTCAACGCAACTACCCCACAAGGGCATGAAGCCAGGGAAGCTGCCGACGCCCTCGCCGAACTGAACGTCCACACCTGCCCCACGTGGCTGGGTAACCGTGTGGCGTTCGCACGCTCCCTCATCAGCGGCCAGACCGCCCAGGAGATCGAACCCAAAGGCAAGGCCGCTCAAGAAATAGCAGGATTGCATACATTCGTGCATGCAATCCTGCATAATATCACACAGGAAGGAACGCAACCATGACCGAAAAGGCTAACAAGTTCACGACAGCCATGAAGGATGGGCCTGCAGGCAGGGGCCCCGCGCCGCGCCAAGCGTCTTCGAGCCGTGGCGCCAAGCATATTGGCGGGTACTTCACGCCCGAGGTTTCCAGGCAGCTCCGCATCATTGCCGCCAGCGAGGACACGTCGATCCAGAACCTCCTGGCTGAATCCCTGGACATGCTTTTTCATAGTCGTCAGATGCCGACGATCGCGCGGAACCCGACCTCACAATAGCTTCCTGCAAGAACGATCCGAACAGCAGGTGCCCACGGTTCAGTGCGCTACAATGCGCCCTGACCCCACGAACTCGAGACGCGAGGATCCGTGTGCATGGCCGACATCCACCAGCCTCACGACAGGCTCTTCCGATCCGTCTTCTCCGACGCCTCAGAGGCGGCCGCCTTACTCCAGGCTGCACTGCCCGACTCTGTCGGAGACAACTTCGACTGGACGACCCTGACGCTGGTCGACGGCACTTTTATCGACGAAGATCTGCAAGGCAGCCAGTCCGACCTGCTCTACCAGGTTGAGCACGCCGCGACCAGACAACCCATGTCTATGTATTTGCTCTTTGAGCACCAGTCGTCGCCCGACCCGTGGATGCCCCTGCGGCTCCTGCGGTACTGTTGCAGAATCTGGGAAGCTGACCGCCGCGACGATCCGGGCCGGCGAGAGCTGCGCCCGATCATGCCGGTGGTGTTCTATCAGGGGGCCCGTGGCTGGAATCATCCAACCGAATTCAGCGACCTGTTCCCCGAGACCGCCCGAGCTCTGCCTTGGGTGCCGCGGTTCACTCACGAACTGATCGACCAGACCGCCCTCACGCCGGAGGCAGTAGCCGGGGACGTCAGAGGACGTATCGCCCAGCTACTGATGATGGTCGCGTTCGATCGTCACGTGGACAGAGCGCTACAGCTGACGGCGCAGTTGATCCTATCGCTAAGTCAGGCTGGCGGCGAAGCGGATGAGTTCCGCCGATTTTTCCTGTACTTGGCGTCGACACAAGACCGTGAGGTGATCGAGAGGTTCGGCGAGGCACTCCAGCGCCAAGGACTTCAGCAAGGAGATGAAATCATGACGTATGCAGAGGAAGTTCGGGCAGAAGTGCAGGTCGAAATGGTGGAGGGCCTGTTGCGGGTCGGGGTGACCTGGGACGTTATCGAAGCTGCCACCGGCCTAACCGAAGCCAAGTTCCAGGAGCTTAAGGCGCAGTTACCAGCCTCTGGTTCGTAAAATCGGCGGCGCCACGACAGGAATAAGTTGTCCAGACAGCCGATGCAGGCCCGCTTAGATTGAGGGCCAGTGTCAGGGCCAAGGTCGTTTGTACCTCGCCCTCGGCCAGACCGGTTGCATCGAGCGCAACTTGTTCATGCTGGGGCGGTTCGAACGTAGCGGCTCTGGTCTGTCCAGGCTCCCCCGCCACTGCCTAGCGCAATTTTGGATACAAACCTTGCGGTGACGCCAAAAGTACAAGGGAAGCTCTCCTGTGGTGAATTGCACTTCTCTCTGCGTTAGCTGCGTAGACTGCCGTCATTCGTTAGTTTGGTGGAGGAGGTCTGTACATGATCCAGTTTCTGCTTAGCCTGCTCCGATGGATGACCCGAAACACAAAGCCGCGCGTTGAGCACAGGCCTACGCAGCGCCCTACAGAGAAACATCCCAAGCCAATACGCGCCCCAAAACGTCCGAACACCTCGATAAAACAACAAGGTAGAAAGAACCGCCCTCGTCCTGAACATCGTTCCGGGCCGTCCGCATGGGCCCAAAAACCCATCATCACGAAAAGTGTTAAAGAATCGGGCAGGGGTGCCCAGGGGAACTGCAGGTTTTGTGGACGTCGGGCAATACCAGGAGACACTGTTTGCTATGACTGTCAGCGTTAGACTCCACGGACGGGAAGCTTGCGAAGCTGCCAGCGTAACAATCTGCTTCGCCGACGTGGCCCGACCCTTCAAGAACCTGCAGGCCGTCGTCCTGCTCAACCAAGTGCAGGGCAGCGGGATCATCATGGCCGCCGGTCACAGGCCTACATGCAAGGTACCCAGTCCACGTTTCACCCCGCCCTGCACCCAGTTCGTGTCTTACCGCGAGGTCTTCGCTCTCGGACAATCCGTATTCCGCCTGGCAAGAAGGGATCGCGAACCATGGACGCATTGGTAGAGACTGGAAGCGTGACATCCGCGGCCGCGGATGCCAACGAGCGCGAGGTGACCAAAGGATGGACAGGTGGTGGCAATGCGGGGATTGAAAGTTGATCGAAAGACAGTTGCGGTGTCAGCGGGAGGAGCGGAGGTGCCGTGAAGCGTGATATGGACCTTGTTCGCCATATATTGCAGACAGTCGAAGATACAACAAATACAAGAGGTATCGTGCATATCGACCAATTTAATGATGGTCATCATTCGACTGAACAAATCCGCTACCACCTCGATATGATGGGGCAAGCCGATTTAATCGCGGTTGAATACATAGACATGAGACATGGGGCTGTGCTGAGAGTGCGAGCCCTCACTTGGCAAGGGCATAACTTGTTGGACGACCTACGCAGTAAGGAAAGTTCTTGACCACCCCTAATTGGCAGAATCGCACCATGTGGACCGGGGATAACCTCGAAATCATGCGCGGTATGAACTCGGCCAGCGTGGACCTGATCTACCTCGATCCCCCGTTCAACTCCAACCGCACCTACTCGGCCCCGATCGGCAGCGAGGCGGCGGGCGCGGCATTCAAAGATGCGTGGACGCTCGACGACGTGGACTTGGCGTGGCACGGCGAGATTGCCGAACGCGAGCCGCCCCTCTATGCCGTAATCGATGCGGCGGGGCAGGCGCACGGCAAGGGCATGAAGTCGTACCTCATCATGATGGGCGTGCGATTGCTCGAAATGCGGCGGGTGCTAAAGGATACGGGAAGCATTTACCTGCACTGCGACTGCACTGCCTCCCATTACGGGTCGGTTGCGGATGGGGGCGAAATGACACTCTAAGGGCAAGTCAACGCCTTTTTGACCACCTGTATTCGCCGTTGATCAGGAGATGTCCCCATCCGAGGGGTGAAGTGTGCGGCAGGAGCTCGGGGTCAACGGGTAGGCCGGCGCGCCTTCGCCTGGCGACTGCTTCACCCAGGCGGGCGGTGTTCCAGTAGATGACGATGGCGGCCAACAGGTTGAGGCCTGCCATGCGGTAGTGCTGACCCTCCGTGCTGCGGTCCCTGATCTCTCCCTGGCGTCCGATGCGGAGGGCATTCTTCAGGGCGTGGTGGGACTCCCCCTTGTTGAGTCCGATCTGGGCTCGCCGCTGCATGGCCGGATCCAGGGCCCAGTCGATCATGAAGAGGGTGCGCTCGATGCGGCCGACTTCACGCAGCGCCGTGGCGAGGTCGTTTCGGCGCGGATAGGCGGCCAGCTTGCGCAGGATCAGGCTGGGAGCAACCGTCCCCGCGGCCAGGGTCGCGCCGAGCCGCAGGATGTCGGGCCAGTTCGAGGCGATCAGCGACTGGCGCAGCTTGCCGCCGATGAGGCCGCGCAGTTCCCTCGGGCAGGCGGCGGGATCGAAGAGATAGATACGCTTGGAGGGCAGGTCGCGGATGCGCGGCACGAAGCGGTAGCCCAGGATCGAAGTGACGGCGAAGACGTGGTCGGTGAAACCGCCGGTGTCGGCGTACTGCTCGCGGATGTGGCGACCGGTCTCGTTCATCAGCAGGCCGTCCAGGATGTAGGGCGCCTCGCCCGCTGTTGCCGGAATGATCTGGGTGGCGAAGGGCCCGAAACGGTCCGACACGTGGGTGTAGGCCTTGAGTCCGGGCTCGTTTCCGTACCTGGCATTGACCAGGTTCATGGCCTCGCCCTGGCGCGTTGTCGGAAAGAACTGGCCGTCGCTCGACGCGGTGGTCCCCGGGCCCCAGAACTTGGCCATGGGGAGTCTGGCTTGTGCCTCGATGACCATTTCCAGGGCACGGGCGAAAGCGTTGCCTTCGACGTGCCAGCGTGAGAGCCGCATGAGTTCCCAGTAGTCGTGGGTGTTGGTGGAGTCGGCCATCTTGCCGAGACTGAGGTTGATGCCTTCGGCCAGGAGGACGTTGAGGAGGCCGATCCTGTCCCTGCAGGGGGCTCCGGTGCGCAGGTGAACGAAGGCGTCCGTGAAGCCGACCTCGGCATCGACCTCCATGAGGAGGTCGGTGATGCGCGTCTCCGGGAGGCGCTTGTAGAGATCGAGGATGAGCTCGTCGGCTCCTTCCGGTGTGTCGGCGGTGAGCCGGTCGATGTTGAGACCGCCGTCGCGAATGACGCCGCCAGGGATGGCTCCGGTCCGCGCCGCCTTGGTTAGTCTGTCCAGTCCGTATGTCATCCACGCCTGACGGTCGGCCAGCCACACGCCGGCGTCGAGCGGCACGGCCAATGCGGCATTGCTCGTTGTGGTCGGCAGCGGCACCAGTGCCCGCGTCGGGTCGCTGTGGCGCCGTGAGCGCGGCAGCCAGATGTCGCCGGACCGGAAGCCGTCGCGCAGGTGGGACAGGACGGCCACCTCCCAGAGCCGCTTGTCGCCCTTGGGCTGCGCATCGAGATGCCGGTGCCACTTGGAAGTCGGACGCAGAAAGGTTCTTGGATTGTCGTGGCTGTGGCCGTCACGGATCAGGCCGGCGGCCTCCCGTAGAGGTTTTGCAACCGGGGCGCCCTGGATATCGAGGGCCCGCAGCATGCGCGGGGCGTAGCGCCGGAGGCGTCCGTATCCCTGCGTCACGTGGGCGAGCGGGTCGTTCGAAATGGTGTCGGTCAGACGTTCGGCCACGGCCACCAGGTCCTGAAGCCCATCCCAGCCGAGCTTGCCCGGCACGGCCTGTGCGAGCATGGCGGGTTGATGCCTGGCCTCGAGCAGTGCCTGCCCGAGATCAGCGAAGGACCTGAGGGTACGGCGAACCGTTGTCCTGGCGTCAGCAATACGGGCGTCACAGATCTTTTCTGCCTCCCGCCAGGTCCTGCCGACGATGCGGTCATGGGTCTCGACGAGAGTGTCAGCGAGAGCGGCCTGCCATTCCACGACACACACCGCCAGGATGGCCAGGCGCCGGTTGTCCAGCATCTCGCGCAGGCCGTCGGCGAAGTGTCGTTCCCCCTGTCTTCTCAGGCGGGCGACGCGGTGGGCGGGGAGGTCTTCGAGGATCTGTTCGGAGAGACCGAGGCTTTGCAGAAACTCCAGGCGCTCCAGCAGGCGTCCGGCGGCAGCGGCATTGTTGCCCGGTTCGGACTGCCGTAGCCAGACGAAGCGCGTCGTGCGGTTTTCCAGCGTTTCCGTAAGCAGGCTGTCGAGAGCCATTCGTGTGGCGGCGTCGAGACGGCCGGCGATTTTTTCCTCGATTCGCCGCTCGGCTGCCACGGCAGCGTCGGCGCACAGGCGTTCGAGTGTTGTGACCGCAGGCAGGATGACCTGCCTTATTTGGCATTCCTCGACGAAGCGTCTTGCCAGCTCTTCGTTGGAGCGCGCTTCCTCGGCCTGCCCGTCCAGCCAGGACCTCAGGTCCCTGGCCGTGCGTCCGGCGAACGGGCGGTATCCGTAGATCGAGCGTAGCGCCGTCATGTGTTCCTGGCGCGTCTGCCGGCGCGCTGCATAGGGCAGCAGGGACTCCACGACGATGCCCAGCTGGGCGCCGATGAAGGCCACGACCGCCGACGGAATCAGTTCGCCGGGCTGCAGCACGCGACCGGGATAACGCAGGGCGCAGAGCTGAAGGGCGAAGCCGAGGCGGTTTTCGTCACGCCGACGCCGGCCGATGTATTCCAGGTCGTCGTCGGCCAGGGTGTAGTGCCTCCTTAGCGACGGCTCGTCGGTTGGCAGATCGAACAAGGCGGACCGCTGCCGGTCCGTGAGAACGGTTCGTCGGGGCATGGTCGGCTCAGTTCCAGAAAGGGGTTGGATGAGGGAGATGGGATCAGGCGTCAAGAAGCCGTATGCCCGGCTCCTTGAGTGTCCCGTCGGCGTGCAGGTAGTGGTAGAGCGTGCTCGCGGGGATGCTGCCGAGTTCACGGCAGATATCGGGTATCGAGCGTGTCTGGTCGGCCATGAGGGTTTGGGCGTAGCGCAGCTTCTCAGGGGTCATGACGCGGGGACGGCCGCCTTTGCGTCCACGCGCCCGTGCAGCCTTGACGCCCTCGCGGATGCGCTGGCGGATGACGTTGCGCTCCATCTCCGCGAAGGCTGCCTGGATCTGCAGGAAGGCACGGCCCGCCGGCTCGGTGGTGTCCATCGGCGAATTGAGGGCGCGGAATCCGATGCCGCGGTGGTCGAGTTCGTCGATCAAGGCGATGAGCTCACCCGCCCGGCGGCCCAGGCGGTCGAGGTCGAGGACGACCAGGACGTCGTCCTTGCGCAGGTAATCCAGACAGGCGGCCAGTTCCGGTCGATGGGAGGCTCCGGAAGCGCGGTCCTCGAATACGCGCTCGCACCCGGCGTCGTTCAGGGCATCGAGTTGGCGGTCGAGTACCTGACGGCCTTCGGCAGTGGATACCCGGGCGTAGCCAATGAGTCCCATGGGATGATGTCCTCTCGGTCTCGAAAAAGATGTTCTGAGGACATTCTATCGTAAAAAGATAACTTCTGGGTTGTCGTGAGAATTTGGCGGCAGAAAGCCAATCGTGGCAGCGTATCGCGGCGGGTTACGACAAAGTAGTGATATTCGTGGATGCGAAGGCGAGGTTATGAGGGAGTGGTGAGAGGGCCTCGGGCGCTTAGAGTGTCATTTCGCCCCCATCCGCAACCGACCCG
>MPMZ01000022.1 GCA_002238765.1 Nitrospira sp. bin75
CAATTCAGGGGCAAGGTTATCCGCCGGTCTGTTTGAAATAGGCGCGTCGTCGGCAATGGCTTTTTGTTGTGTGGTTGAATCCAAAGAGCCGGGCGGTTCCCCGTACAGGCCCAAAAAGTAATTCTTGGCTTCATTTGTGATGACTTTGTACCGTTCGCCGGTCATCACGTTCAGCGTGGCTTGGGTGCCGACGATTTGACTGGTGGGGGTCACCAACGGCGGGTACCCCATATCTTTGCGAACCCGTGGGATCTCCTCCAGCACTTCTTTCATTTTCTCTATGGCGTTTTGCTCCGCCAGTTGGGAGGCGAGGTTCGAAATCATGCCGCCCGGGACCTGTGACAGCAGGACATCCGTATCGACGCCCGTGAAATCACTCTCGAATTGGTGATATTTCTTTCTGGCCGCCCGCAGCTGTTCCGTAATGGGGGCGAACCGGGACAAATCCAATCCGGTGTCATAGGGAGTTTTTCTCAGGGCCGCAATAAAGGTTTCCGTGGGGGGGTGGGACGTGCCCCCCGCGAGCGGGGACAGGGCCGTATCCAAAACGTCGAGACCGCCGAGGACCGCCATGAGTGACGACATCGAGGCCATGCCCGACGTATAGTGCGTATGAAGATGGATGGGAACCCGAACCGCTTCCTTCAACCGCTTGATGAGCGCATAGGCTTCGAAGGGCGGCAAGAGCCCGGCCATATCCTTGATGCAGATACTATCGGTGCCGAGATCTTCCAATCGTTTGGCTTGTTCCACGAAGTGATGCAGGCTGTGCACCGGGCTGACCGTATAGCAAATCGTGGCTTCCACGTGTTTGTTGCATTGCCGGACCACTCTGATGGCGGATTGGAGGTTTCGAATGTCATTGAGGGCGTCGAAAATGCGAAAGACGTCGATGCCGTGTTCCGCGGATTTGACGATGAATTGCTCCAGGACGTCGTCCGCGTAATGCCGGTACCCGACGAGATTTTGCCCCCGAAGCAGCATTTGCAGCCTGGTGTTGGGGGCGGCCTGGCGAAAAGCCTTTAACCGTTCCCACGGATCTTCTTTCAGAAATCGCAAGCAGGCGTCGAACGTGGCTCCTCCCCAGACTTCCATGGACCACAATCCGACTGCGTCCAGTTGTTCCGCCGTGGGGATCAGGTCTTCCGTGCGCATCCGCGTCGCCAGCAAGGACTGATGCCCGTCTCGCAAGGATACGTCCGTGAGGTGGATTTTTCGTCCCGGCGAGGCCTCCAGTTCGAACGTGTCCGAACGCTTGCCTTTCCGTCGCTTTTTTGATGCTCCGGTGCGTCTTTTGAACTTGTCCCAGAGTGTCGGTTTCTTTGCCATAAGGTGCCTTTGCGTTAAAGCGACTCGTTGCCGACGAGACGTTACAGCCCTTCATATGCCGCAATGGCAGCAGAGAGCGTCACCACAAGATCTTCCGATACCAAGGCATGGTCGTAGTTGTACAAGTCCGGGTGAGAGTCAAGATAAGACGTATCGAATTTTCCCGACCGGAAATCGGATTCTTCCATAATGTTCTTCAAAAAGGGAATAGTCGTTTTCACTCCTCGCAACAAAAATTCCTCCAGTGAGCGGTGCGTTCGCCGAACGGCTTCGTCCCAAGTCCGGCCTTGGACCGTCATTTTGGCCAACAACGCATCGTAGAAAGGGGGAACGGTATAGTCCTTGTAGACGACGCCGTCGATCCGTACCCCAATTCCGCCGGGAGACAGGTAGGCCGTGATTTTACCCGAAGAAGGACGGAAGCCGTTTTGAGGGTCTTCGGCGTTAATCCGACATTGAATGGCATAGCCTTGCAAATTCACTTCATGCTGCCCGAATACGAGCGGTCGTCCTGCGGCAATCCAGATTTGGGCCTGCACGATATCGATGGTGGTGATCTGTTCCGTGACCGTATGTTCCACCTGAATTCTTGGATTCATTTCCATGAAATAGTGTTGACCATCCTGATCCAACAGGAATTCGACGGTACCGGCGTTTTCGAACTCGGCGGCACGGGCCAGCGCAACTGCGGCATCGCCCATTTGCCCCCTGAGTGGCGGCGTCAGGATCAGGGACGGGGCAATTTCGATCACTTTTTGATGGCGGCGTTGGATTGAACAATCGCGTTCACCCAGATGCAGGACTTGTCCGTCTTTGTCTGCGAGGAGCTGGAACTCGATATGATGCGGTCGCTCGATGTATTTTTCAAGAAAAAGATCGGCATTTCCGAAAGCCGCCAATGCTTCCCGGGCCCCGGACTCCATGGCCTCTTTCAGTTCTTCATCGGAGCGGACCACGCGAAGCCCCCGCCCTCCTCCACCGGCACTGGCCTTGACCATCACCGGATAGCCGATGGATCGGGCAAAGTTCAGGCCTTCTTCTACGCTTTCGACTCGGCCTTCCGTCCCCGGAACCACGGGAATTCCGATTTGTTTGGCGAGTTCTCTGGCCCGCACTTTGTCTCCCAGCAGTTCCAAGGCTTCGGGAGTCGGGCCGATAAACGTGATGCCTGCCTCTCGGCAGAAATGGGCAAACTGGGCATTTTCCGCCAAAAACCCGTAGCCGGGATGAATGGCATCGGCTCCGATGCGTTTGGCTAAATTGACGATTTGCCGGGCATCCAGGAATCCCTGGACCGGACCGGGACCGACCAAATACGCTTCATGGGCCTTTTTGACATAAATCGCCGTGGCTTCGCATTCAGCATAAATTGCAGCCGTGGCAATGTTGAGTTCCCGACAGGCCCGGATGACCCGCATTGCGATTTCACCACGATTTGCGACAAGGATTTTCTTAAACATGGCCTGCTCTGAAGAAAAGACGTGTCTCCGGTTGACTTGAAGAGTCTTCAGCCACTGTTCCTGAGAGACGACGTCTCAGAGAGTCTATTGAGATTTGTGGGTGAGGGGCCTATGTAGCACGGATAGCGAAGCTCCTGTCAATAGTGGGCCGTGACCGGGAACCGGGCTTACTCCCCGTTGAGGGGATAATATTTGATGACGGAACTGGTTTTGTCCTGGAAAAGACCGCTGGCGCCTATTTTTATGGCTCGCTGTTCCCCTGGCGATCGCCCCCATTTCCAAAAAGACCCGGCCCGACCGCTGGCCCCTATTTTTATGGCTCGTTGTCCCTGAGGCGACAGCACGTATTCCAAAAAGGCCCGGGCCGCCGGAGAGGCATTGGGATTCATGACGAAGACCACCGGTCGACGAAGGGGATAGGTGCCGTCCAGGACTGTTTGGTATTCAGGTTCGATGTCATCGATAAACAGGAGGGTCACGCCATACCCGTCTTTACGCGCTTGCAAAGCGGGTCCCATCGAGACGTAGGAAATAGAGTAGATATCGCCGTTGATGGCCTTGAAGGTTTCATTCTCTTTTTCGACGACTCTTGCCCGGAGGCCCTTGTGGTTTTCAAGGCCGAGAAAGTTTTCAAATGGTTGGCGGATATTCTGATTCCAAGCCCGATGGATCAGCCGAATTCTGGTTTCCGGTCCCTCTTCGTACACTTGCGACCAGAATTTTATTTTGCCTGAGAAAATGTTTGCCAACTGTTCCCGGGTAATATCTTCAATGGCATTGGAAAAGTTTGTGACCACGGCGATGCCGTCCCAAGCCACGGTAGTCGACGGAAGATCCTGTTCCGCTTGACCCGCAATGGCGATATCGGCGCCATTTTCTCGAACTTCTTCAACGGGCCTCGCGTTTTGGTGCCAGAAAAAATCGATGGAGGTTTTGGGATGCAACGCTTCAAAGTTTTTTGCCAAGGCCTCAATGGCATACCGTTCGGGTCCATTGCCCACAATCAAGGCGGAGCCGGTTAATTCTTCGGTCGCACCCATCACCGGCGAAGAGAACGGCAGCAAGGCCATCAGCCAGAATGCCACCAGAGCGAGGCTTTTCGGCCGCTTGGCATGTTTCCGAACGTGTCGCATTGGGAGTTTCTTATTCAGTAGAATCAGTGTCTCCTGAACAATGAAGCCATCTCATGACAATGATGGGACGGGGTCGTTTTCCGATAGTTGTCGATCGTGCAGGGAATCACCGGCGACGGGAGTGGTGCGCGCTAATTTTCTCCTGAACTTGAGCCTGAATCCGTCGGCTGTGTCATTCTGGGAGCGCCGGGGGCCTCACGGGCTACACCCATAAGAGGTGGAAGTTTTTTGAATTTATCCATCCTCTCATTGTACATGTCGTAAGCCTTCATTTCACCGAATCCGGGCTTATGATCGCCTTTGATTTGGGAAGCGAAAGCGGACATGAGACGTTGCGCGTTGACTTCGTTGCATTGGGGACAGGACGTGTCTTCCGGCCTGGCGTTGACGGATTGGAGCAGTTCAAATTTATGGTCACAGGCATTGCATTGATATTCATAGACAGGCATGGATCGGATCACTCCCTTCTTGCGGATTCACAGCTATGTTGTGACGTCCGGCCTATTATACAGGATTGAAAATGCTCTTGACCATGACCCCGTGAAATTATTCTGAGGTTCGGGGAAGGGCCGGCTTCGGATTCGATCCGAGGGCGGAGGGGGGAGCCGCTCTTGACGACTCGTGGTTTTCTTCTTTAGATTCTTACAGTTCTGCTAGTGTGTGTTCATTCTAACGGGTTGGAGGATTGCAGATGTCTGTCTTGGTGAGAACGTATCGCTTGGCGAGTGGGTTGCAGCAGGTGGAACGGATTGACGATCCGGACCGCATTGAACGGTATATGAAACTGTTTGATCGTGAAGATGTGAAAAAAATCCAGACCGGGGCAAAAGTCAAGATTGAAAAAGATGAATGGCAACTTCTTGAAGATTAATGGCGCAGGTTGTTATTGCTGAGAGGTACCATATGGCTCTTTGGGTCAATATTCGAAGATCTGTAGATGAGGCCGTTTTGCACAAGGAACGGTGCATCGAAGTCCCTTCGATTCCTACACGGTCTGATTTTTGGGAAGGTGGATGGTTTGAATATCCCGATAAAGATACGGCCTTGGACGCGCTGGAACAGTCCGGAGTTGTGCGTCAAGTGAAATGTCGTCTGTGTAAACCGTAGATGTCTTGCACTTGCGGGCGCAGGGCGATGTGGTGTCCTCGCTCAACCCTCTCCTATCGAGTTTGATGTGCTCGGGTTTCGCCGCGGGACGCCTTGACCTGCATCCCGCTATCACAATCAATGAGAGGTGTGTAGAGGCGTTGCGGCGAACCTTCAGGGAAGCAGCAAAAGCAGATGGCGGAGAAATTCGGCGGATATCGATGGGTCAAAGAAGGATATCTCGACAATCGCACACGGGGAGTCGTGGTCGGGGAGATGACTTTTGCTTCCCTGGGTCCGATCGAATTTTATTTGAACGGGGATTTCAAACCCGACATTGCCGGCCTGATTTTTTCTTTTAAGAACCCTCAATTCGCTGATGATCCCAACGCGGGGTCGCGTCTGCTTGATTTCGCCAATCCCCAGATCGGCACTGTAAGCTCGATTTCCTTTGACCCGCATCCTCTTCTGGCGCCGCATCCCTATATTGAGTGGTTTTCTCTCGGCGGCGATCATTATCGGATTGAATTGCAGGAAGGCGATGCCTGGCTCCTCAATTCTGCCGAAGCTTCATCCTATGAAGAGCAAAGCCAAAAGATCAGGGACGCCTATGCCGGGCGGTCCGTTGAGAAGCCTTCTGCGGAAACGCAGTCTGCCGATCAGGAGTGGTTCTAGCGTCGCGTAGCCGGCAACCCGGCCCCAGGCAGGCGTGGCTTCTTCATTGACAGTCTTTTCCTCCCATCCGTACAATTCCACCCCTTATGATCAATGATCGTTTTTTGAAAGCCTGCCGTCGGGAACCCGTTGATCGAACGCCGGTCTGGTTTATGCGACAAGCCGGTCGCTACATGGCGGAATATCAGCGAATGCGGGCAAAACACGGTATTCTCGACGTCTGTAAGACCCCGGATCTGGCCGCGGAGGTGACGCTCCAACCCATCGAACGCTTTGACTTGGATGCGGCCATCATTTTTGCGGATATCCTGTTGCCCCTGGAACCGATGGGGTTGCAGTTGACGTTCCGTGAAGAGGAAGGCCCGGTCATTCTCAATCCGGTCAGACATCAGGATGACGTGACGCGGTTGCGCCCGGTCGAGCGTGACGCCTTCCGGTTTTCTTCCGATGCCGTCAGTTTGACGAAAAAAGCATTGGACGGACGGGTGCCCCTCATTGGTTTTGCCGGAGCCCCGTTCACCCTGGCCAGCTATGCGATCGAGGGAGGGAGTTCTCGGAATTATCTCAATACCAAACAGATGATGTTCGGCCGGCCGGATCAATGGCATGCGTTACTTCGCAAATTTTCGGACGTGGTCGTCACGTATTTGGAAAACCAGATCCGCGCGGGCGTGGACGCCGTTCAGATTTTCGACAGCTGGGTGGGGTGCCTGACTCCGGCTGACTACGGCGAGTACGTCTTGCCGCACGTACAAACGATCATCGACCGCCTGAAACCTGAAGGAATTCCGATCATCTATTTTGGCACGGGAACGTCGACGCTCCTGCCTCTCATGCGCAGTGCCGGCAGCGACGTGCTGGGGTTGGATTGGCACGTTGAACTCGATGAAGCGTGGGCGCGGGTCGGGTTCGACGTCGCCGTGCAGGGCAACCTCGATCCCGTGGTCTTGTTTGCGCCTTTGCCGGAGATCGAACGCCGTATCAAGGATATTCTGGACCGGGCCGGGAACCGGGCCGGTCACATTTTCAATCTCGGTCATGGGATTCTCCCCAAAACCCCCGTCGATCACGTTGAGTCCGCCATTGGGTTTGTTCACCAATACAGCACCCGGTGAGCCGGCCACGGCCTGTTCGATGTTCTTTCCCTCTAGCGTGTGATTCAGCATGGCGGTTCCCAAACGAGTCGTAATTGTCGGAGGAGGGATTGCCGGGCTTTCCGCCGCCTTCGCTTTACGGGAGCAGGCAGGAAGCAGGGATGAGCCTTGTCAATGCACGGTGGTGGAAGGAGAGGATTATTTCGGCGGAAAAATCGTCACGAATCGCCGTGATGGTTTGGTCACGGAGGGAGGGCCCGACTCATTCCTCACGACGAAACCGTCCGCTCTTGCACTCTGTGACAAATTAGGCCTGACGTCGCAATTGATCAATACGAATCAGGAACACGCGAAAACGTTTACCTATTCGAAAGGACGATTGCGTGAATTTCCGCAAGGTCTGATTTCAATGGTCCCCACGAGGTTGGGTCCCTTGTTTCTCAGCGGGGTGATCTCCTGGCCCGGCATCATGCGCATGGGGGCCGATTGGATCATCCCTGCACGGGCGCAAACGAGAGATGAAGAAACGTTGGCGGAGTTTTTCCGCCGGCGTCTGGGTTCCGAGGCGTTTGATCACCTGATTGAACCGTTAGTCTCGGGGATTTACGCCGGTGACGCGAATGAGTTAAGCGTGGATGCGACCTTTCCTCATCTCGTGGAATTGGAGCGCAAACACGGCAGTCTGATCAAAGGGGCGTTGGCCATGCAGCGGGCGCGGTCTTCGCACAAGCCGGATGCGACTGCCCGCACGCTGTTCACGACCTTGCAGGGAGGGTTGGGTGATTTGATTACGAGTCTGGCGGACAGCCTGTCACGTGCCGGAGTGTCCCTTCGGCGAGGCGCCAACGTGAGGGCGATTCAGTCAATCGGTTCCCATGCGGAACCATCGTTTCGGGTTGAGTTGGAAGGAGAAGAACGATTGGATGCGGAGGCCGTGGTGCTTGCGACTCCCGCGTACGTGTCCGCGGGGTTTCTTCGCTCGTTCGACCATGAAGCCGCGGCGGCCTTGGATGACATCCCGTATGCCTCGACGATGACCATTTCGATGGTCTTTTCCGAGTCGGAGGTCAAGTCCCGGTTGCGCGGCTACGGGTTTGTGGTTCCACGTATTGAAAATCGTCCATTGATCGCAGCGACGTGGTCATCGATGAAGTGGGCGGGTCGCGCGCCGGCGGGGCAATGTCTGGTCCGGTGTTATCTGGGCGGGCGTGGACGAGAGGATCTGCTGGATTTGGATGATGCGGAACTGACGGGACAAGCCTGTCGTGAGTTGGAATCGATGGTCGGCATTCAAAGTCCGCCTCTCCACGTGGAAGTGTATCGATGGCCTCGAGCCATGCCCCAGTACACCCGCGGGCATCGGGAGCGCGTGCAACGCATTCGTGAACGTGTCGCCCTGCACCCCGGGTTGTACGTGACGGGGGCGGCTTATGACGGAATAGGTATCCCCGATTGCATCCGCGACGCGGAAAACACGTCCGCGAAGTTGAGTGCGTATCTATGGGAGCGGCCGTCGTAACGCGTCATGGATAGGTTGTGGTAGGATAATGGACCGGGAAGCCGGAGAACATCCCGTTCGGGCTCACGCCGTGGCCCAAGGCCGCGTGCAGGGCGTTGGGTTTCGGGCGTTTCTACAATCTCAGGCGACCAGGCGTGGGTTGAGCGGATGGGTCAGGAACTTGCCTGATGGTCGAATAGAAACGGAAGTTGAAGGGTCTCAGGTGCTCGTCGATGCATTCATCCAGGCCCTCAACCGCGGGCCATCCTTGGCTCAGGTTCAAGATGTTCAAGTGGAATGGATCAACCCGAATGCCGGGAATTCATCCGATTTTATCATCATCCCCGGCAGTGCGTAGCGGGGTTCTTTGCGGAAACCCGGCCGGAAAGGATTGACCTATGGATTACACATCGTTGATTCGCGAGATCCCGGATTTTCCAAAACCCGGCATTCTGTTTTACGACATCACCACGTTGTTGAAGAATCCCCAAGGGTATCGATCCGTCATTGACGACCTCACGGCGCGCTACCGGAATGAACACATCAGTAAGGTGGTGGGGATTGAGTCGCGAGGTTTCATCTTGGGAGCGCCGTTGGCGTACAACCTGGGTGCGGGGTTCGTGCCGGTCCGCAAAGCCGGCAAGCTTCCCGCCGACGTGTTCGAGGTGAAATACAACCTGGAGTACGGGGCCAGTTCGTTGGCGATCCATCGAGACGCCGTGACGATGGAAGAGCGGGTGTTGGTGGTGGATGATCTCCTGGCCACCGGAGGGACCGCGGCGGCGACGGTGGACTTGTTGCGGAAATTAGGCGCGGAAATCGTGGGGTGTGCCTTTATGATTGAATTGCTGTTTTTGCAGGGACGTCGAAAAATTGAGGATTGCGAGGTTCATTCCTTGATGACTTATGATTGAACTGCTATCTTTGGCAACCTTGACGTCGTGGAATGAGTAGAATCGTCGCTCGTAACGGCCAGCGCAAGAATCACAGCACTGCAGTTGCGCAAGAAAAGGAGATCTGAAATGGCAGGAAAATCGACGAAGAAAACTTCGACTGCAGTTGCCAAGCGTGCAGCCAAAACTTCCAAGACGAAAGCAACAGGGACTTCCCAGAGCCAAACAAGGAAAGTGACGTCCAAAGCCAGTTCTCATTCGGCAAAACGAACGGCCGGTGAGGCGAAGACGGTGAAGAAACAGGCTCCGGCGAAAGCGAAAGCTCCTAAACGGCTGCCGTCTTCGCGATCGATGACCTTGCGAAAGATCATGCTGGAGAAACGGGTCAAGCTCATGAAGGAAATCCAGGACCAGTTGGGGCAGTCATTGACGGAAGAGCAGCAACGGCGGTTCGAATCGGCCATGGATAGCGGCGACCAGGCTTTATTGGATTTGGAACGTGAAATGGGCATTTCCCTTCAGGAAAAGCGAAACCGGGAACGGCAAATGATCGATGAAGCGTTGGTGAGCCTGGAAGAAGGGACCTATGGTATTTGCGTCGAGTGCAATACTGAAATCAGTGAAAAACGCTTGGCTGTCATGCCGTTCGCCAGGCTCTGCGTCGAATGCCAGGAAAAAATCGAGTTGCTTGAAAAAATTGAACGAGGGGAGCAACGGATCTGACCTGAGCCACAACGTATCCTGACTCCCGCCTTTTGTTTGACTGTTCTACCGATCCCGTCTTTGCATCGATTTCCTGACTCGGTCACGTGAGGGTGCCCGGGTTATTCCAGGCATGATGAAAGCCGTCGCCTTGGCCAGTGGAGGACTCGATTCGACCGTGACGGCCGCAATGGCTCGTCACGACGGATACGCCCTGTACCTGCTCACGATCAGGTATGGACAGCGCCATCACGCTGAAATTCAAAAGGCCCGGGAGATTGCAGCGTGGTTGGGAGCAGCCGAACATAAAATTCTTCAATTGGATCTGCACGAATTCGGTGGCTCTGCCCTGGTCGGCGCGGGAGACGTTCCGAAGAATCGCTCGGACCGGGAACGGGAGACCGGCATCCCATCCACGTATGTTCCGGCACGAAACACGATATTCCTGTCGTTGGCTTTAGCCTATGCCGAAGTCGTCGATGCTTCCTGTATCTTTATCGGGGCCAATGTCTTGGATTATTCCGGATACCCGGATTGTCGCCCTGAGTTTTTGCACGCGTTTGAACGGGTGGCCCGGCTGGGCACGAAAAAGGGGACGGATGGCCAAACGGTACAGATTAAAGCGCCGCTTCTGCTATTGAGTAAGACCCAGATCATTCAACAAGGCCGGGTTTTGGGAGTCCCCTTCGAGTTGACCCACAGTTGCTATGACCCCCGCGAGGATGGCGCGGCATGCGGGCGATGTGACAGTTGCATGATCCGGTTACAGGGTTTTCGCGATGCGGGCCTTCAGGATCCGGCACCGTATGCGACGAGAGTTTTGGGTTCGTAATTGTCGCCTGGAAGATCGGTGACGGAAGGCGCGCAGATGGCAGGAGGTTTCTGGATGAAACTGGTGTGGCTCGGTCTGGCAGTGTTGACCTGTTTGATCGGGTGCTCGGACGAGCAGGGTGAACCGGGTTCAACGCATGCCGCTCACGAAGGCGTCACGCAGGAGGCCGTGGCCTCCCTGGATGCTCCGAAACCGGTGCCTGAAGAATATGAAACAGGGGAAGAACGGTTCAATGCACTGTGCGCGCGCTGTCATGGCCGGGAAGGCCGGGGGACGAACATGGGGCCGCCGTTGGTGCATAAAATTTATGAGCCTTCCCATCATGCCGACTTTGCGTTCATGCGAGCTGCCAAACAAGGCGTCCGGGCCCATCACTGGAAATTCGGGAATATGCCCCGAATTTCAGAAGCCACGCCCGACGACGTGACAAAGATCATTGCCTACATCCGGTGGTTGCAACGGCAGGCAGGAATTTTTTGAAGGCAATACGTTTTGAGAGCGGCTAGCAGGCCTCTCCTCGGACTTTATCCACAAACCCCTCCTTGCAAGAGGAATTATATACATAACGGTGGGAGCGTTACGTAGTAAGTCGCACAGCTTCTGCCCACTTTCCAGGTCCAAGGTCTGGAGAGAAGACGAATTCATCTGCGTCACGACTCCCCTCGGACACAAGAAATTCGTTGATGTTCTCTGCCAACTGGCCTGGTTGAGTAAACAGCCTTATCTCCCTGTTCAGTCTTTCCATCATGGTCTCCCGCCTCCCATACTCCCACTATACTCGGATTGGCAAGTTCCGCTATACTCCCGTCTTTACATGTCTTTCAAGAAAGCCTGTGAGCGAAGATTCCTATGGAGCAAGAGACGTGTTTCCCCGGTGTCAGATTCCCTCCATGGGTCGGAGAGAACTACCGTCGTAACAGTAGGTTTGGGCTTCGTCTGCTCGTGCTTGGTCTGTACCACTATGGAGACCCCGGCTTTGAAAGTTCTGTTCTCACGAGTGAAGCAGTACGCTTCTGGGGTCAAAAGGACCCCAGTTCATATTTCACGAAAATTGCTCAAGTCCTGCTCGGGGAGAAAGATCGCTTAAGTGATGGGGCTCGTACTGACGTATGGGAAGACATCGCTTTCTATAACTACATTCAGACATTGGTGGACGGACCTCGAACCCTTCCATCACCAGCCGAATGGAAAGCAGCAGAAGTGCCATTCATGGTCGTGCTTGGCGCGTTGCAACCCAACGCCGTATTGGTTCTGGGCAAGGGGCTTCGGGACCACATTCGTTGTACGCCTCCAGACGTAGCATTTGAGCAGATCTACGACCCGTCATATTCACGCATGAGCGTTGCCAATAGCATTCCGGTCTTGCAGGATCTGTTGCGCCGTGCGATCCAGTAGGTCTCGGGGTTTACATTCTATACAGACACGATGAGATTATTTTCATTGGCACATGCGCGGCCAACATTCGGGCTAGGTTGTTTGACCATCTAAGTGGAAACGGACAGACAGATTCTCATCAAATTCGATGGCCATGGATGGTTAGGTGTGGAAGTTAAATATTGTTCCGATGGAAGTCAGACGAAAATCTGGGTTTTCGGCCACAAAGCCAGTTTGCGAAACGATCTATGGTTTGCGAAGTCCGATTGTTCCGCAAGGAGCATTCCCACACGATAGCAACTCGCCATCCGTGCTTCCTCAGGAGGGCAATTCTATTGCGATCACGTAAAATGTTGTCCATGAATTTTGCTTTCCAGAACTTCACTCTGGTTGCGGGTGTGGTGGCAAAGCGGCATCCCGGATGCCGATGCCAGAAACACCCATGAACAAAGCACACTGCTTGGTATTTCGGGAAAACCAAGTCCGGTTTTCCCGGAAGTGCTGACCCGTGCAGTCGATATCTGAAGCCTCGTGCGTGCAGGGCCTTGCGCAGGATCAACTCGGGTTGGGTGTTCCTGCTTCTGATGCCCGACATCATGCGAGACCGCGTCGTGAAGTCAACGATATCCGTCAATGGCGTGCTCGCATTCAAGGCACGTTGGTTTCCGATCGAGTTACTGTGCCAGTTAGAAATTGAATTGTATGCTAAAACCTGTTGCCATTGTTGACCTTTTTTCAGGTCCTGGGGGTCTTGGAGAAGGCTTTTCGGCCTTCATCGACTCTGCGGGAAATCACCCGTTTTCGATGCAGGTTTCGATCGAAAAGGAACGGTCAGCTTATGAAACCCTGCTTCTTCGAAGTTTTTTGCGCAAATTCGAATCTGGTTTCCCGCCAGAGTACTACTCATTTCTGAACGGCGAAATCATGGAGCCAAATTGGAATGTTCTCTATCCGAAAGCGTGGCAGGCCGCAATTGATGAAACTGTGTGTATGGAACTCGGGGATGAACAGACAACTCAATTTCTCAATCAGCGTATACGTGAAATCCGCAGGAATTATGGCGACCGCAGCATCCTGATTGGCGGCCCCCCTTGTCAAGCCTACTCTATTGCAGGTCGTTCCCGGAACGCAGGAATTGTCGATTACGACCCCCTCAAGGACAAGAGAACTTTCCTGTACCGCGAGTATGTAGATGCCCTTGCGAAGCTCAAGCCGGCAATGTTTGTCATGGAAAACGTCAAGGGTATGCTGTCATCCAAGATTGAAGGCGGGATATTCCAGAAGATCATGTCGGATTTGAAGTCAGCGGCAGGGCCTAACAGCTACAGGCTGATTCCACTGACACCTTCGATGAGCAATGATGGATCGGAATTCGATTCCTCTCCCAATGATTTCATGGTACGAACGGAAGAATATGGAATCCCTCAGGCACGTCACCGCGTGATTGTTGTCGGTCTGCGAAGAAACATTGCCCAAGGCTTGCCAGTGGAGCTCCTGCCTTGTCTCCGGAAATACCAGAGGCATGTTACGGTAAATGATGTCATTGGTGCCATGCAACCGCTTCGTAGCGGGCTGAGTCGAGGAGATTGTGTGGCTGCTTGGCGTGAAGTACTGCAGAATGCAATCGAAATTGTTTGGAGTAATACACTGCTTCTTCCGGCAAACGAACAGCGGATGATTCAGCAATCGCTGAGACGTTATCTATCTCGATTTCCGGATGACTTGCCTTCTAATCGTATGGGGCAAAGTAGCGTGAAGTTGCCCAAGACCTGTCCGTTGAAGCTCAGGAAGTGGATTGTGGACGAGAAGCTGAAAGCTTTGCCCAACCACGAGACTCGTGGGCATATGCCGGCAGACCTCGTACGATATTTGTATGTATCTGTTTTCGGCGAGAGTTTCAACCGGTCACCGAAATCATCTGAGTTTCCACCCACCTTGGCTCCCTTTCACAATAACTGGCTGTCTGGAAAGTTTCCTGATCGGTTTAGGGTGCAGGTTGCGCATCGACCGGCAAGTACGATTACTAGCCATATATCGAAAGATGGTCACTATTACATCCATCCAGACCCTAGGCAGTGCCGTAGTTTGACTGTCCGCGAGGCGGCAAGATTGCAAACGTTTCCGGACAACTACCTTTTCAAGGGCAATCGCACCGCGCAATACATTCAAGTGGGAAACGCGGTTCCACCATTTCTTGCTTGGCAGATTGCAGGAAGTCTCTCGAAAATCTTCGAGTTTCTGGAACGACCACACGGGGTTGCTGGAAAGAACAGAAAAAGGTCCAGTATCCCTTTGGAAGCGGCATGATGAGTTTCGAACAGACAAAATGCAAAACAATTACGCCTAGAGCAGATATTTTGATTGAGAGTATGCGAGACATTGGCTATTCGCTGCAAACTGCAATTGCCGATATCATCGATAATTCCATTACTGCAGGATCTAGCAGAATTGAGTTGTTGGTAAATACTCATTCAGATAAACCAGCGATAGGGATTATTGATGACGGAACGGGAATGTCGGAAGAGGAACTTCTCGCTGCAATGCGGCTTGGTTCGAAGAATCCTCTAGACGGTCGCTCCAAGGATGATCTCGGACGGTTTGGCTTGGGACTGAAGACGGCATCCTTTTCGCAGTGCAGGCATCTCACAGTTCTAACACGCAGAGATGGGAGAACATCCGGCGCCATTTGGGACCTCGATAGAGTTGCCTGTAACAATGACTGGCTTGTAGAGATGGTTTCCAGCGCAGAACGCATTCCGTGGGCAGACAAGCTTGGTGAGAGCGGAACCCTTGTGGTCTGGCAGAAGCTGGACAGGCTCGTGGGCGGGGAAAACGAAGGTGCTGTGCAAAATTCCATCCGGCAGATTGCCGAAACGGCGACACATATCGAACTGGTCTTTCACCGTTTTCTTGCGGGCAAGGCCGGTGTGAAGAAGATCCAAATACTGCTGAACAATCGTAACCTTGAGCCATTTGATCCGTTTCACTCGTGGCATCCGGCAACAATTCTGAGAGCGGAGGAAGTATTCCACTTGGGAAACCAGGAAATCCGGATTCAGTCTGTGACGCTTCCACACCACGGGAAGATCTCATCAGAAGAATGGAATCGCTACGCGGGACCGGAAGGATATGTCAGAAATCAGGGATTCTACGTTTACCGCGGCAAACGTCTCATTATCCATGGCACATGGTTCAACCTTGCAAAGCAGACAGAGCTGACGAAACTAGCTAGGGTCCGTATTGATATCCCGAATGATATGGATTCCAACTGGAAGATTGATCTCAAGAAGTCGTCCGCGCGTCCTCCGGCACCGGTACGTGATCGCCTCAGAAAAATCATTGCTGAAATCGGGGCGACCTCGAAGCGTGTCTACACTTCGAAGGGAACTCGGTTGATTGAAAGTAACAGATTGCCGGTCTGGAGACGTTTTCAGGATAAGAATCTGATTTCCTATGGTTTAGACCCTGAGCATCCTGCTTTCACTAGTTTTTCGGAAAGACTGCCAGAAGATCAGCGAAAGGAATTCGGAAAGCTTCTCGAACTGGCAAGCTCAACACTACCAATCGATTCGTTGTTCTCGGATGTGAGTTCTAATCCCGAAAGTGTATATGCAAAGACCATGGATGATGAGACATTTGCCGCCATTGTGCGTTCAACCTGTCTGAAGCTCCGGACTGTCGATCAAACTTTTGAGGAAATTGAAACAATGATGTCCTCAGCTGAACCATTCCAATCACAATGGCAGATAGCTTCGCAAATTCTGAAAGATATTCAACAGAAGGAAGTGAATGATGGGTAACTTGCAAGACCTACAAAATATGGTCAGCGCTTGGCTCGCAAGCCGTATGCCAACTCCCGAAATGATCAGAGAGCAAATTGCGAGGGTCCGCGTAATTTATCCGGAAGTAACTGACGAAGAGGCCGAAGCTCTCGCTCGTGAGTTTGAAACCATTCATGGCATCACGATGTCTATCGGCTCAACACTACAGAAAAATATTGATTTTGAGCCGTGGCTCGATAGTGCAAAAGCGAAAAACGCTATCGACTTCTATTTCTGGGAGCGGTATCAAAAATTGCTAGTTACGAAAGGATTCTCGGCACGGGTTCTGGCTTCGTTTGCTAATGTCACAGACCGCACACTTGGACTGCTCGAAAACCCGAAAAGGGAAGGAAAATGGGATCGCCGTGGTATGGTGGTTGGCCATGTACAGTCGGGGAAAACGGCGAATTACACTGGACTGGTCTGCAAGGCTGCAGATGCCGGATACAAGGTGATTATCGTGATCGCCGGAATTCACAATAATCTGCGTAGTCAGACACAGATGCGCCTTGATGAAGGGTTCACCGGATTTGACAGCGCAAGGCTACTTTCGAATCAACCCGACACCAGCCAGGTTATTGGTGTCGGACGTTACGACTCTAGGCGCCGACCAAGTGTCTTCACGAATTCATTGCGGGATTTCAACAAGGCGACGGCGACAAGTGTCGCTACTCCGTTGGAGAATCTGAAAACGCCTGCTCTATTCGTAATCAAGAAGAATTCGTATACCCTGAAAAACCTCCTTGAATGGCTGAGGGAACACAATGCACGCCGTGGTGGCTCATCAATCAGTGAGCCGATGCTTCTGATTGATGACGAAGCAGACAATGCATCCATCAATATCGGAAGTGGAAGAGATGAAGTGTCTGCCATAAACGGACAGATTCGTCAACTTCTCGAGATCTTCGATCGAAGTTGCTACATCGGGTACACTGCTACACCCTTTGCCAACATCTTTATTGATCCAGATAGCGATGACGAGATGTTCGGGGACGATCTTTTCCCCAGGGATTTTATCGTCAGCCTCGATCCTCCGGACAATTACTTCGGTCCATCACTTGTTTTTGGCAACGATATCGAAGGCGCTGAACAGGGACAGTTCATTCGTCATATTGAAGACAATGAGGATCTACTCCCGTTGAGGCACCTTGTCAGTCACGATGTTGTAGCCCTGCCGGACAGTCTCCGGACTGCGGTGCGCACCTTTATCGTGGCTCGCGCAATCCGTTTGGCACGCGGGCAGACAGGCAAGCATAATTCGATGCTCGTGAACGCTTCTCGCTTCAACAATGTACAAAACCGGCTACGGGACCAGATACATGTACTGGTCGAAGACATCAGACACAGCATTAGGGTAAATGGTGCCCTGTCGCAAAAGCTGGCGCTGACTGATTCTGAAATCGCAGCCCTCCATGAGGTGTTTATCAGAGAATATGAGCGTGCAAGCGGATTATCCTGGGGGAGCGTGCAACAGAAATTGCTGGAAAGTATCGCGCCCGTTAACGTTGTGGTCGTGAATAGAATGTCTTCGAGTTCTCTAAATTATGCCGAGCATGCAACATCGGGACTTAACGTTATTGTGGTTGGCGGTTACTCCCTATCCCGGGGGATGACACTTGAGGGATTGAGCATTAGCTACCTTCTCCGCAACTCCATGATGTATGACACACTCATGCAGATGGGGCGCTGGTTTGGATATCGCCCCGGCTACGAGGATTTGTGCCGTATCTGGATGCCCGAAGAGGCGGAAGGGTGGTATGCCCATATCGCCAATTCAATCGAGGAACTTCGCGATGAACTCCGTCGCATGGAAGCGGTGAGTGCCACACCTAAAGAATTCGGCCTCAGGGTGCGCAGCCATCCGGACAGATTACTCGTCACGGCAAGAAACAAGATGGGTTCCAGTAGACCAATTCGTATATCAGTGGGTCTCGCAAATGAGTTTATCGAGACAGCTATCTTATGGCGTAATTCTGAAAACCTTGAAACGAATCGTCGGGCAGCGATTACTTTAGGCAAAAAAATACGGAATGCTGGCTTGTTGAATTCTGCAAACGCGGAAGATGCAGCTAGTGGAAAGCTCGTACATCAGGTGCCAGCCGACCTGATCATGGAGTTTCTCCTGACTTTCCAGAATCATCCTTCAGCCTATTTGACGGATACGGAGCCCGTGCGTGGTTACATTGAAGATCGCATCAGTAGTGAACTCTCTGAATGGGATGTCCTGTTTCCAGGGCTTGCCGAGAGATCCGAAAAGTCGCTTGTAAGCGATATTCTGGGGTTCAGAATCATATGTCAGCGCCGCAGTCCAGGCAAACGAAGCACCAAGGACCTGCTCATGATCACAAACAAACAGCGTGTAGCTTCGCGTGGAATAGAAAAAATCGGACTGACACAGGATGAAATATCAGAGGCGGAGGAAAGATACCGCAATGAAACAACTTCATTGCATTCCGGTCGGCATCTTAACTTCCCTGACCGGATTTACCGGCGGCTCAGGAAGAAGCCGCTTCTTGCTGTCCATTTGCTGGCGATTGGACAAGAAGGTGAAGATCTGAGCGGTAGTTCTCCAATTGTAGCATGGAGTATCAGTTTTCCACAGACTTCAGTTGAAGAAAGCAATGCAACGTACTTGGTGAATCCCACATGGTTGCTTGAACGATACGGCCCTGAAGACGATGAAGACGAAATGGCGGGAGATGATGGCCGAAATGACTGATCCATGGAAGCCAATTCAGCCGCCAGACCAGTCCACTAATGTCAGCGGTCGCAGAGTCGACCCCGCCTTGTCATGGGATCTGTTCTGGGGTTTGGATACAAATCGGAACTGCCTGCTGATCCTGAAGCATGACAGGGAAATGAAATTCGACCGACGTCTACCTAAGTTGCGAGGCGTCGAGGTAGAGACCTTCATCCCGGACACTGGAAGTCGGAACCTCTTGGTCATCCGCCTTGAGGACAATGAGAATCGCGAAATTTTTCATCGGCTTTGCCTTGACATAATTGCCTCAGTCGAACTCGCCAAGTCCGAAGAAGAAGCCATTGGACGGTTTATCGGAAGAACTTGGCGCTGGCACCGGCTGCTGCAAAGCGGACGAGATGGCCGTTTGTCGGACGAGGAGCAGAAAGGCCTTCTGGGTGAATTGGGTGTCCTGCAACGCATTCTTATCCCGGTCATGGGTGCGCGGGCTGCAGTCAATAGCTGGACGGGACCACACGATGCACCGAAGGATTTCGAGGTCGGACGAATCTGCATTGAGGCTAAGGCGCGACGTGGTGCAGCTACTCCTCATGTTGTGATTTCGAGCGAGCATCAACTTGATACAGGTGGAATTGATGTCCTTTTTCTATACGTAGCAGAGGTTGCCGCAACGTCGGCTGGGGACAGAAATGCTGTCACCATCACGGATGTTGCCAGGCAAATAAAGGAGGAAATAGAAACGCAGGACGTATTTACAGTTGAACTTTTCGAGGAGGGGCTGTTCATGGTCGGTTTTGACTGGGCAGATGGCTATTCCGACAAGCAGTGGTTACTTGGCCGGGATTCTCTCTTCGAGGTCCGGGAAAATTTTCCGCGCGTCACACCTCTGATGGTTCCCGCTGGTGTCAACAATGTAAGATACGCAGTTTCCTTGCCGGATTGTGAACCATTCTGCACAAGTATTGAGAACCTGAAGTCCCTGATTTCAGGAGGATCGCATGGCAATCGGCCTTAATCAATTCGGCAAGGAACTCTTGCAAGACATCTTGGCGGAAGCAGATGCAGCGGGTCGATTTTACGAAGATGTTTTCTTCGAGAAGTTCTGCGAGTACTTGATTGATGCTGGCGAACTTGTTACCGCGGATCGTGCTGCCTATCTTGGCCCACCCAACACGGGCATGCGCGTTGACGGCTACGGCGGGGACCCGCGTGATGCATCCGGCACCCTCAGCCTCATCATTGCAGACTTCAATCAAGCTGAAGAAGTCGGCCGACTGATTGGCAGCGACATGAATGCGATTTTCCAGCGTCTGTCGAGGTTTCTTCGCAAGGCGATGGATATAGAATGGCGAAACAGACTTGAAGAAACCAGCTCGGGATTTGGGCTTGCAAACCTGATCGATCAACACTGGAAGAGCGTGACTAGGATTCGCATGTTCTTGGTTAGTAACCGTGAACTTAGCGAACGTGTTGATGGGCGGGAAGCGGAAGAATTCGACGGACGAATCATTACCTACAGTGTATGGGATATCAGGCGACTCCATCACTTTGTCACTGCCGGGCACGGCAGAGAAAAAATCGAGATTGATCTTCAGGTTGACTTCGGCAGGGCACTACCCCTGCTTCCTGCTCATCTTCCTGCGGGAGATTATGAGTCCTATCTGGCAGTTGTTCCAGGACAAACTCTGGGAGCCATTTATGACAAGTGGGGTGCAAGGCTGCTGGAACAGAACGTCCGGGTATTCCTTCAGGCTCGCGGGAATGTGAACAAGGGCATCAGAAACACCCTGCAAAATGACCCATCCAAGTTTTTTGCCTACAACAATGGGATCACGGCAACCGCTGAAGCCGTTACTACAGAAAAAAGGAGTGGCCAATTGTTTCTGACTGGTCTCAAGAATTTTCAGATTGTCAATGGTGGACAAACCACTGCATCCATCCATTTAGCATATCGGAACAACAAGGATGATTTGTCACATGTGTTTGTCCAAATGAAGTTATCCATTGTAGATCCGAAACTTTCGGATGAAATCGTTCCGAAAATTTCAGAATATGCAAATAGCCAGAATCGCGTGAACGCAGCCGATTTTTTCTCGAATCACCCATTTCATGTTCGTATGGAGGAATTTTCGCGGCGAATCTATGCACCCTCGCCGGATGGAACCTTCCGCCAAACGAAGTGGTTTTATGAGCGAGCTCGAGGGCAGTATGCGGATGCCATCTCACTTCTCACGCAAGCTCAGCGCAAAAAGTTTGACCTTGAAAACCCGCGGTCGCAATTCTTCTCCAAGACAGACCTCGCCAAATATATCAATGTCTGGGAGGGCCATCCTGATACGGTAAGTATGGGAGCACAGAAGAACTTCGCACAATTCGCCAGCGATGTGGGGCAAGCGTGGGGAAAAAATCAAGATAGTTTCAATGAAAACTACTATCGAGAGGTAATTGCGAAGGCGATCGTCTTCAAGTCGACTAGCAAGATTGTTTCGAATCAGCCGTGGTACCAAGGTGGCTATCGAGCAAATATCGTTGCCTATGCCATAGCCAAAATGTCTCATGACGTTACACAGATGAAACGTGCCGTCGATCTTGAAGTTGTCTGGAAACGTCAGGCAATCAGTTCATCAATGGAAGCATCGCTAGCCGGCGTTGCGGAGAAAGTACATGAAGTTTTGATTAAACCTCCGCCCGGTATAAGCAACGTGACTGAATGGGCCAAGAAACAGGCATGTTGGGATCGTGTTCGCTCGCTTGCAATTGAGTGGCGGGTGAGTTTCCTTGAAGAACTTGTCACACAGGAACAGCACAAATCCACTAAACGAAATGCGCAAAAAGAACAGAAAATGCTGAATGGCATAGAAGCACAAGCACTGGTTGTAAAGGCTGGTGTAATGTATTGGAAGAAAGCTCTTGTGTGGGGTAAGAAGAATAAACTTCTGTCACCAAAAGATATTGGAATTCTGAATGTGGCAGCAGGAACTACGCGACAAATACCCTCCGCAGTCCCGGCGCATCATTGAAATTCTGAAGAGACTCGAATCCCAGGGATTTTCTGAGAAAGCCACGATAGATCATTGAACAGGTAATCAGCCACGCTGAATGCTGGCAGAGAAAAACCTCCTTCCTGCTCCCGCCGGAACGTGTCACCAATTTGGTGAAAACAGAAAAGGGACGAATGGGAACAAAGAGGGGATGATATGTAGAGAAGGGAAGCGATGGCCTCTTTCTTGACCCTGTGCCATGCCGAAGCTGGTTACTCGTAGAGCGTGTAGACCAGGTGGGTATCGGTTTGCGCGACGCCCTCAATGGCATGGATTTTAGTGAGAACCAATTGCGTCAAGGCTTCCTGGCTCGTCACTTCCACTTTGACAAAAATATCGGGCTTCCCCCAACAGGCGTCAATCGTTTTAATTTCCTCGATTTCCGCCAATAGATTTTTCACGTTTGCCGTTTGTCCAGGCAGCACGTTGATAAGAACATAGGCACTTTCCGGCATGTGTCAAACTCCCTTTTTCAAATTCCCGCACTTCACGAGTATCCGACAACGAACCTTAAAAACAGGCTAACGCAACAGGTGTCTTCAAATCAAGGCAAGATGCCGTAGGCGTGTGAGCGGGCGAACGGTTCGTCTCCTTTCTCAAGTTGTTTTGTCCACGGTTTTTTCGAGCGCTTCAACGAGTTCCCGGATGCGGTTGAACCCTGCTTGCCAGAATGATTTTTTACAGAGATCAATGCCGAGAGGCTTCAGCATCGTCTCAGGGCTTTGGGAACCCCCGTGGCTCAACAGTTCGAGGTACCGCGGGATGAAAGGCTTCCCCTCTTTTTTATAGCGTTGAAAGAGTGCGAGAACCAGCAAGTTTCCAAAACTGTACGCATAGCAGTAAAACGGGCTTCGGAAAATATGGGGGATGGCCAACCATTCCCATTGAAAAGCCTTGGAGATGGTCATGGTGCGACCGAATTGTTCTCTGAGAAGGTGAACATACGCTTGGGCAAGCCCATCAACGGTCGTGCCTTGAGCGATGAGATCATGGGCCTGGTTTTCGAATTCGACAAAATAGGCTTGCCGGAGAATCGTGGCGTACAGGTCATCGAGTTGTCCCAATAACAACCGTTGTTTCACTCTTGCCCCTGCGGCATCCGCAAGCAGGGCATCGGAGAGAAGCTGTTCTCCGAACACGGAGGCGGTTTCGGCGAGAGGCAGCGTGGCGTGAAACGTGAACACCGAATGTTTCCGGGCCATCATGCTGTGTACGGCATGGCCAAGTTCATGGGCTAACGTGGCGACGTCTCTGGCGTCCCCGGAATAGTTCAACAGGACGTACGGAGTGAGAGACGGCAACACGCTATAGCAAAATGCTCCGCCCATTTTCCCGGGGGAGGGGGCCGCGTCAACGTGCCGTTCAGCAAAGACCTGGCGGGCGTGATCTGCGAGGGTGGGAGAAAATTGTTGATAGGCGTCGAAAACCAGTTTGAGGGCTTGATCGAAGGGATAGACGCCTTTTTTGATCCTTGGCGGGGCATACAGATCGTAACGAGTCATTTTCGGGAAACCGCAGATCCTGGCCTTGATCCGAAAATATTCCTGGAACACGTCCCGGTTGTCTCGACAGGTTTGAAGCAGGGTGGAGACCGCCTTGTCGGGGATGTCGTTGTCAAGGTTCCGAACGGCAATGGGGCTGGCATAACCGCGAAGATCCAACCTCTCGTTTTTCCAATCCGTGACAAGGGCCTTATAGATATCCCCAAGGGTATCGGAATGATTCGAATACACCCGAAAAAGTTCGTCGTAAGCCTGCCGGCGCACGCGGGCGGAGGGATCTCGAAAATGGACGGTCAAGTGTTCGCGAGACAGCGGCTGTGAGCCGTATCGTGATTTCAATTGGAACGTCAAGCCATTGGTGATCACGTCGTAGAGGCTGTCGAGGGCTTCCCGTCCGGTCGTGTTTTTGACGTTGATGATTTGTTCTTCGGCTTCGGACAACGTGTGCTGTTTGATTCGGCGGAGTGATTCCAAATGGTAGCGGTATGTTCCTGCATGGCCCAGCAACCGCCTGGCCGTCCGGTCTCCGACTCGTTGCCACCACAAATCGAAAAAGAGCGTCCGGTTGGAAAGAGGGAGCAGGTGTTTCCTGACTTGAGTCTCGAATGCCCTCGCACGCTGGTTTTGGGTATTTTGAGCGAACCATAGCTGAGCGTAGGCCGTCAGCCTGGAAGTTTCAGCCGCAATCGTTTCTCTAAGCTGCAAGCCTTTGAGCAAAGTACGGGCGGGCAGTGTCGAGGAAAGGTTTTTGCGAAGTCTTTCCAGCGATCGCACGTGATCGTCCAGTGCCCGGGAACGGGTTTCGAGATCTTTGTCCGGATGCCGGAGCAGGTCTTTCAGGTTCCATTGGGGAAGGCCGGTTGTGTTGGGTCCTGCATGTAATCGTGGCATGGTTGACTCCTGATGACTTCGTTAAGCGATTTCGGACCGGACGCAAGCCAGTGACAGCCCACGACCTCGTGGCACATGGCGGCAAGACCGCATTCACATGGACGGGTGATTGTCATGTTTTTCAAAATATACTATTATACATGACTTATGTCACTTATTAATTTCCTCTAGTCTGCCCCGATGTCTACTCCCAAACCTCAACAACGAGTCGTGAATCGTCTGCGTGAAATGCGGATTGCCGCCGGGCTGTCACAAGGAGAAGTGGCAGAGAGTGCGGGCATTACTCGACAGGCCCTCTATGCCATGGAAAAAGATCAGTATCTTCCGGGAACGGAAGTCGCCTTGCACCTCGCCGATGCGTTGGGAACGTCGGTTGAGGATCTGTTTTCGCTGAATGAGGGTCGTGACGTTCTTGAGGCGGAACTGCCGGCCGGTCATCCCGGAGTCTTGAATTCCACCAGAGTCAAGTTGGCGACGGTAGGGAATCGTCTGGTAGCCAGGCCGGTGACGGAATTGGGAGACGTGCTGAATTATACGGTTCCCGCTGATGCCCTGGTGTTGGGAGCGACATCCCGGCGAAAACGTTCGGTTTACGTGCAACTCTTGAAAAACCGGAAGGACCTGGAGAGTCAGATCGTCGTGGCGGGATGTGATCCCGCCATTTATCTGGCCGGGGAGCACGTTCGTCAACAAGCAGGAAACGCGTCGGTTGTCGGGTGGAACATGACCAGCCTTGCCGCGCTACGTGCGTTAAAACGTGGAGACGTCCACGTCGCGGGGATTCATCTGCGGGACCCCCGTTCCGGAGTGTATAACCTTCCGTTTTTGAAAAAGTATTTGCAAGGTCAAACCGTGACGGTCGTCCGGTTTGCCACGTGGCAGGAAGGGCTGTTGTTGAAAGATGGGAATCCCAAGCATGTCCGTGGCCTTGAAGATCTGGCCAGGCCGGACGTACGCATCGTGAATCGCGAGAAAGGGGCCGGCGCTCGCCTGCTTTTGGATCATTTGCTCTCCCGTCATCGTATTCCGAGTCAAGTCGTGAGGGGGTATGGAACGATGGCTTCTTCCCAGATCGGCCTTGGACGATGCATTTTGGAGGGGAAGGCAGACGCCGGTATTGGAACGTGCGCCGTGGCCCAATTATACAATTTTGATTTCATTCCGTTGCAGGAAGAACGTTATGATTTGGTTATTCCGACGTCATACGTCCACTCGCATCCTGGCATGAAGGCATTTTTGGACACCTTGGTCACGCGCAAGTTTCAACAGGAAATTGAAGCCTTGGGGGGGTATGACGCCAGGGAGAGCGGGAAGATCATCCGCGACAATGAGTTTTCTTCGAGCCGTACGGCTTTTCAATCTGGTGGCGACAAACACTAATCGCGGAATCGAGCCCGTCTTGCCCCTGACCTGTCGACGCCCCTCTTCCTGAGTTCATTTCAGCCGTACCGCAGGTGTTCCCAATCGGGCCGTTTCATCGAACGTGGTGGTTGCCTGACGTGCATCCAATAGTGTTCGGCTGATTTATTGAGAAAAGTATAATTGACATTAAGTAAATTAAACATTACTATCATTTGTCCTGATGAGAGCGCTCCTGACAGAGGGAAAGTCATTGATGATCCTTGAAGGAAGGAAGAGCAGCGTCTTGGCTCTTATCCTGTTTGGCGGTTTGGCCTTGATCTCTTGGGGGGGGATGGCGCACGGCTCCCCGGATGTTTCCCCGCAAACGGGTGTTGGGTTGCTTGAGACGGTATCCGGAATGGCGGTACTGGAGCCCGCCGATGCCGTACTCGTTCATACGAGAGAATGGAAGTGGAATCGCTACCTGAAGGCCGTCTTGCGTCTCCCGGCGTGGATGGACCTTGGACTGGAACACCGGACGCGTTTTGAAACGTATGACCATCCCTGGAGGCCCAGCCAACCCTCGGGTCAAACGGATTCCCAAATTCAACAACGGTCGCGCGTACGGTTGGGTCTGAACGGGAAGAATTTGAAATTCTTGTTTGAAGGGCAGGATGCCAGGGTGTATCTCGATAATGTTGAAAGTTATGTCACCACGGGCATCAGGAATGAAATGGACGTGTTGCAACTCATGGCGTCCTTCACGCTGGACAACGTGTTGCGTGCCGGTCTCCGTACCGACCTGCACGTTGGACGGCTGACCATGGACTTTGGCCGGGGCCGCCTGATCATCCGGAACGACTATCGCAACACCTCGAATGCGTTTGACGGAGTGCACTGGCAACTGGGACGGGATCAACGTTGGCGGGTCCGTCTGTTTCTGGTGGAACCGGTATTGCGGGATGAAGTGCAGCCCGACGAACAATCGAAACGGAGCGTCTTTTGGGGGGGCTTTATCGAAACCGAACACATGCCGAGGTTGGGACTCAATGCATACTATTTCGGATTGAACGATCAACGGAGTGCCAACGTCGGCAGGCATAGAACGTTTTCAACGTTCGGAACCAGACTCTATGATGACCCGAAACCAGGAAGAATCGATTATGAAATCGAGGGCGTCGTGCAGACGGGGAAAAAGGGGAACGTCAATCATTTTGCCCATTTTCAGCATATTGTTATCGGATACACGTTGGCTCTCCCCTGGTCGCCGCGTTTTTTGATTCATTATGATTACGCCAGCGGGGACCGGAGTGCGCAGGATAGCCAAAGTTCGGCCTTTGATACGTTGTTTGGCGCACGACGTTTCGATTATATGCCCACCGGCAATTTCGGGCCGTTTTTCCGGACAAACTTCAGTTCGCCGGGATGGCGGGTCATTGTGGTTCCGTGTCAGGGTTGCGAAGTACAACTCAAACACCGGGTGTGGTATCTCGCGACCTCAAGAGGTGCGTTTGGAGGCAACGGCTTGCATGACCCCACGGGCGGATCCGGAAATTTTCTCGGCCATGATCTTGAATTGCGGGCTCACTGGAAAACCAATGACAACCTGGAATTCGAATTGGGTTACACGCATTGGTTTAAGGGCAGTTATCTCGAGAGGCTTCCCGATTCGGCAGGGTTGCCTCCCGGCGGAAATAGGGATAGCGATTATTTTTACATACAGACGAAGTTCAGACTATAAGGGCACATGAGTCATGAATACACGTCGGTGTTTCAGGAAGCCCGCGATGAGCGCCAATATTCGCGGTTTTCTGTGCCTTCTGTTTTTAGCGATGAGTCCGGCCGTGAGTGCCGCCGAAAAGGTACACGTGGCGGTGGCATCCAATTTTTTGGCGACACTCAATGAAATCGTAAACCATTTTGAACGAGACACGGGACACGCCGCCGCTGTCAGTTCGGGGTCGAGCGGCAAGCTCTATGCACAGATCAAAAACGGCGCCCCGTTTGACGTGTTCTTTTCCGCCGACGTCACGCGTCCGGAGTTGATGGAAGAAGAAGGGGTGGCGGTTCGAGGGAGCCGGTTTACGTATGCGGTGGGACGACTGACGTTGTGGAGTTCCGGTTCCACCATGATCGAGGGGAATGGAACATCCATGCTGTTGAGCGACCACGTCAAGCACGTGGCCATGGCGAATCCCAAGACCGCGCCGTATGGCGCCGCTGCAAAGGAAGTCTTGCAGGCATTGGGACTGTGGGAACGGCTTCAGGATCGGCTTGTCCGTGGAGAAAATGTCGGACAAACGTTTCACTTCGTGTTTTCGAAGAATGCTCAACTGGGATTCGTCGCCCTTTCGCAGGTGTTCGGGCCCAAAGTCAACGGGTCCGGTAGCCGATGGGACGTGCCGACGCATTTGTATGCCCCTCTCCGGCAGCAAGCGGTTCTGTTGCGTCACGGTCAACGGAACGCAGCCGCGCGCGCGTTCCTGGCCTACGTGAAGGGGGTCGCATCCCGGAACATCATTGAACGATTCGGGTATGGCGTGGAATGAAAGAAGCTGGGGAGTAGCAGGATGAACGTTATGGATTGGGGCCCGTTATGGCTGACCTTGCAACTGGCGGGGGTGACCGTTGTCGTGTTGCTTGTGGTCGGCACCCCCCTGGCATGGTGGTTGGCGTTCACGCGTTCGCGGTTCAGGACTTTGGTAGAAGCCATCGTGGCGCTTCCCATTGTGCTTCCGCCAACGGTGCTGGGCTTTTATCTGTTGGTGGCACTCGGACCTCATGGACTGATCGGCGGCCCATGGAAGGACCTCACCGGTTCGGCGCTCTCGTTTACGTTTACGGGGCTGGTGATCGCTTCGACGTTCTATTCGCTCCCTTTTGTCGTTCAACCCCTGCACGGAGCGTTCGAGGCCGTCGGCAAAAAGCCGCTGGAAGCGGCGTGGTCGCTGGGAGCCTCGAAGCTGGATGCGTTCTTGACCGTCGCGTCGCCCATGGCGATCCGCGGATACCTCAGCGCCGTCGTATTAGGTTTTGCCCATACGCTCGGCGAGTTCGGTGTGGTGCTGATGGTCGGAGGCAATATTCCGGGCGTGACCAAAGTCCTCTCCATTGCGATCTACGATCACGTCGAAGTCCTTGAATATACCCAAGCCCATATTCTTTCAGCCGTGCTTCTCATCGTCAGTTTTCTCATTCTTTCGATCGTGTACACGGTCAACCGGCGTTTGCCCATTCACGTCTCATGAGTCGACTCGACGCACGATTTCGCATCGACTATCCCGGGTTTCGTTTTGACGTGGCCTGCTCCGTCCCGTTGGACGGGACGATTGCGGTGTTCGGAGCGTCCGGGAGCGGCAAGACTACGCTGTTGAAGTGTCTGGCCGGTTTGACCCGCGCTTCTTCGGGGTTTCTTCAGTTCGACCGGACGGTTTGGCAAGACGATGCTCGCGGGATCTTTCTCCCGGTCGACCGACGGCGTGTGGGGGTCGTCTTCCAGGAGGCGCGGCTGTTTCCGCATTTCACCGTCACGCAAAATCTCACGTATGGGATGAAGCGCAATCCGCCCTCCAGGCGGGGGATTGCATTCGATCACGTCATTGAGTTGTTGGACCTTGAGCCACTCTTTCGGCGACGGGTGTCTCACTTGTCAGGTGGTGAGCAGCAACGCGTGGCAATAGGAAGAGCGTTGCTGACCAGCCCCCAACTTCTGTTGATGGATGAACCTCTGGCCTCTCTCGACCAACAACGAAAAAAAGAAATCGTTCCCTTTATCCAGAAACTGAATCGGGAATTGAGCATCCCGGTCTTGTACGTGAGCCACGCTCTGAACGAAATTTTGCAGCTTGCCAATCACATGGTCCTGATCAAAGAGGGGAGGGTTGCGGCCACCGGGCCGATTCAGGAAGTTTTTGCGCGGTTGGATCTGCCGGGGTTGGTCGAATCGAATATGGTCGGAGCGATTCTTGAAACCCGGATTGCCGAGCATGAGCCGGAATTCGGGCTGACACGTGTTGAATTTTTGGGACGGTCCCTGTTCCTCCCCCGGCAGGCGCTTCCACCCGGTGCGCCGTTGCGGGTACAAATTCTGTCACGTGACGTGAGCCTGGTGGCGGGTGCCCCCCCCGAGAGAAGCAGCGTGCTGAATGCCTTGGAGGCGACGATTGTCGAGGTCAGCGAGTCGCCGAGTGATCAGTATGCCGTCGAAGTAAAGCTCGACGTGGGGTGTCCGTTGTTGGCGATGATTACGAGAAAATCCTTACAGCAACTCCGGTTGCGACCCGGCCAAAAGGTGCATGCTTCCTTCAAGGCCGTGGCATTAAGTTGATGGGGCACGTGATCCGCGAGGGTGCGAGGAATTTTCCTGTCCCTCAAATATGGCTCTTGCTGTTTGACCAGTTACCCTTCAGCATAGATTATGGAATTCACGGTCCATTCGTTTATCGTTGATGACACGCGCGCTGAGTGACCGAAGGAAACGAGATGACCATTCATTAATCTCTTCAAGGAGAAAAGCTTGATACAATGCTCGATGAAAAAGTTGTTCGCCGTGGGTGCCATGTTGATGGCCTTGACCGTTTCAGGCGAAGCAGGAGCGGAATTACAACGGTCCGGGTGGTACGTTGGCGGAGGCATAGGGGGCAATTGGGTTCGTGACATGGAAGAGAAGGGCTGGAATCGGGATACATATTGCTATCCCAGTACGTGTGATGAGCCTGGTCTGAGTCAGGATATAGAAGGAATCTCGATTCCGGGATATCGCTGGAATTACGACCTCGACCTGGATTTCGGCAGCGCGTTCGAAATTTCTATGCCGGTGCTGATTACCACGTGACCGACAAGATCCTGGCAGGTATGAAGTTGACGTATTCCATGATGGACGATCTCGAAGCCGATGCCGGCTACTATGCGCACCCGGCTCATCGAGAGAATCCCGACTTTGGCTTCCACGAACGTTTCAGCGGCCCGCATCAGTACTCAATGATGTTCACGGTCAAATATCTGTTTGCCGATTGACGGGCAGGGATCGTACGGTACAGATCATCTAGGAGGGAGACGGTCTTCGCTCCGTTCAGGAGGATGCAGGCTGAAGAGGCAATGGGCTGATTGTCATTTGGGATAGGTCATTCATTTTTTCTTTTTGACAGCCGGCAGGCATTGTTTGCCGTCAAACTCGGGGCAGGCTGAATTCCCGCTCGCCAATTTCCATAACTTGATGATCGGCGGGTTGGGTTTTCCCTGAAAGACAACCACAACGTCAATCAGCCCGCCCACGGGAAGCTTTGAAATATGTGGCATGGCCGCCTCGCTGGCTTTGAGCCAAAGAATACCGCTCCCGCTGTTGATCAAAATAAAACCCTTATCCGGGACGATCCGGATAATCGGGCTGTAAAAACTCCCTTCCTTGCCGGGTTCATCGGTAAAAGCCCAACTCGGTGTGGATGTCAACATCAAGAGAACGATACCCAGGATGAATGTAAAAGGACGGAACATAGTGAATCTCCTTGCTAAAGGGGAGAAAATTTTTCGCATTATGGCAACTTGGATTAGGGATGTCTAGAACAGCGGCCCAAATCGTGATTATCGGCGTTCGACGGGAACTTCGGTTGCCGTTGAATGCCGGATCCGATAGGCGCGAATGACGGGAGTCGTCTTATCCTGAAGGGAGATAATGACGTGAAAGGGTTCGGGAATATTAAGTTTTTCCCGGTAACTCTCGAATTCCATGGCGATCTTGATATCCGTGATGGAGGGGCGGGCCTGGCTGAAGGTATGCGAATGATAAAAGGCCCTCAACGTGATGCCTCGCTGACGAATATCTTTCTGTGCCTGTGACATTTCCTGGGCATCCATTTGGAAGGCGATATCGGCCCGTTCCTCCGGTGAGAGTTGTTTGAGGTCCGACAGTTTTGCCTGATCGAATCGGGCCAGTTCGGCCTCACTCATCGTGGCCAGGATGTTGGTAATACGATAATGTCCGGTAATGGTGCCGTCCGTGCCGGCTAATATGCCGCAGCATTCATGAGGGTCCAACGCCCGTGCGTGCTCGATCATGTCTTCCCAAATGTCTGAAGGAATCGAAAGCATGGTGAGCGAGTGCCGTTCAGCGTGTTTGTGGCGTTGACGGCTTGGACGTAAAGGACGCTGCAGCCACTCCGGGGACGATGAACGGCCGAGTTCTCTCCATTGCCGTTACACGCTGCACGAGACGTGATGTTCTTCCAGCGCGGTGATCGTCGGGGTGGCGCTGCAAAGCGGGCAGCGGGGATCCTTGGGGCGCCCGACGCTACGAAACTTCATTTCGAGGGCATCGTAGATTAACAAACGGTCCGCGAGAGTATCACCGATCTCCAGAATTTCTTTGACGGCTTCATTGGCTTGTAAAATACCGATGGTGCCCGCAAGGACGCCCAACACCCCGGCTTCCTGGCAATTGGGGACCAATCCGGCAGGAGGTGGTTCAGGGTAGAGACAGCGATAGCACGGGTAGCCTTCATGTGGTTTGATCGTGGCGAGCTGCCCTTCAAAACGAAAGATGCTTCCCGAGATCAGGGGTTTTTTCGCAAAGAAGCAGGCGTCATTCACCAGGAACCGGGTGCCGAAGTTATCGGAGCCGTCGAGCACCAAGTCGTAGTCGGACAACAGGGTCATGATATTCTCGGCGTTGATATGCTCTTGATACGTCTTCACTTCGACGTCGGGATTCAACGCCTCCAGAAGACGCCGGCCGGACTCGACCTTGGGGACTCCCACGTGGGGCGTGGTGTGGAGGACCTGCCGTTGCAGGTTCGAGAGATCCACCACGTCGCCGTCAATCAATCCGATCGTGCCGATGCCCGCTGCTCCCAGATACAGCGCGATCGGGGAGCCCAGACCTCCGGCGCCGATGACGAGGACCCTGGCCCGGCTCAATTTTTGCTGGCCTTTTCCTCCTACCTGTTCCAGGATAATCTGCCTGCTGTATCGTTCGATTTGTTCTTCGGTAAAATCCATGGGCGTCAGCCTCTATTCCACCACGTTGAGTTCAATGGGATCGACGAGCACGCCCTTGTTCCGCAGGCCTGCTATGGCGCGTTCAATTTCTGCGGTTTCACCTGAAAATTCCACGTCCATCCAGCCGGTGGTTTCGCGCACGTCGGCCCGGCGGATGCTGGTGACGACCTGGTATTCGTGCCCGATCTGATAAATGACGGGTTCGGGGATTTTTTCTTCGGGAAACCGGATGTGAAATCGTAGTTTAGTCATGGCAGCCACCGGCAATAGCGGGAACGATCGACACCTCATCACCATCCTTGACCGGCGTGTCCTTTCCCGTCAGGAAACGGATGTCTTCTTCGTTCAGGTAAATATTGATGAACCGTCGAATCTCTCCCTGTTCGTCGCAGATCCGGTCTTTCAACCCCGGATGAGCGCCATTCAATTGATCGATCAATTCGCCGATACTGTTGCCTGTTCCTTCAACCTCACTCTTGCCTCCGGTCATCGGGCGGAGGGGAGTTGGGATGCGTACGGTGATCATGCGGCCCCCTGTTGTCCAAACGTTTCTTCGAATTTGACCAGGCTGGGTGGAATCCGGTAGGGACGCCCGACCGAATCCACAACGGCTTCTTGTGTTTTTAATCCATTGCCGGTGATGTAGGCGACGGTCACCTCGTTTTTCTTGATTACGCCTTGTTTCACGAGCTTGCAAAGGGTTCCGATGGTTACGCCTCCCGCGGTCTCCGCAAAAATCCCTTCTGTCTGGGCCAGGAGCTTGATGCCTTCTATGATTTCATCGTCGGTGACCGCTTCCATGGCTCCCCCGCTTTCCGCGGCGGTTTTCAAGGCATAGTAGCCATCGGCGGGGTTGCCGATGGCCAGGGACTTGGCAATGGTGCTCGGCTTGACCGGCTTGAAGAAGTCGCGTCCGTCCTTGAACGCCGTGGCGATCGGGGAGCACCCTTCGGCTTGGGCGCCATTCACCTTCGTGGACACGTCCTTGAGAAAACCGATTTTTTTGAATTCGTTGAGGCCCTTCCAGATTTTGGTCAATAACGACCCCGAGGCCATCGGCACGACGACTTGATCCGGCGCACGCCACCCCAATTGTTCCACGACTTCGAATGCCAGGGTCTTCGACCCTTCCGCATAATACGGACGGATGTTCACGTTGACGAAAGCCCATCGTCGTTCGCCGGCAATCTCGCTGCACAAACGATTGACGTCGTCATAATTGCCTTCGATTTCCACGACTTTCGGCCGGTAGATCAAGTTGCCGAGAACTTTCGCCGCTTCCAGGTCGCCGGGGATGAACACGTAGCATTGCATCCCGGCCTGCGCTGCATGTGCAGCCACGGAATTGGCCAGATTGCCGGTGGAGGCGCAGGCGGCGGTTTCATACCCCAGTTCCCTGGCGCGCGTCAGGGCGACGGCGACGACGCGATCCTTAAACGACAGGGTCGGCTGGTTGACGCAGTCATTTTTGATATAGAGTTCATCCAGTCCCAAAAAGGAGCCGAGGTTTTTGGCATGCACGAGGGGGGTCATGCCGGCGTGCAGGCCGACGGTCGGACCGCCTTCGATCGGGAGCAATTCCTTGTACCGCCATAGTGACTTGGGACCGGCCTCGACCGAGGCTCGTGACATCGCTTCCTTGATTTCTTCGTAATTATATTTGACTTCCAGGGGCCCAAAGCACAGTTCGCAGACGTGAAGGGCTTCCGTGGGATATTCCTTCCCACATTCCCGGCATATGAGGGCTTTCATCTTTTCCATGGTTCAACCTCCTTCCGCATCCGGCCGGCAAACTAGGAAACGCCGAGCGCTCCGGGCGTTTGCAGTTGGCACGCCTCCTGTTCGTGCTCAAACAGTTCGGTGATGTCCGGATGGTCGCCACACAAGGGGCACCTGGGATTTCGTTTCGTCTTGATTTCACGAAACGCGGTTTTTCGAGCATCAAAGTCGAGAATCCGGTCCGTGAGCGGGTCCCCGATTCCAAGGATCAATTTCAACGCCTCCGTGGCCTGAATGGTCCCGATGATACCGGCGACGACGCCGATGATGCCCGCCTCCTGGCAACTGGGCACGAGCCCGGGCGGCGGGGGATGCTGGAAAATGCATCGGTAGCAAGCCGATTGTTTGGGCACAATGGAAAACACCCGGCCCTCGAATCGGAGGATCCCGCCGTGGATCAGGGGTTTCCCGGCGAAATAGCAGGCATCATTGATGAGAAACTTTGCCGGAAATGTATCCACGCCATCAATCACCACGTCGTAGGGCGCGATATAGTCCATCGCATTGGAGGCGGTAAAGCGATCTTCGTACGTTTCAACGGTCACGTCGGGATTCAGGAGAAATATCTTGTCTTTCGCCGATTGTACTTTTGACCGTCCGACGTCGGGAGTATGGTGAAGCACCTGTCGTTGAAGGTTGGACCGGTCGACCACGTCGCTGTCGATCAAGCCGATCGTTCCGACACCGGCTGCGGCCAAATAGAGGGCGACCGGCGAACCGAGCCCTCCCGCCCCGACCACAAACACTTTTGCCTGGGCAATTTTCTTTTGTCCCTTCCCTCCGACTTCGGGTAACAGGATGTGCCGGCTGTATCGGTTAATTTGTTCTTCAGAGAAACTCATGTCGAGAGACGCAGCTAGATATTAAAGTACTTTTCGATGCTCAGATACCGTTCACCCGTGTCGCATAAAACCGTGATGACGTTCTGGTCCGGCCTCAGGTCTTTCGCGACCTGCTGGGCCGCGAAGACGTTGGCGCCGGCGGAAATACCCACGAGCAGCCCTTCTTTTTTCGCCAGCAGTTTTGTGGTTTGATAGGCTTGGTCGTCGGTCACCCGAATAATATCATCAATAATGGAACGATTCAGTACTGTCGGCACAAACCCGGCGCCGATGCCTTGAATCTTATGCGGGCCCGGTGCGCCTCCGGAGAGCACCGGAGATCCCGCCGGTTCCACGGCAACGATTCTGGTGGCGGGAGCACGTTCTTTCAACACCTCCCCGCACCCCGTGATGGTCCCGCCTGTCCCGACGGCTGCGACAAACGCATCGATCTTGCCGTCCATGGCATCCCAGATCTCAACCGCCGTCGTGGCCCGGTGCATCGCGGGATTCGCCGGATTGGAAAATTGGTCGGGCATAAAATATTCAGGATTCTGGGCAATAATGCTCTGAGCTTCCCGGATCGAACCCTGCATGCCTTCCCAGGCCGGGGTCAAAATCAATTGTGCGCCATAGGAGGACAACAGGCTTGCGCGTTCGAGGCTCATGCTTTCCGGCATGACCAGAATCAATTTATAGCCGCGAACCGCGGCGATCAACGCGAGTCCGATCCCCGTGTTTCCGCTGGTCGGTTCGACGATCGTGCCACCCGGTTGGAGTGTGCCGGCACGTTCGGCCTCATCGATCATATTGAGGCAGATCCGATCCTTGACGCTGCCGCCGGGGTTGGCAAACTCCACCTTTCCGAAAATGGCGCCGCCGCCTTCCTCCGAAAGGCGATTCAATCGAACCAGGGGCGTCTTGCCGATTCCCTCCGTAATCTTTGATAAATATCGGGTGGTCACGCCCCTCCACCCATATAGAACAGAAATTCTACCTTATCGCCCTCCCGGACGTTCGTGGTTTCAAGTTGGTGCCGTTCGACAATTTGAGTATTCAGTTCAACGGCAACCATATGCGGGTCGACGTCCTTATGTTTCAGGACATCCATGATGGTGTCGGCCTGAAGCTCTTCGGGTTTACCATTAATGGTGATTTGCATTGTGTGCTCCGCCGTATGGGATAGGACTATAAACAGTTTAGAGTAACAAACTCATAACAATTTCGTCAAGAAAATGTGAAATTACAAGGAGTTACGAAACAAGTTGAGGCACCAGGTCTTTGGCGTGACCCCGGATGGCCACGTCGACCAGGTTGGACTGAGGTGTCGGGTCCAGATTCAGTTCCGCCACAAAAGCCCCGTTGTCCTTGGCGACGGGCCCGAAAGACGCGGCCGGGTACACCACGCCGGACGTGCCGATAATCAGGAGCATTTCGCAATTGCGTAAGGCAGCGAAACTGTGTTGCAGATCATCAGGGTCCAGGGATTCTCCAAACCAGACGATGTGAGGACGAAGAAGTCCTTCGCACGTGGCACATTCGGGCAATATGGCGATGGGCACGTCGCGATTGTCGTCCAGCCGTCCGCATTGTGTGCAACGCACCTTCCAGATATTGCCGTGGATTTCCGACAGGCGTTGAGAGCCCGCCAAAGGGTGGAGTCCATCGACGTTTTGAGTAATGAGCCAAAAATTGTCGATCCGTTGTTCCAGTTCCACGAGGGCGGTATGGGCCGGATTCGGTTGCTTGGTCGCAATGAGTTCGCGGCGCCAATTGTACCATTCCCATACGAGCGTGGGATCGCGGTTGAAAGCTTCGGGGGAGGCCAGTTCTTCGGGCCGGTGATCCTTCCACAGCCCATCCGCGCCACGAAACGTCGGCACGCCGCTGTCCGCGGAAATGCCGGCTCCGGTCAGGACCGTCACGGCGGTGGTCCGGGCAAGTCGCGCCTTCAGTTCCTGGATTGCGGGGGAAGCGGTCATGTTCAATCAAAAACGTCGAAGGGGAGAGGCTATCGTTGTTGAGCTTCGAGGCGATCAAGTCTTGCCTTGAGAACACCGACATCCGTTTCAAGCGATTGGATTCGATGATCAAGTTCTGCAAAAGAAAACTTCAGTAAGGCCCTGACTTCTTTAAACTCTTCCTGAACGTCTTCCCGAAATTGTTGAATCTCCGTAAGGATGACCTGATGGCCTTCGGCTATTTGCTGAAGATCGTGTCGGAATCCTTCGGCAACAATGCTAAAATGGCGTTTCAACTGCTCCATATTTTCTGCATTCATAGCTTCTCCAACTCCCGGAGGATCGTCAGACTTTGCGGAGGTATTGCTCAAGCAGGGCGTGGTAGGCGCGGATGCGTTTCACGTACCGGACGGGCTCTCCGCCGCGAGCGTACCCATGGCGCAAAGTTTCGTAGTAGGGTTCCTGGGCCAAGAGGGGCAGCATGGTCTTGAGATCATTCCAGGAATGAGGATTCTTCCCCATCCGGCGCGCCAGCTGTTGAGCATCCTTGACGTGTCCCATGCCCACGTTATAGGCCGCCAGGGCAATCCAGATCCGGTCGGATTTTCCGATACGGCGGGGAAGACGTTTTTCCAGGCTCTGAAAATACCGGGCACCACCTTCGATACTCTTGGTAGGATCCTCCCGATTTGTGATGCCCAAAGACGAAGCGGTATCGCGGGTGAGCATCATGATGCCTCGAACGCCGGTTGGACTGACGGCATGTCGATCCCAACGTGATTCCTGATAGGCTTGAGCCGCCAGTAACGTCCACGAAATTCCATAGGCCTGCGCGACGCCTTCAAATTGTCGCCGATATTGGGGCAGGCGGGTTTCAATGTGGTGCTGAAAACGGCGGATCTCCCACCAGGCGAGATCGGCTTTGACCGGAGTCGGCACATAGTCCGCGGTTTCGGGTTGCGGCTTGGATGAAGGCTCCGGCTCTGTGACGGGAGTGGACAGCCATACTCCTGCAATCAGCAACAGGAGAACGGAACAGGCTGCCGTACTCTTTCCGACGACGGATGCCGTTCGTAGAAATTCGGATTTCGCTGGCAGGTATTTCGACAAGGATGAAAGCATGGGCTCGCTCCTCGCTGAGGCAGGTTTTCTTCAAGAAAGACTGTCCCAGACCGAAAGTCCCTAAATTTAACCATGAAGTCTACAGAGATCCGTTGCCGATCGCAAGCCCGTTTTCTCGATGGGAGCGGTTTGGATGTGGAATGCGGACAACCGGAACGTATGCAGCAGGGAACAACGATCGTTGTTCCCTGCTGCATTGGTGTTGTTCGCTTGGAACGTGTTAGTCTAGCCGAAACCTGCCGTAAAGAAAGGCGGTTCCGATGTACGTAGACGCTTGTCAAAAGATTCAATGAAGAAAGGATGAGGAAGGATGGTGGAACGAACGTTAGCGATCATTAAACCTGATGCCGTGAAAAAACGGGTTATTGGCGATGTCATTCAGAGATATGAAGCTGCCGGGCTGAACCCGGTTGCCATGACCATGATACATTTGTCCGAATCGATTGCCGAGGGATTCTACGCCGTACACCGTGAACGCCCGTTTTTTCATGATCTGACCACGTTCATGTCCTCGGGGCCGTCAGTCGTCCTTGTACTTGAAGGAGAAAACGCGATCCAGGCGAACCGTGAGCTGATGGGAGCGACCGATCCAAAGAAAGCCGAGGCCGGAACGATTCGAGCGGCGCATGGAGCTTCGATCGAGGCCAATGCGGTTCATGGATCCGATTCTCCGGAAACAGCCAACTTCGAAATAGGGTATTTTTTCCCGGGCATGGATTTGCAGGCGGGTCACTGAACGCTGCCGTGCCGTTACAAGAACCGGGAACGACGATCGTTGTTCCCGGCGGATATTCCTTCGTCACATGTCGGTCTCCATTTCGTATTTGCGATTCATTGTCATCACGCTGTCCTCCCTCCTTTTGTTGAGCGGATGTTTTCGCGCTGCAGGGCCAGACGTGGGAGTCCGGGCCTTACGCGACCAAGCCGAAAAACGCTCTTTGGATCAGGCGGAACATGCGTTTCTTCGAGCCGACTATGCGACGGCTGTTGTGTTACTGAACCGGTTTTTACGTACGCATCCCCAATCGTCCCTGTCGCCGGAAGCACGCTGGTGGCTGGCCCGGGCGTATCAGAAGACGGGGAATCCGTCTTCGGCCCTGGAACACTTCCGCTTTGTCGCCAAGACGCGGAGATGGAACATGTATCAGACGGATGCCCGGTTTCGTGCGACGCAGCTTGAAGAACGGTTGAGAGGGCCGGCGCCGAGCGGTTCCATCAGGGGAATCCTGACCGCGCTCGGGTCCGCGCCCGGCAACGTGGATGCTCTGATCTCGACGAGCGGGGAAATCGAAGCGTCCGTCATTGTGCTGGACGTCCCATGCCCGGTTGGCGGGATGCCGCAGGACAACGGACAACCCTTCTCGTTTGATGCCATGCGTTCCGCTGTTCGGGATCTATCCTCTCGATGGACAACGGTCTATCTTGGGGTGACCCTGAGGTGCCTGGGCCATTTCGCCCGGGAACGGACATTGGAGAAGTGGAAGGACTGGGCCTATGACCCACCATCGGGAACGCTACGTCGCTCATCCTATTTTTCGTTACAGTTTTCGGGATACCAGGCGTTCCTTGAAGATTGGCTCGAACAACTCCGTGACCTTCCGCTGACGGGCCTGGTGCTGCGCAACGCGGTTCCCGTGGGCGTGTACGACGGATTCAATCCCTTGGCCCTGCGGTTATTCGCCAAAGAATTCGGCGTGGCCTTCGATCCGGTGCGCATGTTCAACGACGACCGGACCGTGCTCGCGGCTGATTCCGAGTCCGGCGTTCACCTTCCGGCCGTGTTCTGGAAATGGGCCGGATGGAAGGCCCGGGAACGGCTCCGAATCGTTCAAAGTCTGGTTCAGACGTTGCGCGTGCGGCTCCCTCATCTTGAGTTCGGTATGACGTTGCAACCTGAAGGTATCACCGATCCCATACGAGGGATGATTGATTTCGCTGAAGATTGGGTCGACGTGGGCCGTGGGCCGTTTGACAGGTTTCTGATGACGATCAAAGAGCCGGAATCGACGCTTGTCCGTCAAACCTTTCAAGATTCGCCCGCGGGAGTGTCGGCAAGCAGCGGTGACGCGGCCCCCGTGGCGAAGTTGGTTCAGTATCTCGGAAAGCCTGACAAAGTCTGGGCCATCCTGCCCGCCCGGGGCACGCACGCACGCACGCAATCGCCCATCCTTCCCGAAACGGTCGGCCGTATCTATGACCGGCGTGGGGTTCCTTGACAAACGGCCGCCCCTCACTTTAGAAAAGTTTTGCCGATGCGATCGGCGGGAGCGGAACATGGCGGGAATGATTCCTGAAGAGTTACGATATCACAAAGAACACGAGTGGGTGCGGCTCGACGGACAGCGGGTGACGCTGGGGATCAGCGACTTTGCGCAGGACGCCCTGGGTGACGTGGTCTTCGTGGACCTGCCGAAAGTCGATACCGAATTGACCGCAAACCAGGAAATAGGCGAGGTGGAATCAACCAAAGCCACATCCAGCCTGTACTCGCCGGTCAGCGGAAAAGTCGCGGAAGTGAACGACGAATTGCAGGACCATCCCGAATACCTGAACCAGGACCCCTATGGGAAGGGATGGATCGCCGTGATCGAATTGGCCGACCCCGTCGACGTTGAAGCCTTGATGACGGCCTCGCAGTATGAGGAATTTCTTTCCTCGCAGAGTTAATGCCTCTCCCTTAATGCCTTCCCCCAAACATATTGCCATCCTCGGCGCGGGCCCCGGCGGTTACGTGGCCGCGATTCGCGCGGCCCAACTCGGGGCCAGGGTGACGATAATTGAAAATCGGGCACTCGGCGGCGTCTGCCTGAATTGGGGCTGTATCCCCAGCAAAGCCCTGCTGTCGGTCGTCGAATTGGGTGAAAAACTGAAAAAGGCGCATGATCTCGGGCTGCAACTCTCCAATCCCCCCACCTATGACCCGGCGCAAATGGTGGCGAGAAAGAACCGGGTCGTCAATGGGCTCGTCAACGGCATTGCCACGCTGCTGAAACAGTGGGGCGTGTCGCACGTCCGGGGAACGGGACGGCTGGTGAACGACCGGACGGTGAGGGTGTCCCTTGCCGACGGTGCTGAAACCTCCGTCCAGGCGGATGGCATCGTCATCGCGACGGGCTCATCGTCGCAGGCGCTCCCGATGTTTCCCGTTGACGGGCACGACATCATGACGAGTCAGGAAGCTCTGGAGATTCCACGAATACCCAACCGCTTGCTCATCGTCGGCGGGGGAATCGAAGGTTGTGAATTTGCTTCCCTGTACGCCGGGTTGGGGTCGCAAGTAACGGTGGTGGAAATTCTGCCCCGCGTGTTGCCTTCGGAAGATGACGAGATCTCGGCTTTTATCGAACGTGAGTTGAAGAAACGGAGAGGGCGTATCATCGTCGGGAACTCGGTGAAGTCCGTTGCAAAGACGGACGCGGGCATTGCGTCGGAGTTGGCCGATGGAGAACGGCTGGAATGTGATGCGATCATCGTCTCGGTGGGACGGCGCTGCAATACCAATGGAATCGGGTTGGAAGAAGCCGGCGTCAAGCTTGGAGACCAGGGCGAAATCGAAGTTGACGACCATCTGGAAACGAACGTGCCGGGCGTGTATGCCATCGGTGACGTCGTGGGGAAGGCGATGTTGGCACACGTCGCGTCGGCACAAGGTAAGGTTGCTGCGGACAACCTTGTGGGGAATCCGAAAACCATAAATTATGACGTGGTGCCGGCAGGCATTTTTACGTTGCCGGAGATCGGGCGGGTCGGATTGACCGAAGGGCAAATTCGTGAGAGGGGAATCGTCCCAAATATAGGACGCTTTCGGTATAGTGCATTGGGCAAAGCCCATGCCGTCGGCGACACGGTCGGGTTGGTGAAGATCCTGGCCGACCCGAAAACGGATCGCGTGCTGGGGGCTCATCTGGTGGGAACGCACGCGGCGGATTTGGTCCATCAAGCGGCGTTGGCCATGCAGTTGAACGCCAAGGCCCGGGACGTCGCCGGCATGATCCACGCGCACCCCACGCATACCGAAGCTTTGATGGAAGCATTCGAGGACGTCGAGGGCAGGGCTGTACACGTGGCCAGGAAACGACCCTGATGAGAAGATGGTCAATCAGACAATATCCGACGGCCTGCTCATTCGGAGTCAAACTCCTGCTTCTTGCCGGGACCGTGGGGTTTTTGTCTTTTGCGGGTCTGTTGCAGAGTCCGTCCCAATCGACGCAATCCGAAGCTCCACCCTTGCAGCCGGCCGGCAGGGCGTTTGAGCGACTCCCGACGCCGGAGCCCGTGACGGGTGCCGACGTTGTGTCCGTCGACATTAATCGCGGTTCGGTGGAAGATCTACGACGGTTGCCGGGGATCGGGCCGGTCCTGGCTGAGCGCATCCTTCACTATCGTCAGGAGAATGGAAAATTCGTCTCCATTCGTGATATTCAAAACGTGAAAGGCATTGGCGTGAAACGGTTTGCGCAACTGGAGCCGTATATTCATATTGATCCGAAAAGTTCCTCGTCGAACGACTGATTCTTTCTTGCGGGATACAGCAAACCGATGTCAGAGCGAGAATTGAAACGGCAGCTTGACCTGATCACGCGCGGCACCGTTGACGTGATCCAGGAGCGTGAACTCGAAGACCGGGTCAGGGCTTCGCTCAAGGAGGGGAGCCCCTTGCGGGTGAAGGCCGGGTTCGATCCCACCGCGCCCGACCTGCATCTGGGCCATATCGTGTTGATCCAGAAGCTGCGGCATTTTCAGGAACTCGGGCATGAGGCGATCTTTTTGATCGGGGATTTTACCGGCATGATCGGTGATCCGACCGGTGTCTCCGAAACGAGGAAGGTGCTCAGCAAGGAGCAGGTCCTGGCCAACGCCAAGACCTATGAGCGGCAGATTTTCAAAACGTTGGATCCCGAGAAAACGCGCGTCGAGTTCAACAGCCGCTGGATGCGGGACATGCGTGCCCAGGACATCGTCGAATTGTGTTCGCACTACAATTTGGCGCGCATGTTGGAACGGGACGACTTTTCCAAGCGTTACCGGGAGCAGAAGCCTATCGGGGTTCATGAATTTCTCTATCCGCTGGTGCAGGGCTATGATTCCGTGGCGCTCGAAGCCGACGTTGAACTGGGCGGCACCGATCAGACGTTCAATTTGCTCGTGGGGCGTGATCTTCAGCGTGATTGGGGCCAGGTCCCTCAAATAGTCATCACGATGCCTCTGCTGGAAGGGACGGACGGCGTGCGGAAGATGAGCAAGAGTTTCGGCAACGCCATTGCCCTGGAAGACGAGCCCTCGGACATGTTCGGCAAGATCATGTCGATCAGCGACGACCTGATGTTCCGGTACTATGAACTGCTGACCTCTGAAGATCTCGATGCGGTCAAACAACGCCATCCCAAGGAGGCGAAGCTGGACCTGGCGGGAGCCATGGTCACGCGGTACCACGGAGCGGATGCCGGACGACAGGCCAAGGAAGACTTCGAGCAGAAGTTCCGGAAACGGGAGTTCCCCGAACAACCGGATGTCACGGTCACGTTGACGGCGGCGGATTTTTCAGATCCCAACAATCCCTCGATCGGGCTGGTGGATCTCCTCATGCGAACGGGGTTGTTGCCCAGCAAGGGGGAAGCGCGTCGCCTGATCGCGCAAGGCGCCGTGGTCGTAAACGAGGAACGCTGCCAGGACAGCACTGCGGTTCTGCCGCTACAGTCGAACGAGTCGTACCAAATGAAAATCGGCAAACGGAAATATGCCCTGGTGCAGGTACGGATATAGCCCGGCCTACGAATTGCCTCTACCTTCCGCCTTTTCCCTCTTCGGAAAAAGTTCTCGTCCTTACCCTTCGACTTCGCTCAGGGCAGGCAAAGGAGGGGAATACAGAAGGCATGTCCATCTTTTTCCTCCCCTTTGTAAGAGGAGGTCAGGTGGGGTAGAGCCCTATAGGCAGGTAACGGGGCAACCCGACAATCCGTTGATCCCCGTCCGCTTGACTTGCCTTCCGCGCCCTGCCTAGAATGAATTCCCTTCTGCGACCGTGAGCGGGTGTAGCGCAGTGGTAGCGCATCGGCTTCCCAAGCCGTTGGTCGGGAGTTCGAATCTCCTCACCCGCTCCAATCTCTCTTTTCCCACAGTCCAAGATATTCCAATAGCGTCCCAAAATGCCTATGAATAAAGGAGTTTGGAATGTTGACGTTTGAGTTCGAATCTCCCACCCTGTCTTTCGCGTTCAATTTTCCCACACAAAACGGTGAAAAAATGTGACGGATTTTCAAGAGAGATTCAACCTTACGGGGAGGGGGAACCATGGCCTTGACCAACCGTAGAATTGAGAAATCGACAACAGTGGGCCTGTATGCCGACGAACGCACCTTGGATTTGAAGGTGTCCAAAGGCGGCACCAAATCCTGGGGGCAACGAATCGTGGGCAACGGAAAACGGCATGATCTTGGGCTTGGGGGGTATCCCGTCATCACTATTGAGGATGCCCGAACCTTGGCTATCGAGAATCGGCGGAAAGTGGCCCTCGGTGAGAACATCTTGAGGCCCCGGCATGAGGCGAAGGTGCCGACGTTTCAAGAGGCGACGGCGTCCGTGATTTCGCTCAATGCCCCGACGTGGAAGGATGGAGGCAAGCCCCTGCAATCGTGGGAGCAGACGCTGAACGACTATGCGTTTCCGACCATTGGAGAACAGCGAGTCGATCAGGTCACGAGCAAGGAGGTTCATGCGAGAGTTGCGCCCTTGTGGACCTCGAAACATCATCAGGGCTTGAAAGTAGGGCAACGTATCGGCGCCGTCATGAAATGGGCGCAGGGGCATCGGCTTGATAACCCATGCGATGCTTTGG
>MPMZ01000104.1 GCA_002238765.1 Nitrospira sp. bin75
GCGGTGGAGGCGAGCGTCGAGCGCGCCCTTGCACCTGACCGCACCCGTGGCCTTGTGTGGCACACCCAGGGCAGCGGCAAAACCTTCACCATGATCAAGGCGGCGGAATTGCTGTTCCGCGCACCCACGGCGGACAAGCCGACCGTCATCCTGATGATCGACCGCAACGAACTGGAAGACCAGATGCTCAAAAACCTTGCCGCACTCGGCTTGGGCAACCTGGAGCACGCGGGCAGCATCGCCCGGCTCAACCGGTTATTGAGAGATGACTACCGGGGCATCATCGTGACGATGATTCACAAATTCCGCGACATGCCGGCGAATCTCAACGCCCGCTCGAATATTTACGTCCTCATCGACGAAGCCCATCGCACCACCGGCGGCGATTTGGGTAACTTTCTTATGGCCGGTTTGCCGAATGCCACCTACCTCGGCTTCACCGGCACCCCGGTGGACAAGACGGTGTATGGCAAAGGTACCTTCAAGACTTTTGGCTGCGAGGATGACCGGGGCTACCTGCATAAGTATTCCATCGCCGACAGCATTGAGGACGGCACCACGCTGCCGCTCTACTACCAGCTCGCCCCCAACGAAATGCTCGTCCCGCACGAGACGCTGGACAAGGAGTTTCTCTCTCTCGCCGAAGCCGAGGGTGTGGCCGACATCGATGAACTGAACAGGATCCTTGAAAGGGCGGTGAACCTGAAGAATTTCCTCAAGGGCAATGAACGCATACAGCAGGTCGCTGAATACGTCGCCAGGCATTACAAGGAAAACGTCGAACCTTTGGGGTACAAGGCGTTTCTGGTCGGTGTGGACCGCGAAGCCTGTGCCCATTACAAGCACGCGCTTGATGAGCACCTGCCGCCGGAATATTCCAGGGTTGTGTACACGGGGAACAATAATGATTCCAGGCTGCTCAAGGCATTCCACCTGGATAGACAGGAGGAGCGGCAAGTCCGAAAGGCGTTTGGAAAACTGGAGCAGCAACCCAGGATTCTGATCGTCACCGAGAAGCTGTTAACCGGTTTCGACGCCTCTGTGCTTTACGCGATGTACCTGGACAAGCCTATGCGCGACCACACCTTGTTGCAGGCGATTGCCAGGGTGAATCGGCCCTATGAAAACGAAGATCACGGCATGGTGAAACCGCATGGGTTTGTGCTCGATTTCGTGGGTGTGTTTGATAATTTGGAAAAGGCGCTGGCCTTTGATAGTGATGAGATCAATGCAATCGTCAAAGATCTCAAGCTGTTGAAGGTGTTGTTTCAGAACAAGATGGAGCAACGAGCCCCGGCCTATCTTGGCCTGATCACACGGCATTTTGATGACAAGGACGTTGACGCGCTCATAGAGCATTTTCGCGACCCTGAACGCCGTAAAGTCTTTTTCAAGGAATATAAAGAAATTGAAATGCTGTACGAGATTATTTCCCCCGATGCGTTTTTGCGGCCGTTTATTGATGAGTATCGTACACTTTCAGAGATCTATGCCACGGTGCGTAAAATTTACACCAGGTATGTCATTGTGGATAAAGAGTTTCAGCGCAAAACAAACGAACTGGTGCGGGAGCATATTCGCATTTACGAAGTCACGCCGCCGATTGAGTCATTGAAAATTGATGCCGCGACGGTAGAGGTCATCAAGGCTAAAGAAGGCGGAGAAAGCATAAAGGTCATCAACCTTGTAAAAAGCATAGAAAAGATTGCGGAAGAAAACAGTGATGATCCGTTTCTGTTGGCCATGGCTGAACGTGCTCGGGCTGTACAACAGCAGTTTGAACGACGCCAGAATACGGCAAGCGAGGTACTGGAAGAACTCTTGCAGGAGATTGGGAAGAATGAAGAGCGAAAGAAAGAACAACAAGCAAAGGGTTTCGATGGCTTTACGTTTTTCGTGTATCACACCTTACTGGACGCGGGGGTCGGGGAAGCTGAGAATGTCAGCAGCAAGATAAAAGCGGCGTTTGCGGAATATCCTGATTGGAAGAAGAGCGAAGCTGCGTTACGGGATCTGCGCCAGAAAGTGACGTTCGCCATTTTTGCCGAGTTTGACGACCCGGATAAGGTGACAACGATAGTGGATGAGCTGTTTACGCTTCTGGACAAAGCCGATCGAATCTAGAGCACGAGTGAAATGGAGCGCAAGAGGGTTTTTAAAGAACGCGTGAGGGCATGGGCCGAAAAATTGGACGTGGACGTCGTTTGGCTGGGCGTGCGCCCGATGCGAAATAAGTGGGCCTCTTGCTCAACGAACGGGTATCTTAATTTCAATGCCGAACTGTTAGACCTCAAGCAGAGCCTGTGGGATTACGTCATTGTGCATGAACTTCTTCATTTTTCCGTGCCGAATCATGGAAAGTTGTGGAAGAGTTTGATGAGCGCACATTTGGGCGATTATGAGAGTGCGGAGGCAGAGTTGCGGGTGCGGAGCGGGGCAAGCGTCATAAGATGACGCAGCTGCAAAACACAAAGCCTTTTCCTGTCATCCCCGAACCTCGATTGCAAACGTCAAGGACAGGCTTTGATCGGGGATCCAGTGGTTCTTGCTTTCCTCCCCTTTCTGTCATTCTCGACAATATAAACTGGATCCCCGATTAAGGATGTCGGGGACGGATCCAGTGTCTTTGCTTTTGTATTTATCTGTCATTCCTGTATGTGTTCAGTAATTCGTTGACAAGTTTCGTTGATTTGTTTTGGGGTTTTGCCGTCGAGCGCCTGATGCGGGCGCCCCTCATTGTAGTACAGTAAGTATTGCTCCAAGTCGTCCCGAAATTCTTCCAGGGACCCAAACGTGGTCCCCGCGATCAGGTCGTCGTTCAGCGTCCGCCAGAACCGCTCCACCTTCCCGTTCGTTTGCGGGCGATACGGTCGGGTATACCGGTGCTTGA
>MPMZ01000105.1 GCA_002238765.1 Nitrospira sp. bin75
AATTTCCACTTGCTCACATAGTTGCGGTAGAGCGTCTTATCCTCCGTATTTCTGCGCATGGCTTCGCCTCCAGATGATAGGGTGAGTCATCCTTCATTCTGTCAACGAATTGCTGAACATTTACAATTCCGACGTTTGTAATCGGGAATCCAGTGTCTTTGCTTTGTCTTTGTTCTTTGTAGTCGTAGCCGCGCCATCTCATGGCGCTATTCCACCCAGCCCTCTTGGTAAGGGCAAGACGAACCGTTCCCTACGAAGAGATCCTCTCTCACGATCTCCAGGACCCAAAAGAAACCGTAGCGTATTTGAACGCGGCCTTAGAGGACGCATCTGAAAATGGGGCAGATGTTTTCCTGTTGGCCCTACGCGACGTCGCAAAGGCCCGAGGCATGAGACAACTCGCTGAGGAAACACAACTGAGCCGTGAAAGCTTGTACCGAACGCTGTCCCGCAAGGGCAATCCTCGCTTTTCCACCCTTGAGGCCGTGTTGGAGAGCGTCGGCCTGAAGCTCGCCGTGGAGGTCAAGCCCCTTGCCTAGCCGCGCGATCTCATGGCGCATTCCTCCCTCCTTTGTTTTGTAGGGACACGCCTGCGTGCCTGTCCAAGAAGAGGTAACGCGCCTTGTCCCTCCCCTTTGTAAGGGGAGGTCAGGTGGGGTAGATCGTCTTTGCCTCTTTCCGTCATCCTCGACATCTTTAATCGAGGATCCAGCGTCGTTGCCTTTGTTTTGGTCTTTTGTAGTCGTAGCCGCGCGATCTCATGGCGCGTTTCTTTCTCGCCGCTGGAAGCAGCGACCTGACGCACCACCGGCCAATCGAATTGCTGCATGAATACCGCACGCGGTTGATTGCCGCCGTGGTTACTGGCAAACTTGACACGCGCACGGTGGAGACACCAGGCAACGGTTCAATAAGAAATCTCGAGTGACCTCTCTTCTTGACGATACCGCTGGCTCATCCTCTTCGAAATTCTGAAACGTGATCATGCCAATACCCGACGAGCCGAAGATCTACCACATCATGCATATAGACCGGCTCGCCTCCATCGTAGCAGACGACTATCTCTGGTGCGACGCGAAAATGGCAACAAGAACGTCAAGCGGCACGACAATCGGCATGAACGGCATCAAAGAGCGGCGTCTCACGAATCCCTTGCATAGCCATTCAGGCTTGCGCGTAGGCGATTGCGTGCCGTTCTATTTCTGTCCGCGCGCCGTCATGCTCTACGTCATCTACAAGGCAAACCATCCCGAATTGGACTATCGCGGCGGACAAGGCCCTATTGTGCATCTGGAAGCAGACTTGCGGCAGACTGTGGTTTGGGCCGAGCGACAGCAACGGCGTTGGGCATTTACGACGTCAAATGCCGGCTCTCGGTTCTTTGACGACTATGCCGACCTCGCCGACCTAGACAAGATCGACTGGGACGCCGTGCATGCCACGGACTGGCGTCAGTGCCAGGATGGCAAGCAGGCGGAATTCCTGGTCCAGGACTCATTCCCGTGGGCGATGGTGTCGCGAATCGCTGTCAATTCAAAAGAGATTTATGCTAAGGTGCAGCTTGTGCTGCGCGAGGCTCGCCATCGCCCACCCGTTGAAGTCAAGCCGGACTGGTATTACTGATCTAGGGAAAGGTGCCCGACAATGATCGAATACAAGACTGGCGATATTCTTGCCGAAGAAGCCGAAGCCCTGGTCAATAGCGTCAACTGCGTGGGTGTTATGGGGCGCGGCATCGCGCTTCAATTTAAAAAAGCCTTCCCCGGAAACTACAACGCCTACGTTGCCCGCTGCAAACGCAATGAGATGCAGCCTGGGCACGTGTTCGTCTTCGAGACGGGGGGAACGGTTTTCCCACGCTACATCATCAACTTTCCGACCAAGCGGCATTGGCGAGGCAAGAGTCGCATCGAGGACATTGAATCCGGTTTGGTATCATTGGCCAAGGCGGTCCGCTCTCATGGCATTCGTTCGATTGCCATCCCGCCGCTCGGAAGCGGGCTGGGCGGATTGCACTGGCCGGAGGTGCGTGCCCGTTTAGAGACGGCTCTAAAGGAATACGAAGACGTCAAGGTCATGATATTCGAGCCGGGCGGTGGCCCGATAGACGAACGAGCCAACAGTTCGAGTACCGTTCCAAATATGACGCCGGCGCGAGCAGCGTTGATCGGGCTGATGGATCGCTACCTTCGGGGCCTGCTGGACCCATTCGTGACGCTACTGGAAGTCCACAAGCTCATGTATTTCATGCAAGAGGCTGGCGAGCGGTTACGGCTAAAATATCAAGAGGCACCGTATGGACCGTATGCCGAGAACCTGCGGCACCTTCTGCACACAATTGAAGGCCATTTCATCTCCGGTTACGCCGACGGGGGCGATGCGCCTGACAAGCAATTGGAACTGGTGCCTGGTGCCGTTGAAGAGGCGCACACTTTTCTCGCAAGCCACCCAGAAACGCACAAACGTTTCAACAAAGTCGTTAAGCTCATCGAAGGATTCGAGTCTTCATTCGGCCTGGAACTTCTGTCCACGGTCCACTGGCTCGCCAGCAAAGAACAAGCCAAAACCCTGGATGATGTGGTGCAACGCACCTACGCCTGGAATGACCGGAAGAAGCAATTTTCGCGGCGTCAAATTGCGCTTGCGGTTGATGTACTGTCACAGAAGAAATGGATCGACACCCTGAACACATGAGTCAGGCATGACCACCAACACCGGTGAATAAGGCACTGAAAGCCACCTCGCGCCGACCCTTTTATCATCCCCGCATTCCCCCTTCCGTCATCCTTGTATGTGTTCAGTCATTCGTTGACAGAATGAGGAACTGCCCACAAAGTGGGAACCAGAAAGAAGGGCTCTCTTTTCCCTCCCCTTTGTAAG
>MPMZ01000106.1 GCA_002238765.1 Nitrospira sp. bin75
TTCGGAGGTGAAATCGATCTCCAGATTGCCATTGACGCGCGCGTGCAAATCCTTTTTCTTTCGTCTCACTGGCAGGGGCCTTTCTTTTTCGGTTGAAAGAGGTAGCAGATATCTGCTTGGACACCCTCTTAATATATTGAAAAAAAAGGCCTTACGCCAGTAAATACTTCCCTCGAAAAGGTGATAAACCCCCTCTTTTTTGTCGAATCAAGGCTAAATCCCAGTCGCAGTTCCACGTCATGCTTGCTACTTCGAACCTTCTCACGCTCTTCCTTAAGGCGGTTATGCAGGGCCTCCGCATTGCTCTTTAGTTTGCACACGGCAATAACCGTCTCGCAATCCAAAGGACGCCCTAATTGACTTAACACCCTCTCCAGATCTGCTACCCAAGTCCCAAGTTCAATCAGTGTTTCTACGTCGCTGTGTCGTCCCCGCCAACACGACCCAAGCGAAGTTGAAAGCCAGTCCTCTTCCTCCTCCAATGACCTCCGCTTTTTCTGCACGTCTAGGAGCGTGTCCACTAGCGCAAGACGATCATCCGGAGCCTGTGGCAGATTCTCCTTTAGCAACGTAGCGAACTGAATCGATGCACTGCGGTACTTGCCAAACCAGCGCTCAAGGAGTGTGCGGAGTCCGGAGCCTAGTCCGGCTACGATACGAAGTCGTATTTCCTCAACCGGGGTATCCCAAGCCGTATCCACAAACTTGTATTCAGCTGCGTTCCGTGCGTCCCTCCATGTTTTGAACAACCCTAGCCCAAACATCAGCCGCTGGAAGTCCGTACATGCAGCGAATATACTAGCATGCTCCTGTACATCCTCAGGAGCTTCCCCGGCCATCTTGACACACAGTTCAAGCTGCTTCGTCGTTTCTAGATCAATCGGCGACTCCATCCCCAGCAGTTGTGCAATAGGGCCAGCTGTTTCAACTAACGCCATGACCGAGTCTCGTGCTTTTTTTAACTCAAGTTCGAGGCGGTTCAAGTCGGTTGGCTGCAAATCGAGATTCTGCACACTGAAGTAAGGGTGTTCTTGAGGTTGACCGACGTCTTCCAATGACTCGGCGAACGCTCGCACAGTTTTTCTAATTGTGTCTCTATCCTCATTAGTCAGTTCCGCCAATGCTTCCGAATCCAGTCTGGGCGGTGGTACGTTCTCACTGAGGAAGCGGCACAACACCGCGATTGTTTCAAACGGTGAGTAATCTTTCCCCTCAAGCTTAACATGGAGGATGTTGTCGGTGGCGTTGAGTTTATCCCGAACCTGGACTAGTGCCTCCGGATTGTTGGTAACTTCCGGTACAGCATGACCGGCATTGAGTGTGTTGTTCAATTCTCCATAGAAAGCCTTCTTGTTGGCAGTTCGTGAGTGCAACTCGAGGCAGAGATCGCCGAGTTGTACTTTCACGAGCCGATCGTGCACCACCTTCAGCGCAGCCATCTTCTCGGCTACGAAAAGGACAGTCTTCCGGTCATGAGCGGCTGTGGCTATAATGTTGGCGATAGTTTGCGACTTACCGGTCCCGGGGGGGCCCTGGACGACAAGGTCCCGGCCGGATCGTACCTCCTCGATCACCTTGGCTTGCGAAGCGTCAGCTTCCACCACATGGATAATCTCCTTGGGATCGAGGAGTTCGTCGAGGCGGTCCTGAGGTTCGAATCTAAGGGGTGGGTTATCAAATTCCCGATTTGTGTCAAGAAGGCGTTGAACCAGTGGGTTACTAGTCAGCCAGTCTTCGGGCCAGTTTTCTTCGACCAGATCACGGTACATCAGTGCCTTGGCAAACGAGAAGAAGCCAAGTTGCATACCGTTTTGCTCGATGCCCCAGCGCTCCTTTCCCTGGATGATTTCAGCGACTTTGTCAAAGTAGACCTCCGGGGTCCAGTCTTCGTTGTCGTCGATCTCCGGCAGCAAGATCCCGAAATCTCCCTTGAGCCGCTCCTGCAAAGGTAGGTTGGTTGTCAATTCGTCGGGGCGCATGGTCAAACTGAAGGTAAATCCGCGCTGAAGGCGCGTAAGCTGAACGGGCAGTAGCACCAGTGGCGACTCACGTAGAACTTCGGATTTACCGTCCTCGTACCAGCGAAGAAAACCTAACGCCAAGAACAGGAAGTTGGCCCCTTGTTCTTCCTCGGCGATATCGGAGTCGTGTTTCAGTTTTAGAAGACGCTTTTCAAGTGCTTGAGGACCGAGTTCCGTCTCCAGGTAGGCATCACGACGCCTCGCCTCGTCGACCTTATTGTCCAACAATAGCAGCACGTCACGCTGCTCTAGATCCTCTTCATCCTCACCCAACGCTCTAAAGCGCAACTTACGCTCCTTTAAGCACAACAGGTCGTAAATGTCGTTTGAGCGTTCGTGGACAATATTGACGACGTTGGCACGTTTTGCATTGCGATTGACGTGGATTAATCGGTTCCGAAAGCCGGTGTCGACCAAACGTTTGCGAAGGTCCTCAATCAGGCCACTCAGGCAAAGTCTGGATGCTTCTCCGTTGTTTGGGGAATTGAAGTTATAATTCATAATACAAATAATGCGAAGTTAAAACTAACTCGTCAATACCTTACCACCACTTCACCCCTAGCTCCATTTTCTCCTTGACTTGAACCGTGATTTTGCCGTTATGTTAACGGTCGGGTTTCACCATTGCACCGGTAAGGCTCGACATGCATAACCATCTGCAAAACAAGCATTTACCCTTTGTATGAAATCGAGAGGAAGTTCCATGACCGTATCCATCAAGCTCTTTGCCACCCTGCGGAAATTCCTGCCCGAAAACGCGGTCAACAAAACCGCGACGCTTGAACTCGGCGACCAGGCCACGGCGAGTGATATCATCAAGCAATTGGATATCCCCGATGGCCAC
>MPMZ01000107.1 GCA_002238765.1 Nitrospira sp. bin75
GTGCGTTCTGGTGATGTGGAGGTGGTCAGTGATCGCTTGGGGTAGGATGCGATCGCTGGTGTGCGACGTAGCACTCGATACATTGCCCATTCTCGTCGCCTTCTTCCTGGATGATGAAGGCACATTGTTCACAGTCCGGAGGAACGTGAAACCAGGCCATCGGCGTGGTATGCCCGACGCGGTCGAGGCGCCAGGCAGTGGCGTCCGGACCTTCTTCCAGGATTTCATTGAGTTTGAGATCTCCGGATTCATTGGGTCGGTAAATGTGTAGCTCTCCTCGCATGGAGTGCCTCCTTGGAAGTGAGTGAGCGTCTGGCCTTTCGCCAAGAGGAGAAGGCCAGGAACGCGAGCGGGAAGGAGGAGAAGAAGGGGGGAGAGCAAAGGAAAAAAGAAACCCCCCGGCGCCATGGGCGACGGGGGGCTTCAAAGGCCGGTGGGCCGCGATGTTAGTCGCGGCAACCCGGGCAAGGCTGCTGCGGGTGATCGTCGTTGACGTATGATCCCCGGCAGAGCGGTTCCGCGCAGACCGCGATTTCATTGACTCGCGGGCGTGGAGAACGATACCGCGGGCGTGGATTTGTATGATGGCTGTGAGCCGGACAGTCAGGTATTGGCGCCCAGGGGCATGTGCAGTGAAGCCCGTTGGCTGTTGGGGTGGCTGGATGAATGGTTGTTTGCATGATGTATCTCCTTGGTTGTTAGTAGATGAATCGACCTCTCACGAATGCAGGAGGGCGAGAGAGATACGGACAAGGAGAGTCGCGAGGGAGAGGGCCGGCGGCCGGCCGCGACGATGGGCAAGGCCAAAGTGCCTGAAACGCAGAGCAAGGCACGGCCTCTGCAGACGCGGCCGGTGAGGAAAGTGAAAGCCAAGAGCGATGAGCGGGTCATGCAAGAGCAGACGGGCACCATGGGGATGGAGGGCTGGTGATGCCGAGGGCGCTTCCGTGTGGCGGGGAGGCGGTCACGGAGGCCCTGGAGGGCCTCCGCGCCAAGTGGAGGAGTTACGCTGCGAGTTGGCCGTTGGAATCAGCGGAAGCGGGAAGTTCGTGATCGGAGGAGTGGACGTGGGTGATCCAGTGCCGTTGGGGAGTGACGAGATCGAGGGCGGTGGGTTCCGTGAAACATTTGTTGTGGACTGGCATAAAGGCGCCGATCATGTCGGCGCTGTCAGGGTAGGGGCTCGTGACGAAGATGGGAGAGAAGTTGGGCTCGGTCGGATCTGCCTGGGGTTCTTGCCAGAGCAGGACGGCATGGGCTTCATTGGGTTTGGCTTTCGGGTGGAAGTCGAAGCGGGCCAGGATGTTGGCGGGAAACGCCGCGCCGGCCCGGTAGGGTTGAGTTTTGAGAAAGGGCTTGATGATGCCAGGCCATTTCGGAAAGGTCCCGCCGTCTGTGACGAGCAGAGGTTCGAGGGCATAGGTTCCTGGCCGTCCGCCCTCCTGGGTGATGCTGTCGTCTTTGGCGACGAGTTGAGGCGAGGAATAGGGCTTGGGATTTTGAAGCCCGGCAAAGACGGGGTGGAGGGCTTTGGTTTGGCCGGCCCGAGGGCTGATGAGAAGGGGTTTGTTGTCGGGGGTAGTGATGGTGCCGTCCGGATCGTGGCGGATGGCAATGCTTTGGCGATTCGTGGCGATGATGAGGACGCCTCCGTGGGGCGCCGGCTCGAAGCAGAGGGCATTGGTGGCCCATCTGCAAGAGGAGGTATCGGGAAGTTCGGTGAGCGGGATGAGGCTGGCGACCTTGAGGGCGCAGACGCGAAGGGAGATCTGGCGCCGGCGCTCGGTATTTTCGAGGCGAATCTTTTCAAGGATCTGGTCCTTGTCGGCGATTGTAACGGTGGTGGTGGAATCAAGGTCATTCATAACATGCTCCTTTTCTATTTCGTGGAGGTGGTGCGGTTCGTGATGATCCAGCCCAGGTTATTCGGGCCACGAAGCCAGGTGTGTCCACCTTCGATGGTGACTGTCCATTCGTGAGCCTGGCTGTGTACCCAGGTGATAAGTGAATGTCCGCTGTCGCTGAAGCGTTGGCAACGCACGAAGGGGCCGTCAAGGAAGACATGGCCGACGCCGTCTTGGGTTATCAAATAGGCCTTAATTTCCTGTTCTGTCGCCGGCCGAACCATGCGGGGGTCGTCTTGATTTTCGGATTCCGCGTAGGCCGCGACGATCCGGCTGACGGTTTCTTCTACTTCGTAGGGCAGATCCTGGCGTTGGTATTCGCTTTGATCTGCCCACCATTCAGAGAGGGCGGAGCCGTCCTGTTGGCTGATGGCGTGGGTCCAGATATCGCCGGTCGTTTCATTTTTCAAGGTCAAGGTCATGAAGGGGGATTGTCCGCCGTAGGGCTTTGGGGGGTGTTCCTGGATGTGGGTGCTCTTGAGAGCGCGGGCAGCCGGCGACGTGCCACAGAGGGAGGCTCTATCGCGGGCTTGCAATGCTTCGAGGTCCCTGGAGGAAAGGTACTTGACGGTTGTGAGCTCGGTCGCCGGCATGATGGGGGTAAGCTGTATGACCCATTTACCCTCTCGTCGCTTGATGATATCGGTGTATTGATGGGGGAAGTAACGCTTGACCAGACGATTAGCGGAACGGGCGGCGTAGTGGTAGGGAAAGAGATGGGCTTCGGCCGCTGGTGAGTTAAAGAGAGCGGCGGGTTGTTGGCCTGCATTCTTGGCCGCGGCGGTGAGGGCGTCGTCTTCGCCGTCATTCAAGTCGTCGAGTGCCTCGTGTGCTTCGAGGCTTTCTTCCTCAAGGTGTTGAATGGCGTGGTTCGGGCTGTCGTAGACTTCTCCTTCACGGCCTTCGATGGTCCAGCCAGGCGCGTCATGTGACCGGGAAACGGTTGCGA
>MPMZ01000108.1 GCA_002238765.1 Nitrospira sp. bin75
GTGCGTTCTGGTGATGTGGAGGTGGTCAGTGATCGCTTGGGGTAGGATGCGATCGCTGGTGTGCGACGTAGCACTCGATACATTGCCCATTCTCGTCGCCTTCTTCCTGGATGATGAAGGCACATTGCTCACAGTCGGGAGGAACGTGAAACCAGGCCATCGGCGTGGTATGCCCGACGCGGTCGAGGCGCCAGGCAGTGGCGTCCGGACCTTCTTCCAGGATTTCATTGAGTTTGAGCTCTCCGGATTCATTGGGTCGGTAAATGTGTAGCTCTCCTCTCATGGAGTGCCTCCTTGGAAGTGAGTGAGCGTCTGGCCTTTCGCCAAGAGGAGAAGGCCAGGAACGCGAGCGGGAAGGAGGAGAAGAAGGGGGGAGAGCAAAGGAAAAAAGAAGCCCCCCGGCGCCCTGGGGCGACGGGGGGGTTCAAAAGGCCGGAAGGCCGCGATGCTAGTCGCGGCAGCCCGGGCAAAGCTGTTGGGGGTGATCGTCGTTGATGTATGAGCCCCGGCAGAGCGGCTCCGCGCAGACCGCCATTTCATTTGAGCGCGGCTGCGGGGAACGATGACGACGGGACGTGTGTTCGTGCACGCTGTGAGCCGGACAGTCAGGCATTGGCGCCCAGGGGCATGTGCAGTGAAGCACGGTGGCTTGTGTGGTGGCCGGTTGAATGAGTGCTTGCATGATGTATCTCCTTGAAGTGTGTGAATGAATCGACCTCTCACGAATGCAGGAGGTCGGGACAGACACGGACAAGGAGAGGGAAGCGAGGGAGAGTGCCGGCGCCCGGCCGCGCCGATCAGCAAGGCCATAGTGACTGAAACACAGAGCAAGGCACGGCCTTTGCAGACGCGGCCGGTGAGCAGAGCGAAAGCCAAGGGAGACAAGCGTGTGATGCAAGAGCAGACGGACACCAGAGGTATTGAGTGGTGGTGATGCCGCTGACGATATCCGGTGAACGGGGAGGCGGTCACGGAGGCCCCTTGGGGCCCCCGCGCGAAGTGGAGGAATTACGCGGCGATTTTGCCGTTTGAATGAGCGGTGGACGGTTTTGCAGGGTCAGCGTCCTGGAGGGTGGCGACCCAGTTGCGGGGAGGAGTGATGAGGTTGGATGCGTCTTTCTGGTGGTTGGCGTTGATGGGCATGAAGGCGCCGATCATGTCGGCGCTGGCAGGGTAGGAGCTCGTGACAAAGATGGGGGAGAGGTTGGGTTCGATGGGGTCCGCTTGGGGTTCCTGCCAGAGTAGGACCGCGTGGGTTTCTTCGGCTTTTTGTTTCGGCTGGAAGTCGAAACGGGCCAGGATATTGGCGGCGAACGCGGCCGTGGCGTGGTAGGGCTTGGCCTTGAGAAAGGGTTTGATGATGCCGCGCCAATTAGGGAACGTGCCGCCTTCGGTGTGGAGAAGCGGCTCCAGGGCGTAGGTTCCCGGCCGGCCGTCGTGTTGGGTGATGCTGTCGTCTTTGATGATGAGCCGCACGGAGGAGTACGGCTTAGAGTTTTGAAGTCCCGCAAAGACCGGATGAAGTGTTTTGGTTTGGCCAGCCCGGGGATTGATGAGGAGAGGTTTCTCGTCGTGGGTGGTGAGGAGGCCGTCCGGATCGTGCCGAATGGCAATACTGTGGCGATTGGTGGCGATGATGAGGACGCCACCCTCCGGTGCCGGTTCGAAGCAGATGGCGTTGAGTGCATAGGGCGTCAAGCCATCGGGCAGCAGCGTGAATGGTATCAGGCTGGCGATCTTGGCGGCGCTGACATCGAGCTTGATCTTGCGCCGTTTGGCGGCATCTTCGCCGCGGATCTTCTCGAGGCTCTCGTCTTTGTCGAGGATTTCATCCGTGATCGTGGAAGCAATATCGGTCATGGGATTCTCCTTTTCTATTTCGTGCTGACGGCTTCATTGGTGATGATCCAGCCCAGGTTATTCGGGCCACGGAGCCAGGTGTGGCCGCCTTCGATGGTGACTGTCCATTGGTCAAGCCGGCTGTGTTCCCAGGTGAGTAACCCGTGTCCGCTGTCGCTCAGACGTGAGCAGCGGACGACGGCGCCGTCGGAGTAGACGTTGACGACGCCGCTTTGCTTCATCAGGTAGGCGTGAATTTCTTTTTCCGTCGCCGGCCGGAGCATGCGGGGGTCGTCTTCATTGTCATGTTCCGCGTAGGCCGCGACGATGCGGCTGACGGTTTCTTCGACTTCGTAGGGCAGATCCTGGCGTTGGTATTCGCTTTGCTCTGCCCACCATTCAGAGAGGGCTGAGGCGTCCTGTTGGCCGATGGCGTGGGTCCAGATATCGCCGGTCGTTTCATTCTTCAAGGTCAAGGTCAAGAAGGGGGCTTGTTCGCCGTAGGGCTTTGGGGGGTGTTCCTGGATGCGGGTGCCCTTGAGGGCGCGGGCAGCCGGCGACGTGCCACAGAGGGAGGCTTTATCGCGGGCTTGCAATTCTTCGAGGTCCCTGGAGGAAAGGTACTTGACGGTCGTGAGCTCGGTCGCCGGCATGATGGGGGTAAGCTGTATGACCCATTCGCCGTCTCGTCGCTTGACGATATCGGTGTCTTGATGGGGGAAGTAACGCTTGACCAGACGATTGGTGGAACGGGCGTCGTGGCGGTAGGGAAAGAGATGGGCTTCGGCCGCTGGTGAGTTAAAGAGAGCGGCGGGTTGTTGGCCTGCATTCTTGGCCGCGACTGTGAGGGCGTCATCGTCGCTGTTAGTGAGGTCGTCGAGAGCTTCGTGGGCTTCGAGGCTTTCTTCCTCAAGGTGTTGAATGGCGTGGTTCGGGCTGTCGTAGACTTCTCCTTCACGGCCTTCGATGGTCCAGCCAGGTGCGTCATGTGACCGGGAAACGGTTGCGG